>JACRHT010000003.1 GCA_016217545.1 Opitutia bacterium | reverse complement strand
TTCCTCTCCGCTCAGGTGGTGGAACTGGTAGACACGCAGGTCTCAGAAGCCTGTGCTTAACCGCATGGGGGTTCGAGTCCCCCCCTGAGCACCAAGTTTCCTTCGCGAGGCGAAAGAAACTTGCCCGCTGAAGCCTCGGCGAAGGCGGACCTCGAAGACCCCAACCGTTGAGCCCAGGCCCTAAAACCGCTCCCGCGTTGACCGCGACTTTTTCACGATTGCTCGACCGTCCCTGGCTTGCCGGCGCATTGCTCGTGCTCCTCGCCGCCACCGCCTACCTCAACAGTTTTCGCGGTCAGTTCCTGTTCGATGACCAAGCTTCGCTGGTCGACAACCCGGCGTTGCAGCACTTCTCCACGGCCATGCTGCCGCCGGCCGACGGCGGCCTCACGCTCAGCGGGCGCCCACTGCTCGCGTTGAGTTTCGCGCTGAATCGCGGCCTCAGTGGCGTCGAGCCGTGGAGTTATCACCTTTTCAACCTCGCGATCCACCTCGCCAACGGCCTGCTGCTCGCGGCCATCGTCCGTCGCACGCTCCGGCAGCGCTCGCTCGCGCCGCGCTGGTCGGCCGACGCCTCGCTCGTCGCGTTCATCGCGGCGGCGCTGTGGCTGCTGCATCCACTGCAGACGGAATCGGTCACCTACGTCGTGCAGCGTGCGGAGTCGTTGGTCGCCCTGTTTTTTCTGACGGCGTGGCTTTCTCTCATCCGCGCGCACGAGGAACCGGCGCGGCGCCGTTGGCCGATCGCGGCCGTCGTCGCGTGTCTCGCGGGCATGGCGTCGAAGGAAGTCATGGCCACCGCGCCGCTGGTGCTCGCGCTCTACGACCGCCTGTTCCTTGCCGGCTCGTGGCGCGCCGTCTGGACGCAGCGCGGCCGACTGCATCTGGCGCTCGCGGGCACGTGGTTGCTGCTCGGCGCGCTGGTGCTCTCGACGGCGGGCCGCGGTGGCACCGCGGGTTTTGGCACGGCGGTTTCGGTGCGCGACTATGCGCTCACGCAATTGCCAGCGATCACGCATTACCTGCGGCTCTTTGTCTGGCCGCACCCGCTCGTGCTCGATTACGGCACGCCGCTCGTGACCGACTGGGCGCGCGTGCTGCCTGCTGCGGTTCTCGTGCTAGGACTCCTTGCAGCGTCCGCCTGGGCGGTCCGGCGCGGGCAGGCGTGGGGCTTCGCGGTGGGGTTCTTCTTCACGGTGCTCGCGCCGAGTTCGAGCGTTGTGCCAATTGCGACGCAGACGATGGCAGAACATCGCACCTATCTGCCGCTCGCCGGACTTTGCGTATTGGTCGCGGCCGCGGGCGTGACTTGGCTGCGAGCGCGTGTGTGGTTCGTGTTTGCGCCGCTCGTGCTCGCGCTCGGCGTGTCGACGTGGCTGCGCAACGACCTCTACGCCTCACGCACGGCCATGTATGAACAGATCGTCGCGCAGCGTCCCGGCAACGCCCGCGCCATGGCCTTGCTCGGCGATTACTACCTGCGCGACGGCAACGTCGACGCGGCGCAACGCTGGCTGGAGCGATCCGTCGCGCTCGAGCCGGTGCCCGAGGCCTTGAACAACCTTGGCAACGTCCAGCAGGCGCGCGGTGATTTCGCGGCGGCGCGCGCGTTGTTCGAGCGCGCACTCGTCGCGCGTCCGGGTGACGCGACCACGCTTTCGAATCTCGGCAACGCGCTCCTCGCGGAGGGCCGCGTCGACGAGGCCATCGCGCGCTTCGAGGCGGCGTTGCGCGCGCGGCCTGATTTCGCCGGTGCACTCTACAATCTCGCCAACACGCTCGCGCAGGCGGGCCGCTTCACCGAGGCGGCCGCGCGTTACGAGCGTCTGCTCGCGCTCACGCCGGCTGACGCCGAGGCCCGCGCCAATTTTAGCGCTGTGCTCGCCGCGCTCGACCGTCACGACGCCGCTCTGGCGCAAATCCGCGAGGCCGTGCACCTGCGCCCCGACCATGCGGGACTCCGCAATGCCTGCGGCGTGACGCTCGCTCGCGTCGGCCGGGTGGGGGAGGCGTTGGCCGAGTTCGAGGCCGCCGTCCGGCTCGCGCCGGACAACGCCGACTATGCGCGCAATGCCGCGCTGGCCCGCGAGCAACTCCGAGCACGTTAATCGATCTACTACGGGCTACGATGATGCGCGGGCGCCGCGCGCCGTTGCGCCTTAGCCGATTGGTCAGCCTGTAAGGCGTTCGTAAAATGCAAGCGACTGGCCCGTTTGCGGGGAGGATTCCGTTAGGTCCGTTTAGCCAAACATGAATCCGATCTCCCTCCTGCGAACTTTCCTGCCTGTCGCGTTGCTCGCCGTCGCGACTGCGCTTTTCGGCGTGCCCGCCGCCCATGCGGCCCGGCCGGTGATTTACTCGTTCAACCAATCCGGTAGCACCACGATCAATCTCGGCGAGAGTGTCTCGCTGAATTGGTCCGTCTCGAACGGCGCCCAGGTCTCGATCTCGCCGGATGTGGGCCCGATCACGGGCTCCGAGGCCACGGTGACGCCGAGCGCGACCACCACGTATACGCTGACCGCGACGAATGCGTCCGGCAGCGTTTCCAAGACCAAGAAGATCACTGTCATCGTCCCGCCGACCGTCAACACGCTCACGGCGAAGCCCTCGCCCGTTCTTCCCGGCACCGCCGTGACGCTCGCTTGGACGGGCACCGGAGCCAACTACTACACCGTCACCACCGACTCCGGCGCGAACCTCGGCAACGTTTTCGGCACCAGCACCAAGGTCTATCCGCAGGCCAGCACCACTTACACCGTCACCGCGGTCAACACCGCTGGCACCGGTGCGCGCTCGATTCCCGTCGTCGTCGTTCCTCCCGGTCCCAAGCCCACCATCTCGTCCTTCGCCGCCGCTCCCGCGACCATCTTTGCCGGCCAAAGCACCACGTTGAACTGGTCCGTCAGCGGCGCCGATTCCGTTTCGATCTCTCCGAATCTCGGCACGGTGACCGGCACGACCGCCACGGTCACCCCGGCCGCCACGACCACCTACACGCTCACCGCCAAGAATCTCAACGGCAGCGTCACCAAGAAGACCACGGTCACCGTCACCGTCGCTCCGCCGACGATCGATAGCTTCACCGCGACTCCGCCCGCCATCGTGGCCGGCCAAAGCAGCACGCTCGCCTGGTCGGTTTCCGGCGCCGCTTCGCTTTCCATCTCCCCCGGCGTCGGTGCCGTCACCGGCTCCAGCGTCCCGGTGAGCCCGACCGCCAGCACCGTCTATACGCTCACCGCCACGAATACCGGCGGCTCCGTTACCAAAACCGTTTCGCTCGCCGTTTCGCAGCCGGTGCCGCCGCCCACGATCAACTCGTTCGCCGCGCAACCCGCCACCATCACCGAAGGTCAGTCGACCACGCTCGTCTGGGCCGTCGACGGCGCCGCTGAAATCTCCGTCGCCGCCAACGTCGGCGCGAGCCCCGGCGTCGTCACGGGCAACAGCGTCCCGGTGACCCCGGCGCAATCGACCACCTACACCCTCACCGCTCGCAACGAGTCCGGCGTCGTCACGCGCACAGCCTCGGTCACCGTCAATCCGCCGGCGCCCACGATCGCGAGCTTCGCCGCCGCCCCGGTCACGATTTTCCCCGGCCAGAGCAGCCAGCTGAGCTGGTCGGTCAACGGCAGCGCCACGCTGACGCTCGCGCCGGACATCGGCGCCGTGTCGGGCGACACGCGCAGCGTTTCGCCGCAAGCCACGACCACCTACACGCTGACGGCCGCCAATGCCGGCGGCCAGGACAGCAAGAGCGTCACCGTCAACGTGAGCGCTCCGGTCGTCGGTTCCTTCACCGCGGAGCCGACGGTCATCGTCACCGGCGGTTCCACGACGCTCGCTTGGGCCGTCGACGGCGCCAGCGAAGTCGCCATCGCCGCCGATGTCGGCGCGAGCCCCGGCGTCGTCACGGGCAACAGCCGCTCCGTCTCGCCGACGCAGAACACCGTCTACACGCTCACCGCGACCAACGCCGCCGGCGCCGTCACGCGCACTGTCTCCGTCGCCGTGAAGCCGCCCGCGCCGACCATCAGCTCCTTCGCTGTTGAGCCCGCCACGATCGACCAAGGTGGCACCGCCACTCTCTCGTGGGTCACCAACGGCGCGACCACCGTCACCATCGCCACCGACGTCGGCAACGCCCCCGGCGTCGTCACTGGCAACTCCTTCGACGTCCATCCGTCGGCGACGACCAACTACCTCCTCACCGCCACGAACGAGACGAGCTCCGTCACCGCGAGCGTGAAAATCACCGTGCGAGATCCGGCCCCGGTGATCCGCTCCTTCGCCGTCGCGCCCAACTCCATCACCGTCGGCGAAACCGCGCACCTCATCTGGGATGTCAGCGGCGCCGCCACGATCTCCGTCGTGGCCGATGTCGGCCAGAGCCCCGGCCCCCTCACCGGTAACACCGGCTCGATCGACGTCTCTCCCGCCGTCACGACCAACTACACCATGACGGCGACGAGCCCCGGCGGCGTCGTTTCGCACAGCAACACCCAGCTCACCGTCAAGCCCGCGACGCCCGCGCCGGCGATCACCTCTTTCACCGCCGATCCGGCCACGATCGTTCGCGGCTCCTCCACCACGCTGACTTGGAACGTCACCGGCGCCGACACGCTCTCGGTTTCGCCCGGCATCGGCGCGGTCACCGGCACGTCCGTGCCCGCCAGCCCCACGGCGACGACCACCTACACGATCACGGCGACCAACACGGGCGGCAGCGTCACGAAGGATGTCGTCGTCACCGTCACCGATCCCGTTCCGGTGACCGTGCAGATCAATCCCGCGGCCGTCCAACTCAACACCAGCGCCACGCAGGCTTTCAGCGCCTCCGTGACCGGCAGCCAGAACCAAGTCGTGCTGTGGAGCGTCGTGGAAACGGGCGGCGGCTCGATCAACAGCGCCGGCCTCTACATCGCTCCGGCGATTGCGGGCACCTATCACGTCCGCGCGGTTGCCCTCGCCGATTCGAACGCCACCGCCGAAGCCACCGTCACGGTCAAGGCCCCGGTCGTCACGCCGCCGGTCAATCCCCCGGGCGACGGCTCGCACTCCGTCCGTCTCATGAGCCCGAACGCCGGCCAACAGTTCCTCGCGCCCGGCTCGATCCGCGTCTTCGTATCCGCGGAGGACATCAATAACTGGCCCGACCGCCACCGCGCCGCGTCCGTCGAGATCATGGTGGACGACGTCGTCCAAGCCACGATCCCCGGCTCCCAGTCTGAGTTCTGGGTTTACAAGACCAACCTCTCCGGCCTCCCCGCCGGCGAACACCGCGTCTGGGCGCGCGGCCACTTCATCGACGGCAAGGTCTTCGACAGCGCCGTCGTGTCCATCACCGTCGCCGAGCCGCCGGCTTACGCGCAGGTGATCAATCTCACCGAAAACGTCGTGCTCACCGGCGCGGCCAACTACGAGCTCGTCGGCTCGCCGTCCGCTCGCGTTCGCCTCAACGGCAATGGCTTCACCATCAGCTCGAGCGATTCGTGGACCGGCCGCCTCACGCTGAAGAACGTCGACGTCACCAACCTCGGCGTGCTCCTCGATCCGACGCCCGGCATCAAGGTCACCACGACCTCCGCCATCGACATCGAGAACTGCGTCTTCGATGCGACCAACTCGCTCGACCTCACGGCCAACGGCTCCGCCACCGCCGTCCTCCGTGCGAACGACTTCCGCTCGAACATGTATATGAACGTCGCTCAGTTCCCGATCAACCTCACGAACGGTCCCGACGCGACGAACCCCGTCATCCGCCTCCTCGGCAGCTCGACTGCGCAACACTTCTTCCAAGGCAACAACGTCGGCCTCTCCACCATCGAGGTGAAGAACGCCCGCAACTGGCTCATCGGCGGTTCGACCGACGCCGACACCAACGTCCTCATCGGACCGCGCGTCGGTATTTCCCTCGAAGGCGGCAGCGGCATCCAAGTCCGCCGCAACCTCTCCGAGCAGCTCTACTTTGGCGGTTGGAGCCAGGGCAATAACTTCGAGATGAACAGCGGCGCCGACCTCGTCGTCGAACACAACCTCGTCAGCGGCGGCTCCTGGCCCGTGCGCGGCACCGGCGGCATCTTCCGCTACAACCTCGTGCTGAACGCCGACGAAGATTGGCTCTGGATCAGCCAGAGCAACGCGCAGGTCCACCACAACGTCTTCGCCGAAGGCTTCAACAGCCGCGCGGGCGTGTTCATCGTCTACGCTCCGCAAGGCGTGCAGTTCACCAACAACACGCTCGACGGCTTCGGCGTGAGCCAGAACCAGATCCCGCTCCTCGCCGAGGACGGCGCGACCAGCGCCATCGCGTCGAACGTCTTCTACCGCTTCCACGGCAACCCGATCGTCAGCATCAAGCCGACCGCGACCGTCAACGCGAACTACAACCTGTTCTACAACCCCGGCGTATCCTCGCTCCGCAACTACGACGACAGCCGCCACCCGGCGCAGGACGTCGGCGACGTCAACGCCCAGGTCGATCCGCTCTTCGCGACGCCCACGCCGCCGAGCTACAGCTCGATCGATCGCGGCCTCGTCTGGAACCGCACCCTCACGCTCCAGCAAATCCTCGCGACCTACCGCAACTACTACACGCCGACCGCCGGCAGCCCGCTCATTGACGCTGGCGATCCGACGAGCGGCGCAGGCAACGACATCGGCGCCGTCGGCGTCGGTGCGGCCAACGCCGCCGACCAGTTCGGCCTCCCCGATGGCGGCGCGCCGACCAGCGTCACCGTCTCGGTTTCGCCGACCACGAAATCCCTTAGCACCGGCGCCACCGCGACCTTCGCCGCGACCGTCTTCGGCAGCACGAACCAATCCGTCACTTGGAGCGTCGTGGAAAACGCCGGCGGCTCGATCACGAGCTCCGGTGTCTACACCGCGCCCGCCGTCGCCGGCACCTATCACGTGAAGGCCGTCTCCGCCGCTGACGCCACCGCGTCGGCCCAAGCGACGATCACCGTCTCCGCCGCCACCGCGCCGGCCCCGACGATCGGCTCCTTCACCGCCACGCCGAGCACCATCCAGCCCGGTGGCACGGCCACGCTGGCGTGGACCGTCACCGGCGCCGACAGCGTGACGATTTCGCCCGACATCGGCGCCGTCACCGGCACCTCGCGCAATGTCTCACCGGCGGCAACCACGACCTACACGCTCACTGCCACCAACACCGCCGGTAGCGTCACGCGCACGGCCACCGTCACGGTCAGCACTTCCACCGGCCCGTCGATCGACACCTTCACCGCCTCGTCCGACAGCATCGAGGCCGGCGAAGCCGTCACGCTCGCCTGGACCACCACGAAGATGGGCAGCCTGTGGATGTCCGCCGACGCCGGCGGCGACCCCGGCTCCGTCCCGGCCAACGGCACGCTCGTCGTTCGCCCGCAGACCACGACTCGCTACTCCGTCTCCGGTTGGAACGGCGAAACCAACACCACGATCTTCAAATCGCTCACCGTGCGCGTCGGTCCGCCGCCGACCCCGACGATCAGCTCCTTCGCCGCCTCGCCGGAGACGATCGCGATCGGCTCCTCCACGACGCTGAACTGGTCCGTCGCCAACGCCGACAAGGTCACCATCGCCGCCGATGTCGGCGCGAGCCCCGGCATCGTCACCGGCAACAGCTACACCGTCACGCCGGCCACCACCACGACCTACACCATCACGGCCTCGCTCGGCAGCTCCAGCGCCACCGCCACGACGACGGTGACTGTCACCGGTCCGACGGCTCCGGTCATCGGTTCCTTCTACGCGCAGCCGGCCTTCATCCAGGCGGGCGCCAATTCCACGCTCAAGTGGTCGGTCTCCGGCGCGGATCGCATCAGCATCTCGCCCGACATCGGCGAAGTCACGGGCAACAGCTACACCGTCTCACCGAGCGCCACCACCACCTACACGCTGAGCGCGACCAACGAGATCGGCACCAGCACGCGCTCCACGGTCGTCACGATCTACGTGCCCGGCACCGGCAACGTCTCGCACCCGCGCATCTGGGTGACGCCCGCTTCGCTCGCCGCTCTCGTGGCGCGCGCGCAGGCCAACGATCCCGCCTGGATTCGCCTCCGCAACGCCTGCGACACCTACGTCACTTGGCGCGTCGCCTATCCTGACGAGCCCAACGCCAGCGACACCATCTGCGGCGGCTACCAATACTACGATTACATGCAGCCGTCCTTCGAGCTCGCGCTCGGCTACATGGTCGCCAAGACCGTCGATCCGGTCCGCGCCGCGCGCTACGCCGCCAAGGAGCGCGAGGTGCTCCTCGCCCTCTCCGACCCGATCCACCACGGACGCTCGCTGATCGACTCCGGCTGGGCGATCCGCGCCTACGTGCCCGCGCTCGCGATCGGTTACGACTGGATCTTCGAGACCCTCACCGATTCCGACCGCGCGCAGATCTACACCGAGATCAACCGCTGGATCGCCGACTACGAGTCCGGCGGCTTCGGCCGCTCCTTCCCGCAAGGCAACTACTTCGCCGGTTACTACTCGGCCAAGGCCCTCGGCGCCCTCGCCACCGAAGGCGAGAATCCCCAAGGCCCCGCCATGTGGAACGACTGGCTCACTCGCGTGCACTTCAACTTCGTGCAACCCTTCCACCAGCAGTGGCTCAGTGGCGGCTCCGCTCCCGACGGCTGGGGCTACGGCAAGGGTGAGACCCTCGCTATGCTCCGCCCGCTCGCGGCCGCCTTCACCGCCAAGGGCCTCGATCTCATCCACGACGCCGAGCACCCGCACGGTTATCCCGACGGCAACGTCAAGTGGGTCACCCAGTTCACCTGGCCCGACATGAAGACCGTCTCCGATCGTGGCCTCATCTACGACGGCGACAACTTCACCTCCACCGACGCCACCTGGGCCACCGAATACACCGGCCTCCTCCGTCTCTCCAACGGCGACAACACTCCGATGGCGCAGCGCTACACGCTCGACCTCCGCAGCCAGCAAGGCGTGAACAGCATCCAGCCTTGGGCCGACTTCCTGTTCTTCGACAACACCGCGCCCACCGCCGCCTACCGCACCGCGCTCAGCTACGCCACGCCCGGCGCCGGCGAAGTCGCCATGCGCAGCTCGTGGGCCAGCGACGCCGTGTGGGCCTCGTTCCAAGCCGGCCCCTACACCGGCTACGACCAGTCGGCCGAGGAACACTTCGACCAAGGCGGCCTCGCCATCCAGCGCGGCGGCGTGCAGTTCGTCGTCAACGCTTGGGGCGCGCTCCTGCGCAACACCCCCGGCACCTCCGACGGCGCCGGCAGCGTCTTCACCAACATCTACAACGAGGTCTACGACCGCTCGCCCGTCGACGGCGTCCCCGGCGCGCGCCGCATCTTCAACACCTACTACGCGGCCCGCACCGGCGGCTACTACGGCCAAGGCGCTTCCGGCCCCGGCGAAACCGCCACCACGCTCTCGCGCTTCGAGGAAGGCACCGACTACGTCCTCATGCGCGGCGCCAATCTCGAGGGGATGTATTTCAGCGATCACCCCATCGATCTCTGGACTCGCACCGTCGTCTACCTGCGTCCGCAACTCTTCGTCGTGCACGACCGCACTGCGGTGAACAACGCCGCCACCGACAACTGGATGGCGTGGCACGTCGCCGCCGCTCCCACCGAGCAGACCGCCGCCGCCGGCACGCACCGCTTCGACGTCCTCGACACTCGCGCCGCTTTCGGGGGTAACCTCTTCCGCGGCCGCGTGACCACCGTGCTGCCCGCCGGCCACGTCGTGAACACCGTCGACCTGTTCAACTACCACAAGGTCTACCGCCTCGAAGTCCGCCCCGGCACGCCCGCCGCGACCAACACCTGGCTCACCGTGCTCGACGCCTCTGCGTCCGCCGCGCAAGCCGGCAACGTCACCGCGCTCACCGCCGCCGCGGGCAACCTCAGCACGGCCGCCGCCGAGGGCACCATCATCCACAACGCCGCCGGCAACTACGCCGTGCTCTTCAGCAAGAGCGCCGCGCCCATCGCCGGCAGCTTCACCCTCACGGTCCCGACCGAGGACACCTACGTCCTCGTGGCCGACCTCGCGCCCAGCACCGGCTACACCGTCACCGCTGCCGTCGCCAACGGCTCCACCGTCATCACCATCGCCCCCGGCGGCAGCGTGATGACCACGGGCCAAGGCACGCTCAAGGTCGACGTCACGGCCGCGGGCGTCGTCACGGGATTGTAACCCCAAGGGGCCTTTCGGCTAACCCCGGCCGCCTTGCTTGGCGGTCGGGGTTTGTCTGTTTTGCCCAACGAATGTCGGAACTCACTCAAGTGCTGCGCGCCGCGCAGGAGCAGGACCCGCAAGGTGCGGCGCAGCTCCTTCCGTTGATGTATGAGGAACTCCGCCACGCTGCCGCCCTGAAGCTCGCCAAACAACCCGGCGGCCAGACTCTCCAACCCACCGCGCTCGTGCACGAAGCTTTCCTCAAGCTCCTCGCTGATCCGACCCGCACGTGGGAGAACCGTCGCCACTTCTTCGCCTCCGCGTCCGAGACCATGCGGCACATCCTCGTCGACCGCGCGCGCCGCAAGGCCGCGGTCCGCCACGGCGGCAAACTCGTGCGCGTCGATCTCGACGCCATCCAGGTCGCCGCCGACGCCACCGAGGAAAGCGTGCTCGCGCTCAACGACGCCCTCGAGCGCCTCGCCGTGCTCGACCCCGACGCCGCCGAGCTCGTGCGCCTGCGTTTCTTCGGCGGATTCACCTTCACGCAAGCCGCCGAATTGCTCGGCATCTCCGAACGCACCGCCAAGCGCACCTGGGCCTACGCCCGTGCCTGGTTGTTCGAGAAGATCCGGGCGAGCGAAACGCCGGCGCCCTGAATCATGCCCAATCGCGAACGGCAGATCTTCGACGAGGCCCTGGAACTGCCGGCGGCCGAGCGCGCGGATTTCCTCGCGCGCGCCTGCGGCGACGACCTCGCGCTGCGCGCGCGCGTCGAGTCCCTGCTCACCGCGGCGGACGCGGCCGGCGGGTTCCTCAGCGGCGACGAGGCCGAGATCGGCGAACGCGTCGGCACGCGCATCGGCCCCTACACGCTCGTGGAGAAGATCGGCGAAGGCGGCTTCGGCGTCGTCTACCGCGCCGAGCAAGAGCAGCCGATGCGACGCAGCGTGGCGTTGAAAATCCTGAAGCTCGGCATGGACACCCGGGCGGTGATCGCGCGCTTCCAAGCGGAGCGGCAGGCGCTCGCGCTGATGAGCCATCCCAACATCGCCCGCGTGCTCGACGGCGGCGCGACCCCGGCGGGCCGCCCCTATTTCGTGATGGAACTCGTCGGCGGCCGACCGATCACGACTTTTTGCCGCGAAGAACGGATCGGATTGCGCGCCCGGCTCGGGATTTTCCTGCAGGTCTGCCGCGCCGTGCAACACGCGCATCAGAAGGGCGTCATCCATCGCGACCTGAAACCCTCGAACATGCTCGTCGGCCGCGAGGGCGAGCACTTCACCACGAAGGTGATCGACTTCGGCATCGCCAAGGCCGTGCGCGCCGACGGCGACCCGCGCACGCAATATACCCGGCTCAACCTCTTCGTCGGCACGCCGGCCTACATGAGCCCGGAGCAACTCGCCGGCGCGAGCGGCGACGTCGACACGCGCAGCGACGTCTTCGCCCTCGGCGCGGTCCTCTACGAATTGCTCGTGGGCGTGCCGCCGTTCGATGCGACGCTGGAGCGCGACGGGAGCACGCCGCCCCTGCAAAACCTGCTGCGCCGCCCGGATCCGCTCGCGCCATCCGTGCGCCTGCGCGCGTTCGATGCCGCCGAGCGCGAACGCCGCGCCGCGGAACGCGCGCAGACTGCCGCCCGCCTCGTGGCCGACCTCAAGGGAGACCTCGATCAGATCGTGCTCAAGTGCCTCGATGCCGATCGCAACCGCCGCTACGACAGCGCCGAGGACCTTGCGCGCGATGTGGAAAATTACCTGCGCGACGAACCCGTCACCGCGCGCCCCGCCACGCTGAGCTACCGCTGCCGGAAATTCGTCCGTCGCAACACCGCCGCCGTGGCGGTGACCGCGACCGCGGTCCTCGCCCTCGCCGGCGTCGTCGGTTTCTACACCTTCCGCCTCGCCCGCGAGCGCGACCTCGCCGAGCGCGCCAGCAAGCGCTCCGCCGCCGTCAGCGAGTTGCTCATGCTCCAACTCAGCTCCAACGACCCGCAAAAAATCTTCGGGCCGAAGGAACGGGACGAGGCCCTCGCGAGCGTGCAGCGCGACTTCGCCGACGACCCGGCGATGCAGGTCGAGATCCTCGGCACCACCGCGCGCACCATCATGCGCGGCGGAAAGCGCAGCGAGGCCGAGGCCCTGTTGCAACGCGCCCTGCAAGCCGCGCGCGATCTGCCGACTCCCACCGTGGCGCTCGCGCGGGCGCTCGAGGATTTGGCGGTCATCTACCGCGGACGCGGCGACTTCATGCGCGCCGTCGCGTGCCTCGAGCGCGCTGTGAAAATTGATCGGCAGCTCCCCGGCACAGATGGCATGGACAACCTCGCGTCCACCTACTTGGAGCTCGGCCGCAACTACATGGCGCTCGAGCAGGTCGAGCGTGCCGAGGTGAACTTCCGCCGCGCGCTCGAACTGCGTCATGCGCAATTCGGCGCGGAGCACGGCCAGATTTCGACCGTCCTCGGCGACATCGCCGATGTCGAGTGGCATCTCGGCCAGCTCATCGAGGCCGAGCGCGATCTTCGCCTCGCCTCCGACATGTTCCGCCGCCTCGTCACCGCGGAGCACCCGAATATTGCGGCGAGTTATGTGGCGCTTGGTCGGGTCCACGTCGACATGGGCGATATCGCCGGTGCGGAGAAATTCTTCCAGGACGCCATCACGCTCTACACTCGCCTGCTTGGTCCGAAGGACTGGCGCGTCGCCTCCGCGCGCGGCCGCCTCGGCGCCGCGTGGTGCCATGCCGGGCGGCTCGACGCCGCCGAACGCGAGTTGCGCACCGCGCTCGCGCTCATGAGCGAGGATCCCACCAACAACCCGACGCACATCGCCGTCACCCAACTCGAGCTGGCCCGCGTGCTCCTGGTCCGTGGCGGCATGGCCGCCGAGGCCGAAAAATTCCTCCGTTCCGCGGTCGAGATCCAGCGCCACCGCTACCCGCCGGAGGGCTGGCGGGTCCTGAGCACGCAAAGCCTGCTCGCCGAGGCGCTCCTCCAGCAGCAGCGCTGGGCCGAAGCCGAGCCGCTGCTCCTCGCCGCGCACGCGGTGCTGCCCGACATCGCCGGCCCGCGCGGTTGGGAGACCAAGGCGACGCGCGAGCGGTTGGTCCGGCTTTACCAAGGCATGGGCAAGCCGGAACTCGCCGCACGCTACGCGGCGAGGTCGCAATAGTCCGGTCTGCGACGGATCAGGAAATCAAATCCTGCACCAACGGCTCCTGCATCGGAGCGCTCGGGGCGAACTTGATGCCCTCGCGGATGAGCGCCTCGGCGCGCGCGGCCTTCTCGTCGTCGTTCACGTGCAACGTGCAGAGACGCGTGCCGGGCGCGACCGGTTCGCCGATCTTGATCAGATCCGCGATGCCCACGGCGTGGTCGACCTTGTCGGTCACCGCCGCGCGTCCGCCGCCGAGCGCCATGATGGCGTGGCCGCACTTGAGCGCGTCGACTTCGCTGACGAAGCCGCTCGCGCCGGCCGGCGCGGCGACGGCGTAGATGCGCTTCGCCGTCGGGAGAATCGTGTAGTCGTCGACCACGCGCGGGTCGCCGCCTTGGGCGACGCACATTTCGCGGAATTTCTGGAGCGCGCTGCCGTCGGCGATGGCTGCTTCCATTTTCTTTTGCGCGTCGGCTTCGTCCTTCGCGACGCCGGCGAGGATGAGCATGTGGCCGGTGAGCGCGTAGGTGACCTCCATGAGATCGGCCGGGCCGCGGCCCTTCAGGCACTCGACCGATTCGATGACTTCGGTCGTGTGACCGGCGCAGCGGCCGAGCGGCTGGTTCATCGCGGTGAGCAGCGCACGGACGGGTTTTCCGCCGGCCTTGCCGGTGCCGACCATCGCGCGGGCGAGCGCGAGCGCGTCGTCCTTTTTCTTCATGAACGCGCCCTTGCCGAACTTCACGTCGAGCACGAGCGAGTCGATGCCTTCGGCGAGTTTCTTCGACATGATGCTCGCGCAAATCAGCGGGATGCACTCGACGGTGCCGGTGACGTCGCGGAGCGAGTAGAGTTTGCGGTCAGCGGGGACGACTTTCGGGGTCTGGCCGATCATGGCCATGCCGACTTTTTGGAGAATGGCGCGGAATTCCGGCACATCGAGCTGCACGCGGAAGCCGGGGATCGCCTCGAGTTTGTCGAGCGTGCCGCCGGTGTGGCCGAGACCGCGGCCGGACATCATCGGCACGAGCACGCCGCACGCGGCGGCGAGCGGGGCGAGGATGAGCGAGACCTTGTCGCCGACGCCGCCGGTCGAGTGCTTGTCGACCTTGGCGGCGGGGAAATCGCGGAGATCGATCACGTCGCCGGAACGCATCATGGCGTCGGTCAGCCAGGCGGTTTCCTGCGGCGTCATGCCGCGCAGGAAAATCGCCATCAGCAGCGCCGTGGCTTGGTAGTCGGCGAACTGGCCGTTCACCACGCCAGCGGCGAAGAATTCGATCTCTTCTTTGGTCAGCGCGGCACCGTCGCGCTTTTTGATGATGATGTCTTGGGGGAAGAACGCAGCCTTGCTCATGGGGCGGGCAGTGAACCGCAGTATGACGCAGTCGTCGAGGGGGTTTTAGCCCGCGTCCGTCCTGCCCTACCACACGCTTCGCCACTTCATCCCGCGATCCTCAGCAGGTGACAATCTCGCCGGAGCGCTCACTTGCCGTGCAGCGCCTCGGCAATCGCGCCGCGATGGCGCCGGTAAAACCACGTGAGGCCGCCTTGGTAGAGCGTGCTCACGAAAATCAACACGGTGCAGACCAGGAAATTCATCGTGCGCAACAGGAGGGCGCGATCGGTGTCGGCGTTGAGGCCGTTCTGCTTCAACTGCTCGTCGATCTGCGTGCGTGCCTCCTCGGGCAGCTCCGCCCAATACGCCATCGCGTTGAAATGCTGCAGCCGCCACAGCGCGTAGGCCGCGATGACGGTATAGAGGCAACCCTGCGCGCCGAGCAGCCACTGCAGGCCGCCGAGGTCGCGATCGCGCAAGCGTTGGTAACCGTGCCATTCCATCCCGCCGGCCACGAGCGCGAGCAGCGAGAACCCGCACATGATCCAATCCTCCTGCGCGCCGCTCACGAGAACGCTCGCGCCCGCGCAGACGAAGACGCCCAACGCGTCCGCGCGCGCGACGCCCAGCACCTTTTCGAGGCGTTGTTCGGGCAGGAGCGGCGGCGTGACGCGGGACATGTGAACCGTCATCGATGGGCGCCGCCGCCATGCGTGCCAAGCGTGTTATTGGTTCGAGGGTGGGTGGGGCGCGTTTTTCGTGCCTCGACGCGGCAACGTTCGCGCTTTCACTCTGTCTCTTCGCGCATGCCGCCGCCACGCCCACAACCGAGCTTCCGCATCGAGTTCCCCCCGGAACTGCCGATCAGCGCGCGCGCGGACGAAATCATCGGCCTGCTGCTGAAACACCAGGTGATCGTGCTCGCCGGCGAAACCGGCTCGGGCAAGACGACGCAGATTCCCAAAATGGTCCTCGCCGCCGGCGGTGGCACGCGCGGCAAGATCGCCTGCACGCAGCCGCGCCGCGTTGCGGCGGCGTCGGTGTCGCGCCGCGTGGCCGAGGAGCTGAACGTCGATTGGGGCAAGGAGGTCGGCTGCAAAATCCGCTTCGCCGACCAGACCTCGTCGCAAACCGTCGTGAAGTTCATGACCGACGGCATGCTGCTCGCCGAGTTGCAGGGCGATCCCGAGCTGCGCGAATACGACGCCATCATCGTCGACGAGGCGCACGAGCGCTCGCTCAACATCGATTTCATCCTCGGCCACCTTCGCCGCCTGCGCCTGCGCCGGCCGGACCTGAAGATCGTGATCACCTCGGCGACGATCGACACGCAGGCGTTTTCCGAGGCGTTTGACGGCGCACCGATCGTCGAAGTGTCGGGGCGCACGTATCCGGTGGAGGTGATTTATGCGCCGCTGGAGGAAATGGCTGTAGCCGGGGCCGATGGCCCCGGGCCGGGGTCGACGCCCTCGGCTACACGGCGCGATCGCGACGAGTTCACCTACATCGACGGTGCGGTCGAGGCGGTCGAGCGCGTGCTGCGCGAGAGCGCGGACGGCGATATCCTCGTGTTTCTCCCGACGGAGCGCGACATCCGCGAAGTCACCGATCAACTCGAAGGGCGCAAGGCGCGACACATCGAGATCGTGCCGCTCTTCGGCCGGTTGACCAACGCCGAGCAGCAACGCGTCTTCGCGCCGACGCAGAAACGGAAAATCGTCGTCGCGACGAACATCGCGGAGACCTCGCTCACCATTCCCGGTATCCGCTTCGTCATCGACACCGGCCTCGCGCGCATCAGCCGCTACGTGCCGCAGAGCCGCACGCGCCGGCTGCCCGTCGAACCGGTGGCGCAGAGCAGCGCCGACCAGCGCAAGGGCCGCTGCGGCCGCGTGAGCAACGGCGTGTGCATCCGCCTCTATTCGGAGCAGGATTTCAACGAGCGCCCGCGTTTCGCGCAGCCGGAAATCCAGCGCAGCAATCTCGCGGACGTCATCCTGCGCATGAAAGCCTTCGGCCTCGGCGACATCGAGGAGTTCCCGTTCCTCAACGCGCCGCCGGCCAAGGGTATTCGCGCCGGTTACGCTTTGCTGCACGAACTCGGCGCGATCGACGAGGCGGGCGTGCTCACCGAGCTCGGGCGCGACCTCGCCCGCCTGCCGGTCGATCCGACGGTCGGCCGCATGGTGCTGCAGGCGCGCGACGAGAAATGCATGGCCGAGGCGCTCATCATCGCCGCCGCGCTGAGCATCCAGGACCCGCGCGAACGGCCGCTCGACGCGCAGCAGAAAGCCGATGCCGCGCACCGGCGGTTCACGCATCCCGATTCGGACTTCCTCACGCTGCTTTCGATCTGGGAGGCGTATCACGACGACTTCGAGACGATGACGCTCGGCAAGCTGCGGAAGTTCTGCACGAGCCATTTCCTGTCGTTCATGCGCATGCGCGAGTGGCGCGACGTCCACGCGCAACTCATCGACACGATCGAGGGCGGCGAGGGCTTCGAGGACACATCGGTCTTCGACGGCGCCGGCGCCGACCCGCGCGATGCCGGCCGTGCGGCGCGGCGCAAGGCGGCGGCCACGCCCGAGTCGGTGCGCGACCTCGTGCCCGGCTCGCCGGGTTACCGCGCGATCCATCGCGCGATTCTCGCGGGCCTGCTCGGCAACATCGCCACGCGACTCGACGACGGCACCTATCACGCGGCCCACGATCGCAAGGTCGCGGTGTTTCCCGGCTCGTCGCTCTTCGAAAGGCCGCAGCGCGAGAAGGTCGTCGCGCCGCGCAAAGAGGGCCCCGCGAAGCCCAAGGTCGCCCGCTGGCTCATGGCGTCCGAGATCATGGAGACGGGCCGCATCTACGCGCGCACTTGCGCGCGCATCGACCCGCTGTGGGCCCTCGACCTCGGCGCGCACCTGCTGCGCGTGTCGCACAGCGAGCCGTTCTGGAGCATCGAGTCCGGCCGCGTGCTCGTGAAGGAGCGCCGCCGGCTCTACAATCTCGAGCTCGACACCCGCTCGGTCGGCTACGGCAAAATCGATCCGAAGCACGCCACGGAGATTTTCATCCGCGAGGGACTTGTCGGCGACACGGTGACGTTCCCGCTCGATTTCATCGCGCACAACCGTCGCATCCGCGAAAAGGCCGAGAGCGTGCTCACGCGCCTGCGCGCGGCGGGTTACATGAACCTCGACGAGGCGGTGTATCGGTTCTACGCCCGGCGCCTGATGCCGGAGGGTAGGGCGAATCCTCCGGATGAGCCGCCGGTCGCGGCGCGACAGGGCGCGGCTCGTCGGGACGACTCGCCCTACCTCGGAATCAGCAGCGTGCCCGAACTCGTCGACTACGTCCGCCACCGGCAGACGACCGAGCCGAAGTTTCTTTTCCTGGGCGAGGACGACCTGAAGCCGCAGATCGAGGAGACGCACGACCACGGCGCGTTCCCGGAGCAGCTCCCGCTCGAGAATCGCGCGCTGCCGCTCAATTACGCCTACAAGCCAGGTCAGGACGACGATGGCGTGACGCTCCGCGTGAACCTCGACGAGGCCGCCGATCTCTCGCCCGCGACGCTCGACTGGGCGGTGCCGGGGCATTTGCGAGAGAAGATCGAATTGATGCTGAAAGCGCTCCCGAAGGAGCAGCGCCGCACGCTGATCCCGCTCGCGGAGACCGCGCAGAAAATCACCGACGAGATCCAACTCATCGCGGCGCGCGCGCCGCAACCGACGCTCGCGCAGGCGCTGGCCGAGGTGCTCACGCAGCGCCTCGGCGTGCGCATCGATCCGCGCGTCTGGGACGCGAGGACGCTGCCCGACCACTTGCGCGTGCGCGTCGAGGTGCTTGACCGGCGCGGTGCGGTGCTCGGGGCGAGCCGCGACCTCGCGGAATTGCAGAGCCAGCTCGGCACGAAGCAGCGCGAGGTCAGCCAGCGCGCGGCGAAAGCCGACAACGCGACGTGGCGCGCCGCGCGGGAGAAGTGGGAGAAACCGCCCGCGGACGGCTGGAAGTTCGGTGACCTGCCCGAGTCGGTCGTCGTGAGCGAGCAGGCCGGCGTGCCGGTGCTCGCTTATCCGGGTTTGCAGGCGGGCGACGCGGGCGTGGCGGTGCGGCTGTTCGCCACTTCCGAGGAGGCGCGCGCGGCGACCCGCGTCGGTCTGCGGCGGTTGCTCGAGACGGCGTTGCGCTATGAACTCGGCTGGCTCGAGAAGGATCTGCGCGACCTGCGGGCGATCGGCACGCTGACGGTGACGCTGGCGCCGTTGGAGAAATTGCAGGCCGATGCGCTGGAATCGATCCGGCGCTGGGTGACGGAGGGCGGACGGGTAGGGGCCGTTGCCCTCAACGGCCCTGCCGCGAGCGAGGCGAAGGCGGTTGGGGGCAACCGCCCCTACCTGACGAAGGAAAATTTCGAGCGCGCCGTCGGCGACGCGAAAGCCGATCTGCGCGGGCTGGTGCCGAAGCTCGTCGACTGGTTGCGTGAAACGCTGACGCTGCGGCTGGCGCTGCAGACGCACAAGACGCCGTATCCGGGCATGGAGGGCGATCTCGGGGCGTTGCTGCCGCCGGATTTCCTGCGCCGCACGCCGTTCGCGCGCGTGAAGGAGCTGCCGCGCTACTTGAAGGGCATGCAGGCGCGCGCCGAGCGCTGGAAACGCGACCCGGCGAAGGACGCTTCGCGGGCGCGCGAGCTGCAGCCGTTCGTTCAGGCCCTGCAGCGGCTCGGCGACAAAGCGGGGGAGTTCCGCTGGTTGGTGGAGGAGTTTCGCGTGAGCCTGTTCGCGCAGGAACTCGGCACGGCGGAGCCGGTTTCCGCCGTGCGTCTCGAAAAGGTGCTGCGCGATCTGGCGGCGGGCAAGGAGGGCGAGGCGGCGGCGGGTGGCGATGCTGCGCCCGCAAAGCCGAAGGTGGCGGTGTCGTTGCCGACCCAAGGCAAGACGGTGTTCAAGAGCTTCGGCGCGCTGGGAAATCTCCCGCGCTGAAGTTCGGTGCTTGAGCGACGGCTTTGAGATTGCCGGTGCAGCGCTGCCCGGTAGCGTCCCGCGCAACCCCACCCCAAACGCATGAATACCTCGATTGCGACTTTGCTGGAACACAAGGGCGCGGCGGTTCGCTCGGTGGCCAGCACGGTTTCCGTATCGGACGCTGTGAAGGAAATGAACCGCCACAAGATCGGCTCGGTGCTCGTCATGGACGGCACGCGCCTCGCCGGCATCTTCACCGAGCGCGACGTGCTCACGCGCGTCGTCGCCGCTGACCTCGACCCGAAATCCACGCCGATCTCCCGCGTGATGACCGCCAACGTCCTGACCATCGCACCGGAAACGACAGTGCAGCAGATGATGGACACGTTCTCGGAGAAGCGTTGCCGCCACATGCCGGTCATCAAGGACGGCGCCATTCTCGGCATCATCTCGATCGGCGATGTCTCGCGCTGGGTCGCGAACTCGCACCGCGCCGAGGCGGAGTCGCTCCGGCAATACATCAGCGGCGGACTCTCGGCGTGAGACGCGGCGCGGGTGGCATCGTTTTCCTGCTGCTGGCCGCGCTGGCGTTGAGCGGTTGCTCGGTGGTGGTGGCCACCGGCGTCGCGGTTGCGACCGTGACGGCGGCGACCGTGAAGACCGCGGGCAAGGTGACCGTCGCGACGGTGACGACGACCGGCAAGGTGGTGTCGTCCGCCGTGACTTCGTCGGGCGATGTCGCGTCGATGTCGATGGAGTCGGCCGCCAAGCTGGCTCGCACCGGCATGGTCGTGGCTGTCGACGCGAGTTCCGGCACGGTGACCGAGCTGCCTTGGCAGGAGGGCATGCGGCTCTACACGACCGCGCAGAGCGGCCGGCTCGGGAAGGCGTATGATGCGGCGACGATTTTTCGCGGGAGCAAACGCATCGCGGCGGACCTGCGCCGCGTGCGCGCGGGCCTCGAGGATCACGAGCTGAAGTCCGGCGACGTCGTGGAATTGCGACGGCGCGCGTAGGATGCGCTCGGATCGGCCTAGGGGATAGAGCTTAGGCATATTCCCTTGCCGCCGCCTCGGGCGAAAAGTGTTCTTGCTGGAGATGGCCGGAGAGAACCAGAGCCCGGCGCCGCTCGAAGCGGCGCGCACGATCGAGTTTCGGGTGGAGGCCGAGCTCACGCGGATGCTGTATCGCTCGGCGGGCTTCGGGCTGTTTTCGAACTTCGTGCTCGCGGCCATCCTGGCGGCGGGCGTCTGGAATTATTTTCCGCCGCGCATCACGGTCACCTGGCTGGCCGCAGTTTTCGCCCTGTCGTGCGTGCGCTTGGCGACGAACGTGGCCTTCGCGCGCAAAGGGCGGGCGGACGGGGAACTCGGGTGGTGGCGCACGGCCTTCGTGGTCGAGCTGGCCTTCGCTGGCGTCGCGTGGGGCGTGGGCGGTTGGTTTTTCATCGTCGCGGACGGCATCGTGCCGCGCTGCCTGGCGGCCTTCATCATCGCGGGCATGAACGCGGGCGCCGCGCGGTCGTTGGCGCCGGTGCGCCCGGCTTACTGGCTCTACGTCGCCACCACGCTCGGGCCGGCGGTGGTGCGCTTCGTCACCGCGGACGAGCCGGGCTCGTGGATGCTCGGGGCGATCACGTTCACTTACGCGCTGTTCCTCCTCAACACCGCGCACCTGCACCACGCGGATCTCGCGAAGCTCTACCGGCTCATCTTCGAGAACGACGAACTCGTCTCGACCCTCAGCGTGGCGAAGCGCCGCGCCGAAGCGGCCAATCAGGCGAAAAGCGAGTTCCTCGCCACGATGAGCCATGAGATCCGCACGCCGATGAACGGCATCCTCGGCATGCTGCAGCTGCTGGGTGAATCGCGGCTGGACGGGGAACAGCGGCAGCACGTCGACGTGGCCAACAAGTCGGCGGACACCCTGCTGCACCTGCTCAACGACATCCTCGACCTTTCGAAAATCGAGAGCGGCAAGCTCGAGTTCGAGGACATCGAGTTCTCGCCGACGGAGGTGGCGGCGGAGGTCGTGGCGTTGTTCGGCACGCGCGCGGACGCCAAGGGCATCGCCATCACGTTCAACGTCGATCCGCGGCTGCCGGCGCACCTGCGCGGCGACGCGATGCGGTTGCGGCAGGTGTTGCTCAACCTGATCGGCAACGCCGTGAAATTCACCGAACGCGGCCGCGTCGATGTGGCGATCGAGGTCGCGAAACTCGAGGGCGGGTTCGCGACGGTGCGCTTCCGCGTGCGCGACACCGGCATCGGCATCGAAGCGGCGCTGCTGCCGCGGTTGTTCGAGAAATTCACGCAGGGCGACAGCTCGATGACCCGCCGCTACGGCGGCTCCGGACTCGGGCTCGCGATCTCGCAGAGCCTCGTGCGCGGCATGGGCGGCGAGATCAAAGTCGAGAGCACGCACGGTCGCGGCAGCGAGTTTTTCTTCGAGCTCACCTGGCCGTTGGCCCATCGCGCGGTCGCGGCGCCGGCCTTGGCAGCGACCGCGGACACGCCGATGCGCTTTGCCGGCCGCGTGCTCGTGGCGGAGGACGATTGGGGCAACCAGAAGGTGATCGCGCTCATGCTGCACCGACTGGGAGTCGAGACGGTGTTGGTCGACAACGGCGCCGATGCCGTCGCGCGCGCCGTGGAAGGCGGCTGGGCGCTCGTCCTGATGGACATGCAGATGCCCGGGATGGACGGCACGGAGGCGACGCGGCTGATCCGCGAGCGTCTTGAGGGCAAGCCGCTGCCGATCATCGCGCTCACGGCCAACGTGCGGCCCGAAGACCGCGATGCCTGTCTCGCCGCGGGAATGAACGATTTCCTGACCAAGCCGGTGCGGCAGGACCAGCTGCGCGCGTGCCTGGCGAGGTGGCTGCCGCCGGTGGTTTGAGCGCGGCCGCGCTGCGCCGCAGTTGCGCGCGGAGGGAGCTTCGCTACGGTGCGCGCATGCACTTCCGCACTCTCCTCGCCACGGCGGCCGTGTTGGCCGCATCCACGCTTCTGACCGCCAAGGTCGTCACGCAGGCCGTCCCCTACGAACACGACGGCGTGAAGCTCGAAGGCTTCCTCGCCTACGACGACGCCAGCACCGCCCCGCGTCCGGGTGTGTTGGTGCTGCCTGAGTGGTGGGGCCTCAACGATTACGCGAAGAGCCGCGCGAAGCAGCTCGCGGAACTCGGCTACGTGGCGTTCGCGGTCGACTATTACGGCGCGGGCGTCACGACGACCGAGGCCAGCCGCGCCAGCGAACTGGCGAAGCCGTTCTACGGCGACGCCAAGAAGTGGGCCGCGCGTGGACGAGCCGGGCTCGAGCAGCTGCTGACGACGGGCAAGGTCGCGCCGGACAAGGTGGCGGCGATCGGTTTCTGCTTCGGCGGATCGGCCGCGCAAGTGCTGGCCTACAGCGGCGCGCCGCTGGCGGGCATCGTGAGTTTCCACGGCACGCCGGTCTCGGCGTGGGAAGGCGCGAGCAATCACGCGAAGATCCTCATGCTGCACGGCGCGGCGGACTTGTTCATCAAGCCGGAGGAGATCGCCGCGTTCGAGAAGGCGGCCGACGCGGGGAAGTTCGACTGGCAGTGGATCTCCTATGCCGGCGCGGTGCACGCCTTCAGCAATCCCGGCGCCGACGAACTCGGGAAGAAGAACAACATCCCCGTGCGCTACAACGAGCCGGCCGCGCGCCGCTCGTGGGAGCACATGAAGCTGTTCTTCGCGGAGCTGTTCGCGAAGTAAGTCGCCGCGACGGAGATTGCGCCGGCGCGCGCGGTGCGGTTGGATGCGGGCGTGGATAACGCCCGCATCGAAGTCCGGCTCCGCGAGCTGGCGCAGTTGTTCAACTCGCTGGACCCTTCGCCGTTCATCGACCGCGATCTCGATGCGGACGCGGAGGAGTTCATCGTCAGCTGGGCGCGTGAGCATCCGCCGCAAGGCGAACTGGAATTGCTGATCCACCTCGCGGAGAAGCCGGACGCGGAGCGCGCCGCGGGCGTCGAGGAGGCGGTGCATCACTACTTCGCGAGCCGCGCGGCGATCAAGGAGCGGGAATTGCGGCAATTGCTGCGGCGCGGGCGTGCCAGCATGGCGATCGGCGTGGTGTTTCTCGCGGCCTGTTTCACGCTCGGGGCGGTGCTGCGCCCGATGTTTCCGGCGCGCTGGGGCGAGTTCGTCGAATTGGGGCTGCACATCGTCGGCTGGGTCGCCATGTGGCGGCCGTTGGAGATTTACCTCTACGACTGGTGGCCGATTCGCGGCGACCTGCGGCTGTTGCGGCGGCTGGCGCGGATGAAAGTGCGGCTCCAGACGGCCGCTTGACCCGAAGTTTCGTGTAACTTCGGCGGTGGCGGCGGGTATTCAGAGGCACAACCATGAAATCCCTGCTTTGCCTGCTCACCGTGGGTGCGATGCTCGCCGTTCCGGCCGCCGTCGACGCCAAGATCGTTCGCACCGTGGAAAAGACCTTCGCCGTGCAGCCCGGCGGTGATTTTTCCGGCCTCACGCAGGGCGGCGACATCAAGGTGACGAGCGGCGACGTGGCCGAAGTGCGCGTCGTGGCCAAACAGACGTTCCGCGCCGACACCGAGAAGGAGGCCGACGAGATCGCGGCCGAGATGACTTTCCGCCTCGAGCAACAGGGCAACACCGTGATCGCCGAGTCCCGCTACGAGAAGAAGGCCACCAACTGGTTCGGCAGCTGGCCGCCGGTCAGTGTTTCCTACACGGTCACCGTTCCTCGCGAGTTCAACCTCGACCTGCGCACTTCAGGCGGCGACATCGAAGTCGGCAGCGTGAAAGGCACCGTCAAGGCCCGCACCAGCGGCGGCGACCTCAAGTTCGCCAAGATCGACGGAGCGGTCGAAGGCCACACCTCCGGCGGCAACGTCCGTCTCGAAGAGGGCACGGCCAAAGCCAACCTTCATACGTCAGGCGGCGACATTTTCGTCGGCCGCGCCGGCGGCCCGACGTCCGTGACGACGTCAGGTGGCAACATCAAGCTCGAGTCCGTCGAGGAACTCGTCAGCGCCAGCACCTCCGGCGGCGACATCCACGCGACGATCACCGGGCCCATCAAACAGGACACCGAGCTCCACGCGTCCGGCGGTCAGGTCGTCGTGCACGTCAAGAAGGGCACCGGCTTCAAGCTCGATGCCAGCACCTCGGGCGGCGACGTCGATGCCGAGGGCCTCACTCTCACGATCGAAAAGGGCGGCATGGGCAAGAGCCGGCTCACCGGCACCGTTAACGGCGGCGGGCCGCGGCTCAAGCTCCGCTCGAGCGGCGGTGACATCAAGATTCGCGCCGACTGAATTTCACCGGCCTAACGCCAGGTGTGTGTGCATGAGGCCAGCGCGAAAGCGCTGGCCTCTCGCTTTCATGGGCATTCAATCCGCGCGATGGGCCTGATCGATTCCCACACGCATCTCGAGAGTTTCGCCCGGCGGGGTGAGCTGGCGCCGATCCTCGAACGCGCCCGCGCGGCCGGTTTGGAGGCGATGATCACGATCGGGACCGACGCGGACGACTGGGGGCTCTACCGCGACATCGCGGCGGCGCACGCGGGATTCGTTCACTACACGGCTGGTATCCATCCCTGCAGCGTGGATGAACGCTGGGAGGAGCGATTCGCGCTGTTGGAAGGCTTTTGGGGTAGGGCGCGACCGCCGGGCGCGCCGACGAACTCAATCGAAGCGGCGGGCCCAGCGGTCCCGCCCTACCTTCCCGGACCGGTCGCGCTCGGCGAGATCGGATTGGACCGCTTCCACTTGCCCAAGGACGACCCGGCGGCGGAGGAGCGCGTGTTTGCCACGCAACAGGCGGCGTTTCGCGCCGGGTTGGCGCTGGCCAAGAAGCTGGGTTGTCCGGTGGTCGTGCATTCGCGCGGGGCGTTCCGCGAATGCGTCGAGATGATCGATGCGAGCGGCGTCGAGTGGGCGAAGGTGGTTTTCCACTGCTTCACCGAAGGGACGGCCGAGATTGCCGAGTTGAACCGGCGCGGCGGGGTGGGGTCGTTCACGGGCATCCTGACCTACAAGACCGCGGAAAACATCCGCGAGGCGGCCCGCGCGCAGGGCCTCGACCGCGTCATGCTCGAGACGGATGCGCCGTATCTCACGCCGATGCCGCATCGCGGGAAGCCCAACGAGCCGGCCTACCTCCGCCACACGGCGGAGTTCGCGGCGGGCGTGTTTGGCGTGACGGTCGACGAGCTGGCGGCGCGTTCGACCGCGAATGCCCGGCGATTTTTCGGAATTTGAGACGCGTGGGTCGTAAGGTGGTCGCTGCCGTCCCGGCGGCGACAAACGCGGGGCGCGAAATCCAGCGGCGGCGACTCGCGTCTCTGTCGCGGTGCCGTCGGGACGCCAGCGACCACCGCCAAATAAAAAGGCCGGTCGGAGACCGGCCCTACTTGGCACTTGTTACTCGCTCCTTGGCGTCTTCGCGCCGCGAGGCGCGCTCAGGCCTCGTCGAACTTCTTCGCGAAGAGCGCTTCGAGCTCGTTGAGCATGCTCTCGGCGTCCTCGCCGGTGGCCACGAACTTGATCTTCGAGCCTTTGGCGGCGGCCAGCATCATGAGGCCCATGATGCTCTTGCCGTTCACCTGCTCGTCGTCCTTTTCGACGAAGACGTCCGATTTGAACTTGTTGGTGACACGCACGATCATCGCGGCCGGGCGCGCGTGAATGCCCATCTTGTTTTCGACAAGGAGCTCCCTCACGTGGGTGGCGGCGGTATTGGTATCACTCTTTTCCATTGCAGGTAGTTATCGGCTCAAAATAAAGGGTTCCGAAAAAGCCGCTCCGCCCCCGGCTTGCAACCAGATTCCCGAATATGCCCGCGTTCGCGCTCATCGTGCCCTGTCGTCTGGAGTCCACCCGCTTTCCGCGCAAGCTGCTGCATGTCATTAAAGGGAAGCCGCTTGTGCTCTGGGTGGCCGAGCGCATCACGGCCGAGGCGCCCGACCTTCCGCTGTGGTTTGCCGTGGATCATCCGATGCTCGCCGACTGCATAGAGGGTGCCGGGTTTCGGGCGATTTTGACCGACGCGCGCCATCCGAGCGGCACCGATCGCCTCGCCGAGGCCAACCGCACCGTGCGCGCCAGCTACGTCATCAACGTCCAGGCCGACGAGCCGCTCGTCTCCGGTGGCCAGATCCGCGCGCTCCAGAAGCTCATCCAAGGCGACGCCCCGATGGCGACGCTCTGCACGCCGTTCCGCAAAGCCGAGGATTTCTACAATCCGAACCAAGTTAAGGTCGTCCGCGCCCTCGCCGCGAACCGTGCGCTGTATTTCTCCCGTTCCCCGATGCCCTACGCCCGAGACCTCGCCGGCAAGGTCGACGACGCCTGGCTGGCCGCCAACGGCTGCTACAAGCACCTCGGCCTCTACGCGTATCGCGGCGACTTTTTGGAGCAATTCGTGCGCATGGCGCCGGGCAAGCTGGAGCAGATCGAAAAACTCGAGCAGCTCCGCGTCCTCGAAAACGGCTACCCGATCGCGATCGACGTCACCGAAGACCCGACCATCGGCGTCGACACCGCCGAAGACGCGGCGAAGTTCGAGGCGTTGCTCGCGACGAATTGATCCCGGGCGAACCGAGGGGCAGCCGCATCTTCGAGGCCGGCGACTGCCGGCGCCGAGACCTGAACTTTGGGGCTGCGTAGGTGAGTTGGGTGTTGTGCGGACTGTCGTCCGCCGCTGCGAGACTTCCGAAGCGCCCGCCACGAGAGTAGGTGAACACTCCATCGTGGAGCCATGCGCGGGATGGCAAGCTGGTGTGCACGGCACGCGCTGAGAAACACCTCCGCCCGCCACCAACCTGATCATCCTCCATGTCCTCCGTTCTCACCTTCCACGCCCTCCTCATCGACGAGTTGCAGGATCTGCTGTTTGCCGAAAAACACCTCATCAAGGCGCTGCCCAAAATGGCGAGAGCCGCGACGAATCCCGCGCTCAAGGCCGGCTTCACGAGCCACCTCGGTGAGACCCGCCGGCACGTGGAGCGGCTGACGCAGGCACTGAAGCTCCTGGGGCGCGCAGCGAAAGGGAAGACGTGCCACGCCATGCTTGGCCTGATCAAGGAGGGCGGCGAGGCGATCGAGATCACGGGGCCCGCAGCGGTGCGCGACGCTGCGCTCATCGGGGCGGCCCAGCGCGTGGAGCATTACGAAATCGCCGGCTACGGCACGGCCCACGCATTTGCGGAGGCGTTGGGCGAGGACCGCGTGGCCGGCCTGCTACAGGAGACCTTGGACGAGGAGGGCGAGACGAACAAAAAGCTCAGCGAGATCTCTCTCGCCGTGAATGCCGAGGCCCTCGCCTCCGGCGGTGAAGTGCCCGCGACGAAACTTCCCAAGAATTAACCGCGCCTCCCGTCATGATCGCCTTCATTCCCTTTGTCCTTCCCGTCGCCGCCGTGGGCTACTCCATGATCTTCCTTTTGTTCGGCGGCGGCCTCGGCGGTGCGCTGTTGATCTACATCGTCGCCAAACTGCTGGGCCGGTAGGCCGCAGTTTTTCCGCGCGGGCGCCGTGGCGCCGGCGTTTTCGCCCCCTGTTCCCTGGCGGCATCGTTCCGATAGGGACGTGCCGTGCCCTTCCGTTTCCTTTTCATCATGAATGTTCACTCCGCTCCCTCTGAAGTTTCCCTTTTGCCCACCCAACCCGGCTGCGCTTGCCGCAAACGAACCGTCGACTGGGGCGCGATCCTCGCCGGCACGAGCGCGGCGCTGGCCCTGCAGGTCGTGTTCATGTTCCTCGGCGCGGGCCTGGGATTTGCCCTCTACACGCCGATCACCGATGCCAACCCCGTGGCCGATCTCGGTCGCGGCGCCCTGGTCATCCAAGGGATCAGCGCGGTCTTTTCCCTGTGGCTCGGCGGCTGGGTTGCGGGACGGCTCACGCCGATCGGGGCGCGGCTGACGGGTTGGCTGCATGGCTTCGGCGTCTGGTGCACGGCCACGGTTGTGGCGGTGATCTTCGTTTCCCTCGGTGCGGGCTGGGCGCTCGGCGACTTGTCGAAAGTCGTGGGCGGCGGACTGGCGCTGGCGGCCAAACCGGCGGCCGCTCTGGCCGGCGAAGCGGCTGGGACGGGCAAGGACGCTCTCAAACAGACGAGCGACACGCTGGCGAGTTTCACGGATGAGGCGGTGGGTCTTCGCCCGTCTGAGGCGAACGCGAACGGCAACATCCGCGCCAAGCGCGAAGTCGGACTCGCCCTGGCGACGCTTTTCAATCCCGCGAATCAGGGGAGAGTCACGGCCAACCGCGCCGC
Organism: Opitutia bacterium; assembly: GCA_016217545.1. Classification (NCBI taxonomy): domain Bacteria; kingdom Pseudomonadati; phylum Verrucomicrobiota; class Opitutia; species Opitutia bacterium. The sequence continues at coordinate 270,187 of JACRHT010000003.1, read as the reverse complement.
ACTGGTCAACACCCTCGTGACAACCGTGGGGCTGCGTGAAGCCGACGCCGAAAAATTGCTGACGGAATGGACGACGACCTATGAGCGTTTGTCGGCGGAGCTAGCTGCCGCGAAAACGGCGATGGAAACCAAAGCCCGCGAAGCAGCTGACAAGGCCGCTGACGTCCTAGCCATTCTCTCGCTGTGTGCGTTTGCCGGGTTTGCGCTGGGGGCGGTGGCGGCCAGTCATGGCGGCAGACATGGCGCGCAGTGTGCCGTGCGTTGCGAATCCCGCACCGGCGAAGTGACCGGATAACGTTCTCGTGAGCATTCACCTGCGCCAAGGCGAGGTGGATGCTCCGCTACCTCGACGGAGGAAAGTCGTCCGGTGTGCGCCCGGCCCGGACCGACTGGCCAATCAACTGGCGTCGGAAAAGTCCGCCCGTCCGGGCGTCGCGCTGCGTCGCTACTCGCGGCCTGCACTCCCTCGCTCGGCACCTCGTCGGTTTATATTTTCCCCGCTTTGCGCTTCTCGACCATCCGGTAGAAGTCTTCGAAGAGCGGGTCGGCGTCGTTCGGGCCGGGGGCCGCTTCGGGGTGGTATTGCACGCAGAAGACGGGCAACTCCGTGTGACGGAGGCCTTCGACCGTGTTGTCGTTCAGGTTGATCTCCGTGACGATGGCGCCTTTGCCTTCGATCGATTTTGGGTCGGTGGCGAAGCCGTGGTTTTGCGCCGTGATGGAGACCTTGCCGGTCTCGAGGTTCTTCACGGGCTGGTTGCCGCCGCGGTGGCCGAACTTCAGCTTGTAGGTCGTGCCGCCGAGCGCGTGCGTGATCATCTGATGGCCGAGGCAGATGCCGAAGGTCGGATAATCCGGCAGCAGCGCGCTGACCGTCTGGTGGATGTAGGGCAACGCGGCCGGATCGCCGGGGCCGTTGGAGAGGAACAGGCAATCGACGCCGGCCTCGCGCACCTGCTCGTGCGTGGCGGTGGCGGGGAAGACGTGCACCTCGAAGCCGTGACGGACGAGCTTGCGGAAGATCGTGTATTTCGCGCCGTAGTCGAACGCGGCGACCTTGAACTTCTTCGTGTGCGGCGGCTGCACACCCAGCGTGGTGCCGACGGGGAGATAAGCGGTGTTGTGGCGGGAGGGATCGACGTCGCTCCAGATGTAGGGCACCTTGCAGGTCGTATCCTTGACGTAGTCGCTGCCGGCCATGTCCTGCCAGCCACGGGCGCGGGCGACGGCATCGGTGTCGGAGATCGGGAGCGTGCTCAGGCAGCTCTTCATCGCGCCGGTGACGCGGAGCTTCTTGGTCAGCGCGCGGGTGTCGATTTCGCTGATGCCGGGGATGCCGTATTTCTTGAGATAAGCGTCGAGCGACATCTGGCTGCGCCAGTTGCTGACGACGGGCGAGACCTCGCGGACGACGAAACCGGACGCCTTCGGGCCGCTGTGTTCCTCGTCCTCGACGTTGATGCCGTAGTTGCCGATCTGGACGGCGGTCATCGTGACGATCTGGCCGAAGTAGGAGGGGTCCGTCAGGATCTCCTGGTAGCCGGTCATCGAGGTGTTGAACACACACTCACCGGCGATGGTGGCGGCGGCGCCGAACGCGGCGCCATGGAACACCGTGCCGTCTTCGAGGGCGAGAACTGCGGGCTGGGGAGCGGACATTAAAGACGCACGAAAGGCGGTTCGCGCGGGGCTGTCTAGAGGTTTTCCAAAAATCGCCCGACTGTGACGCAGACTGGGACGCCGAAGCGTGGACGAGATAGGCGTTGAGCCGTGGTTGCGGCCGCGACAAGGTCTCGCCGTGATCCGGTGCATCTGCCTTATCGCGTTGCTGTTGAACTCCGTTGCATCGGGCGAGGTCGCGACGGACTATTTTTCGAAACCACCGCCGTTGCGCCCGGATTTCTCGAAGATGTCCGAGGAGGAAGCCACCGCCGCTGCCGCGGTCTACCGGCAGGCGTATGCAGAATGGGAAAAACAGGAGGAGGCTCCGGCGCGCGAAGCGGCCATTCAAGCCGCCGTCGCTCGGCAACAACAACGGATTCAGCAACGCGCAGAGGAGGAAAAGAGCGGCGTTGAGCACACGACTGAACCCAAGTCCACCGTGGGCATTCCGACACATTACGAGTGGCGCACTGATGCAGTCGGACAAGGGCTCAGCGCGGCGGCCGTTGTCCAACTGCAGCGCGACGGCTTGGTGATTGCCGGGCCTTCCTACAAGCAGTCCTTCTCCGTTTACGGCGAAAGCGGAGTGGTGCCGTTCGTGACGAGCGACTCCTTGCTCAACGGATTTCATGTGTTGTTGGAGGCGACCTTGAAACGTTTCGAGAGCCGTCGCGCGCTTCGGTTGCGCGCGCTGCTGGAAGATACTTGGACGCAGCTGCCGCGCCGCCTTGCCGCGACGAACATACCACGCCAAGAAGTGGAGCCCTACTCGCGGCACCTCGTGCTGGCCATCGGTCCGGCGATGCGCCTGCTGGGGAGCGAGGTTGTTCTCGGCGATGCGGCATTGGAGAGCGAGGTCGCCGCGACCGTCGCGAAAATTCGAGCGGCGGACGTGGTTCTGCTGCCGAGTTGGCTCGCGCCGCAAACGCCGCAATTTCTCGCAATCGACTTTCGGCGTTGCCGTCCGACGGGCTTCTACGCCGACACCGAGACGCTGAGCGATTACTACCGCGCGGTGCGCTGGCTGCAAATGGTCCCCTTCCGTTCGTCGCGGCCGATCGAAGTGGGGGCGGCTGCGCTGTTTCTCGATTTGAACCGCGATGTGGATTGGTTGCGGGCTTTCGTGGAATCGGGTGAGGAAATCTGGGGAGGCGAGGACGGCCCCTCCTTTGCGGGAGCAGACTTCGGGTCGCCGCGGTTTCTCGAGGCGGTGTCCACGAAATCGATCATGGAGGCTCTGCGTATCTCGACCGAAGGCTTGCAGCGCTCGGAAAAATATCGGCAATCGACGGTGCGAGACACGTTGCGGACGACAGACGCCGGCATCGCCAGCACCACGCTCCTTGCCGGGACTGCGCTGCCGGACGCGGTTCTGCTTGTTCGTTTGGCGGAAAAATCGGGCGCGGCCGGTCCTTTGCCGGGTTCGGTCGAAGTGGGCGCGTGGCTCCGCTCGGCGTTGGCTGAACAGATTAGTGCGCGCTCTTCGTCTCCAGCGGCGTGGCGAGAGGCGATCGATGCGCACCGGCGCAATCGGGACGATTTTTATCCCACAGGGAGACTCCCGGAGAGTTATTACTGGGTGCTCGAATCCTTGTTCGCGCCAGTCGACCCGGCAGCGCCGGAGTTCATGCGCTCCGAACTATGGCAACGAAAGTCACTGCAAACTGCGCTCTCCGGCTGGGCGCAGTTGCGACATGCATGGGAGTTGCAGGCGAAACTGGCTATTTTCACCGCGGGAATGGAAACGCGTCCGGCAGGGTTCGTTGAGCCGAATCCGCTGTTCTTCCAGCGGCTCACTATGCTTGCGGACCGGACGATCGAGCGTTTTCAGACGGCGGGAGTTTTTAGCGAAGGCGCCGAGGCAGAAATGGAGTTTCTGAATGAGAGCATTAGATACCTCGAACGCATCGGTGCGGGCAAAGTGGAGATCACCGAAGATATCCCCGGCGAGCAGACGGATCTTGTTGTCGAGTTGGAATCCGCTGCCGAGCGCGGCGGTGCACCGGTTCAAGTGTGGGGTTTCCAAAACCTGAAAGGCGAAGCACAGAAGCAGAACTATCGTGAGCTGTTGAAGGCGATCCGCACGCGTGTCGACCGCTTGAAACGGGGTGAGCGTGTCGTGCCGCTTGACAGTCGCAGCTACCGTCGCGATCCCGACCGGCAACTCTTCGAGCGGTGGCAGGAACTCCGCGCCACAGCGGCGCGTTTGGCGACGATGGTGGAGAAGCAGCTGCGACAGGCCGAGTGGCGCGCTGACGAAGCGCATTTTCTCCAGAATTATCAGGAATCACTCGGCACCATCATGGGCTATTTCGGCTCGGCCGCTCACGACCCCGAGGATGATGCACCGCGCATTGCCTCTGTGTGGCACGACCCGCAGCGAGGCGAAATCTTGCACACAGCCATCGGTCGACCGCGGGCGCTCTACGTTCTGTATCCGTGGAAAGGCACGCTCGTGCTCGCGCGCGGCGCCGTGCTGCCGTTCCACGAGATCCGCTCGACCAATCGATACGATGACGCCGCTTGGCGGAAACGTCTCGATGCCGACGAAACGGTAGCGCAGCCGGAATGGATTCTCCCGCTCGCGCCCGATGCGCAACAGGCTCGGCGCGTTCTCCAGTAGGGGTCACTCCACCAACCGATACCCGATGCCGGCCTCGGTGCGGAGGTGGCGCGGGGTGGCGGGCGAGGCTTCGAGTTTCTGGCGCAAGTGCGTCATGTGCACGCGGAGGTAGTCGGTGCGCTCCTCGGCGGCCGGTCCCCAGACTTCGCGGAGAATCTGGCGCTGGGTCACGACTTTGCCGCGGTGCTGCACCAACAGCTTGAGGAACGCGTATTCCTTGGCCGTCAGGTGAACCTCCGTGCCGGCCCGGCGCACGACGCGCGCAGCGAGGTCGACCTCGATCTCGCCAAATTTTGCCACTGACGCTTCTGCGCTGCCCGGCGCCCGTCGCAGGATCGCTCGCACGCGGGCGAGCAGCTCGCGGCCGCCAAAGGGTTTGGTGAGGTAGTCGTCCGCACCGGCGTCGAGCGCGGCGATCTTGTCCTCCTCGCCTTCGCGCACGGACAGCACCAGCACCGGCACGCGCGACCACTCGCGCAGGCGGCGGATAACCTCGACGCCGTCGAGGTCCGGCAGGCCGAGGTCGAGCACGATGCCGTCCGGCGCCTGATGCGCGACTTCCTGCAAGCCGAGCGTGGCGTTCTCGGCCTCGCGGACGCGATAACCGCCCGACTCCAGCGTCACGCGCAGGAGCCGGCGGATCTGCTTCTCGTCGTCGATGACGAGCAGGGAGGCGTTGGGTGCGGGGGCGCTCATTCGGCCGGAGGAGGCTGGGGCTCGTGGTGCGGCAGGTAAATCGTGAACACCGCACCGCCGCCCGGGTTGGCGCCGACCACGACTTCTCCGCCTTGCGCCGCGACGAAGCCACGCACGAGCGACAGGCCGAGGCCGAGTCCGCCGGCCTTGGCCGCGTCGCCGCGCTCGAACTTCTTGAACAGTCGCTCACGCATCTCCAGCGGGAAGCCCGGGCCGCGATCCGCCACGGTGAAAAACACCCGCTGCCCGCCGCGCTCCGTGCCGGCCGTGACGAAGACCAGCGTGCCGTCCGGCGTGTGACGTGCGGCGTTGAGCAGCAGATTGGCCAGCGCTTGCTCCGTCAGCGCGAAATCCGCGCGCACCGGCGGCAAGTCGGCCGGCACGACGATCTCGAGCGGATGTCCCGCCAATTCGTCGCGCACGGCTTCGAGCGCGGCGTTGATCAAGTCGCGCGCGTCGCACCAATCGAGCCGCGGGCGCAGCGCGCCGCTTTCGAGGCGGGTTTGGTCGAGCAGGTTGCCGACGAGTCGGTTCAACCGCCGTGCGGCGGCGCGTGCTTCGTCGACGAGTGAGCCATGCAAATCGGCCGGGGCGTCGGCGAGGTTTTCGAGCGAGCCGGTGATCACCGCCAGCGGCGTGCGCAGCTCGTGCGACACGCTGTCGAGGAGCACGCGGTGGAGCTTTTCCGATTCGGCCAGCAGCTTCTCGCGTTCGCCGGCCTCGCGCAGCTGCTCCTGTTCGACGCTGAGCGCGAGTTGGCGGGCGAAGGCCTCGATCAAGTCGCGCTGCGCGAGCGTGAGGTCGCGGTCACGCGGCACGGCGACGCCGAGCACACCGATGGCCCGGTCCTCGCGCACGAGCGGAAGGTAAAACGCCGCCGCGGCGGGCAGCGTGTCGGTGAAGCGCCCCGCGGACCGCCGATGCAGCAGCACCCAATCGGCGACACCGCGCTCCTTGTCGTCGAGCGCGAGCGAACCGGCGAAGTGCGGCACGAGCGCGTCAGGGCTGCGACCGAGGAGCAGCGCGGTCTTGGCGCCGAAGAGCTGGTCGGCCTGGCGCAGCGCGGCGAAGACGGCTTCGTCGAGCGTGCGGGCGGCGGCGAGCGCGCGGGTCAGTTGGAAAAGCGCCACCGCGCGGCCTTCGCGGCGGCGCTCGGCCACGGCCTGCGCGCGGATGCGCGCGGTGAGTTGCCCGGCGACGAGTGCGACGACGAAATACGTGCCGAAGAGCAGGCCGTCCTCGACCTTCTCGATGCGGAACGTGAAGCGCGGCGGGATGAAGAGAAAATTCCACGCCAGCGCGCTCAGCACGCCGGCGACGAGCACGGGCCCGCGTCCGACGCGCAAGCTCAGCAAAATCGTCGCCAGCAGGTAAACGAGGCCGCACGCGAGATAGTAGTTCGGCGGCAACAGCAAGCCGCCGACCGTGATGGCTGCGATCGTGGCGCCCGCGAACGCGTATTCGCCCGCGCCGCTGCGCAGCTCGTGGTCGAAACGCGCGAAATCGACCAGCGGCGCGCGGTCCTCGACCGGCACGACGTAGACGTCGATCTTGCCGCCGAGGCGGAGCAGGCGGTCGACGAGCGTGCCGCGCCAGAGGTCGAGCCAGCGGCGCGTGCGCGGTTTGCCGACGACGATTTGCGTGGCGTTGTGCTGGATCGCGGTGCGGACGAGTGCGGTGGCGATGTCCTCATCCTGCGTCACCACGACCTCGGCGCCGAGTTCGCGGGCGAGGGCGAGATTTTGGTCGAGTCGGCGCTGGTCGTCGGACGGGAGCGGCGACAAGGCCTCGACGTGCACGGCGACCCACGCGGCCCCCTGCGCGGCGGCGAGGCGGCGCGTCCAGCGCACGAGTTGGGTGGAAAAGGGACTCGCGCCCACCGCGACGAGCAGACGCTCGCCGCTGCGCCACACGGTCTGCTTGGCGGTGCCGGAGCGCAGTTCGCGGAGCTGGCGGTCGACGCGCTCGGCGGTGTAGCGGAGCGCGAGTTCGCGGAGCGCAGCGAGGTGGGATTCCTGGAAAAAATTCTGCGCGGCGGCCGCGGCACGTTCGCCGAGGTAGACTTTGCCTTCCTGCAAGCGCTCGAGCAGGCCCTCGGGCGTGAGGTCGACGAGTTCGAGCTCGTCGGCGAGATCGAGCATGGAATCGGGCACGGTCTCGCGCTGCACGGCACCGGTGATCTCGCGCACGGCGTCCGCGCGTGACTCGACGTGCTGGATGTTGAGCGTGGTGAGGACGTCGATGCCGGCTTCGAGCAGCTCGACGACATCCTGCCAGCGCTTGGCGTGGCGCGAGCCGGGGGCGTTGGTATGCGCGAGCTCATCGACGAGCAGCAAGCGCGGCGAGCGGGCGTGCGCGGCCTCGAGGTCGAGTTCACCGAGTTGCGCGCCGCGATGCTCGATCACGCGGCGCGGGAGCATGGTCAATCCCGCCAGCAGCGCCTCGGTCTCGGTGCGTCCGTGGGTCTCGACGAGGCCGCCGACCACGTCGGTGCCGGCGGCGCGCTCCCGCTGAGCGGCGCGGAGCATGGCGTAGGTTTTGCCCACGCCGGGGCACATCCCGAGGAAGATTTTCAAGTGTCCGCGCCGCGCCCGGGCCTCGCGCGCCTGCAGGGAGGCGAGCAAGTTGTCGGGATCAGGGCGGACGGTGTCGTTCACAGAGCGGCGAAGGTGCGGTTGAGCGCGAGATTGAGGCGGAGGACGTTGATGCGGGCCGGACTAAGCTGCCCGCCTTCGGTGTGCTGCGCAACGAGTTCGACGAGTGTATTTCGTTGGGCCGGCGTGAGGTGGCGAGCGGTGGCGATGCGGTCGATCTGGAAGCGCGCTGCGTCGGCTGAGAGGTCAGGATCGAGGCCGCTGCCGCTGGCGGTGAGCAGTTCGGCGGGAACGTCCGCTTGCGGCGCGTAGGCGGCGCGGCGATCGGCGATGGACTTCGCCAGCGCGGCGCTGGTCCAGGCTTGGTTGCTCGCACCGGAGGCGACCGTGGCGTAGTCGCCCGCGGAAGGGCGCGGCCAGAAGTAGCGCGGATCGGTGGTTTTTTGCGCGAGCAGCGCGGCGCCGACAAGTTGCCCGTCGCGGTGGACGAGCGAGCCCTCGGCGGCGTCGCGGAAAAACGCGCGCCCGATGGCCCAGACGGCGAGCGGGTAGGCGAGGCCGGTCAGTAGCGTGAGGACGACGAACAAGCGGAACGCGGCGAAGATGGTTTTCATGGTGGATGAGTCTGGTGGGCTGAGCGAGTGACTGCGAAAAGTGTAACCTATTAGGTTACACTTTTCGGGTTATGGGCGGGAAATGGATGGCTGTGGGCGGGGGGGCGCCGACACGGGCTGAAGGCGCAGGTCAGCATCCGCACTGGGCTGTTTGAGCGTGCGCGTGGGTTCATGCGAGGTGCGTGGCGACGAGCAGGAGGTCGATGAGCTTGATGCCCACGAACGGAGCCACGAGGCCGCCGAGGCCGTAGACGACGAGGTTGCGGCGCAACAGGTCGGCGGCGGGCAACGCCCGGTAGGTGACGCCGCGCAGTGCCAGCGGCACGAGCGCAACGATGATGAGCGCGTTGAAAATGACGGCGCTGAGGATCGCGCTCTGGGGCGAGTGCAGCGCCATGAGGTTGAGCGTGGCGAGCGGGCCGTTGCCGCCGGTGACGGCGTAGAGGCCGGCGAACATCGCGGGGATGATCGCGAAGTATTTCGCCACGTCGTTCGCGACCGAGAACGTCGTGAGCGCGCCGCGCGTCATAAGCAGCTGTTTGCCGATCTCGACGATTTCGATGAGCTTCGTGGGGTTCGAATCGAGGTCGACCATGTTGCCGGCCTCGCGCGCGGCCTGTGTGCCGGTGTTCATGGCAACGCCGACGTCGGCCTGCGCGAGCGCAGGTGCGTCGTTGGTGCCGTCGCCCGTCATGGCGACGAGGCGGCCGGCGGATTGCTCGGCGCGAATGCGCGCGAGTTTCATCTCAGGTGTGGCCTGGGCGAGGAAGTCGTCCACGCCCGCCTCGGCGGCGATGGCGGCGGCGGTCAGGGGGTTGTCGCCCGTGATCATCACGGTGCGGATGCCCATGCGGCGGAGTTCGGCGAAGCGCTCCTTGATGCCGCCCTTCACGACGTCCTTGAGGTAAATGACGCCGAGCACGGCGGCGTCCTCGGCGACGACCAGCGGCGTGCCGCCGGCCTTGGCGATGCGCTCGACGGTGGCCGCGACTTCGGCGGGCCACGCGCCGCCTTGCGCGGCGGCCCACGCGCGCACGCTGTCGGCGGCGCCCTTGCGGATGGAGCGGCCAGCGAGATCGACGCCGCTCATGCGCGTCTGCGCCGCGAAGGAAACGAACGTCGCGTGCGGCGCGGCGACGTCGCGCTCGCGCAGGTTGAATTTTTCCTTCGCGAGCACGGCGATGCTGCGGCCCTCGGGCGTTTCGTCGGCGAGCGAGGCGAGTTGCGCGGCGGAGGCGAGGCGTTCGGCGGCCACGCCGGGCGCGGGGAGAAACTCGACGGCCTGGCGGTTGCCGAGCGTGATCGTGCCGGTCTTGTCGAGGAGGAGCACGTCGATGTCGCCCGCGGCCTCGACGGCACGGCCGGACGTGGCGATGACGTTGCGACGGATGAGGCGGTCGATGCCACTGATGCCGATGGCGCTGAGCAAGCCGCCGATGGTCGTCGGGATGAGGCAGACAAAGAGCGACACGAGCACGGGCAACGAAGTGTCGACCGCGCCGGGTTGGCCGGCGAGCGACTCGCTGAAACGCGCGAAAAACGGCAGTGTCGCCACGACGCCGAGGAAGACGGCCGTGAGCGCGACGAGCAGGATGCCGAGCGCGATCTCGTTCGGCGTGCGCTGGCGCGAGGCTCCTTCGACGAGGCCGATCATGCGATCGAGGAAACCCGCGCCCGGCTCGACGGTGACGCGCACGACGATGCGGTCGCTCAACACGCGCGTGCCGCCGGTCACGGCGCTACGGTCGCCGCCGCTCTCACGGACCACGGGGGCGGATTCGCCGGTGATGGCGGACTCGTCGACGCTGGCGATGCCTTCGATGATTTCGCCGTCGGCGGGGATGACGTCGCGCGCTTCGCAGACGACGATATCGCCTTTGCGCAAATCCGGGGCCGCGACGCGCTCCTCGGTGTGATCGGCGCGGAGGCGGCGTGCGAAGACTTGGGCGCGGGCGCGCTTGAGGGAATCAGCCTGGGCTTTGCCGCGGCCCTCGGCGATGGCTTCGGCGAAAGTCGCAAACAGCACCGTGAACCACAGCCAGAGCGTGATCTGCACCGTGAAGCCCGTGAGCGTGCCGGCGAAAAGGTCGTGCGCGGCGACAAAAGTGACGGCGACGGCACCGAGCGCGGTGACGAAGATGACGGGATTGCGCCAGAGTTCGCGCGGGTCGAGTTTGCGCACGGCGTCGAGCGCGGCGCGGCGGAGCAGGGCGGCGTCCCAAGCGGAGGCGCGGATGGTTTTCATGGGGAGCGAGCGAGGTGTGAGAACGGGGAAATGAGTGAGAGCGGAGGGCGGAGCGGTAACCTATTAGGTTACTCGTTGCCGGGGCCGCTGGTTCAGAACGTGCGGCCGGCGGCGAGGAGGAGGTGTTCGAGGACGGGGCCGAGCGTGAGCGCGGGGAAGTAGATCAGCGCGACTTCGATCACGATTGTGCCGGCGAGCAGCACGGCGAAGAGCGGGCCGTCGGTCGGGAAGGTGCCGCTCGAGGGCGGCACGGTTTTCTTGGCGGCGAAGCGGCCGGCGAGCGCGAGCACGGGCACGATGACGCCGAAGCGGCCGAGGAGCATGGCGAGCGCGCCGCCCCACGTGTAGAGGTCGCCGGTGGCGGTGAGGCTGCCGAAGGCGGAGCCGTTGTTGTTGGCCATCGAACCCCACGCGTAGAGGATCTCGGTCAACGCGTGCGGGCCGGCGTTGCCGACGGCGGCGCGGCCCGCGGCGGTGGCGAACGAGGCGGCGCAGCCGAGCAGCACGGCGGCGCAGGGCAACAAAATCGCGAGCACGGCCATGCGGACTTCGAAGGCTTCGATTTTCTTGCCGAGGTATTCGGGCGTGCGGCCGACCATCAGGCCGGCGAGGAAGACCGCGAGGATCGCGACGACGACCATGCCGTAGAGGCCGGAGCCGATGCCGCCGAAGACGATTTCGCCGAGCAGCATGTTGAACAGCGCGAGGCCGCCGGCGAGCGGCGAGAGCGACGAGTGCATGGCGTTGACGGAGCCATTGGACGCGACGGTGGTGGCGTTGGCCCAGAGGATCGACGGCGTGACGCCGAAGCGCACTTCCTTGCCCTCCAGCGCGAGTGCCGCGGAGCCGGGCGTCGCGTATTCGGCCCAGAGCGAGAGGCCGAGTGCGCCGAGAAAAAAGGCCAGCATCACGCCGTAGAGCACCCACGCGTGGCGGCGCACGCCGACGAGCAGGCCGTAGGCATAGACGCAGGCAGCGGGCAGGAGCAGGATCGCGAGCGTTTGGAGGAAGTTGGAAAGCGGCGTCGGATTCTCGAACGGGTGCGCGGAGTTCACGCCGAAGAAACCGCCGCCGTTCGTGCCGAGCTGCTTGATCGCGATCTGCGAGGCGGCCGGACCGAGCGGGATGACTTGCTCGGCGCCGGCGAGCGTGGTGGCGGTCGGGTAGGGCGCGAAGGATTGCACGACGCCCTGCGACACCAGCACGACGGCGAAAACGAGCGAGAGCGGGAGCAGCACGTAGAGCGTGGAGCGCACGAGGTCGGCCCAGAAGTTGCCGAGTCCGGCGGCGGATTTGCGGCTGAAGCCGCGGGCGAGCGCTGCCATGACGGCGAGCCCGGTGGCGGCGCTGAGGAAGTTTTGCACGCCGAGGCCGGCCATTTGCGTGAGGTAACTGAGCGACGCCTCGCCCGAGTAGGCCTGCCAGTTGGTGTTGGTCAGGAAGGAGACGGCGGTGTTCACCGCGACACCGAGCGGCACGGGGTCGAAGCCCTGCGGGTTGAGCGGCAGGTGCGCTTGCACGAGCTGGAGGGCGAGCACGACGGCGCCGCCGAGGAGGTTGAATGCGATCAGCGCTCCGGCGTAGCGCCCCCATGTCATCTCGGTTGCCGCGTCGACTCCACCCAGCCGGTAGATCGCGCGTTCGACCGCCGCGAGCCAACGGAGGCCGGCGGGCGGTTCGCCGCGGAGGACCGCTGCTAGCCAGGCACCCAGCAGCGGCGTTGCGATGGTCAGGAGGGCGACGAAGAGCGCAAGGTAGGTGACATCGGCGGCGGTCATGTCCGGACGATACCGGCGCACTCCCCGGCCGCCTAATTAAGTCCCGACGCCGGGACGCTAAGAAATCGCTAATTGCCTGCGGTTTATCCGGGCCGCATCCGGTGGCGCACTGGAGGAATTCGGGTGGAACTGTGCGGGTCATGTTGGCAAACCGCCGTTTGACACCCCCGGTCAACCGCATAGCCGTTTTACAGCATCATGCCTTACATCGAAGATCGCGCCGCCTGGTTTGAAGGCCAGGGTCTCTGGCAGCACATCCCGGAAAGCGACTGGCGCGATTGGACGTGGCAGCTGAAGAACCGCATCACGACGGTCGAGCAACTCGAGCGCCTCATGACGCTCACGCCCGAGGAGAAAGCCGGTTGCCTCTTCGCCAGCCACAAGCTCGCCCTCGCGATCACGCCGTATTTTTTCAACCTGATTGATCGCAACGACCCGAACTGCCCGATCCGCAAGCAGGTCATCCCGCGCATCGACGAATCGATCACGTCACAGGAAGAGATGCTCGATTCGCTCGGCGAGGATGAGCACTCGCCGGTGCCCGGACTTGTGCACCGTTATCCGGATCGCGTGTTGTTTCTCGTGACGGATCGCTGCGCGAGCTACTGCCGGTATTGCACGCGCAGCCGCCTCGTTTCGAACGCGCAGGACTACAACTTCCACCCAGAATACGAGCAGGGCCTCCGCTACATCGAGGCGCATCCGGAGATTCGCGACGTCCTCCTTTCCGGCGGCGATCCGCTGCTGCTCTCGGACAAGAAGCTCGATCATCTCCTCGGCCGCCTCCGCGCGATCAAGCACGTGGAGTTCATCCGCATCGGCTCGCGCATCCCGATTTTTCTGCCGCAACGCATCACGCCCGAGCTGTGCGAGGTGTTCAAGAAGCACGGCCCGATCTGGATGAGCATCCACGCCAACCACCCGCGCGAAGCCACGCAGGAGTTGAAGGACGCGCTCGAGCGTCTGTCCTTCGCCGGCGTCCCGCTCGGCAACCAGAGCGTGCTCCTCCGCGGCGTGAACGACGATGCCGACGTCATGAAGGCGCTCGTGCATCGCCTGCTGCGGATGCGCGTGCGGCCTTACTACATTTACCAGATGGACCTCATCACGGGCGGCGCGCACTTCAAGGCCGACGTCCGCAAGGGCATCGAGATCATCCAGGCGTTGCGCGGCCACACCACCGGCTACGCGGTGCCGCAATACGTCATCGATGCGCCCGGCGGCGGTGGCAAGGTGCCGATCAACCCGGAGTATCTGGAGCAAATCACCGACGACGAAGTGGTCTTCCACAACTTCGAGGGCCGGCAATTCCGCTACCCGCTCAAGAGCACGCCGGTGCGCGAAAAAGAAAACGCCGGCAAGATCGTGCCGGCGGAAGTGCATCTCTGAGGTGGTCGCCGCCGTCCCGGCGGCGGCGAGATCTGCGATCGCGGCATGGGCCACGTTCGCGCGGCGCCGCCGAGGACGTCAGCGCCCACCTGCTCGCAACGACGCTGCGGAGAGGGTAGGGGCCGTTGCCCTCAACGGCCCTCGGCAATCTCACGCGTGCGCCTCGCTTTAAGGGCGCTTGAGGGCAAGCGCCCCTACCGGACAGCTCCGCGTCGCGCGGCCGTCACTTCATTGCGAACGATGCGCTGATCGTGGCGATGATCGTCTTGTCGAGGGCGGTCGTGTCGTTGTTGCCCTCCCAGCTCGTCGCGCTCGAGTGCAGCGGGTTGATTTGCACGACGCCCACCTTCGCGCTGCGCAGCCCGTCGACGCGGCGACCGCCTTGCGCGGCGATCAGCTCCGCCCGAGCGCGAGCGTCCTTCGTGGCCTCGGCCATCATTTCGACCTTCGCTTCGCCGGCTTTCGTGTAGATGAACGCGAAGCCGCCCGACGCGAGCGCGACGCCTTGCTCGATCAACGGCCCGCAATTCGCAGCCAGCTTCGGCACGCCTTCCACGTCGCTCGAGCGCACTTCGAACGCCTGCGTGAGCCGGTAGCCCACTCGCACGACGGCGTAGTTTCCGTCGTCGCCTTCGAGCTTTCGCTTCGTGGTGAGCTCACGGATGACGACCGGTTCGGCCGCGATTTCGGTGACGTTGTGCTGGCGAAGAAACTCGGTGACCTTCGCGAGGTCGGCTTGCAGGCGCTGCTGCGCCTCGAGCAGCGTCGGCGCATCGGCGCTGAAGCTGGCGTTCCAAATCACGAGATCGGAGCGGACGTTGCGGCGTGCAGCGCCGGTAACGTTGATGGAATTGCTGTCGTTCAGGCGCGTGAGCGTCGAGGCGACGATGGCGGCCGAGCCGGCCAGGCCGGCGGCGAGAAACAGTCCGGCGAGGACGCCGAACAGGTGGGGACGAGGGTTCATGGTTTCCGTGCGATTATGACAAGGCGGGGCGCGTTACCGCGCCCTGAAACCGGAACCGAACCGTCGCACAACTCACTTGGGGCCAACGCGAAACACCAGCTGAATTCCGAAGAAGTTGTTCACAAAATTCGTTCGGGAAATTTTCAACGTTTCTGAGCGAGCCTGCGTCTATCTGAACGCATCAGTGCGTCGTTCAAAACGAACATTGTTTGTAGTTCTTACGGTTTGCTTGGTGTTAGGTCATGCAGGGCGCCCCGCGAGGGGCGCCCTTCATGTTTACCGGGGTCGAAGTTCGCCTCTTCACGGTCCCGAAAAAATTTCCGAGAAAAATTCAACGTTTTCGCCGCCACTGCGTCTTTCCCCTCGATAGTTCTTACGGTTTGCTTGGTGTTAGGTCGTGAAGGGGTCGCCTGCAGAGGCGGCCCCTTCATGTTTTCCGGGGCGGGGAATTGGCATTGAAAGCCCGCGGCGCTTCTGGCGATTTGCCGGCCGTGTTCCGTCACGCGTGCTGGTTGCTAGTGCTGCTCGGGCTGCCGCTCTTCGCCGGCGCCCAATCGGCGCCGCGCGTCGCTCGCGATCCGGGGCCACCGGTTTCCACCGCCACGGACTCCGAGACGCCCGACGGCGACGAGGTTTGGGAAGCCGCGCGGCAGACGCTCGCGCAATCGGCCAACGAGTCCGATGCGCTCCACGCGCTCGTCACCGTGGTGAACCTCCAGCGCCGCCGCGGCGACTATTCGGACGGCCTCGCCGGCGCGCGCGACGGACTCGCTCGCGCCCGCAAGCTCGGCGACGTCCGCCTGCAGATCGATTTTCTCTACCTGCTCGGCCGCCTCTACTGGAACCTCAGCGATTACCCCGGCTCGCTTGAGCGCCACCTCGAGGAGTTGCGCCTCGCCGAATCGCTCGGCGATGCCGCACTGCTCTCGCGCACCCACGGCGGACTCGGCCTGACTTACCAGCGCTACGGGCGCGACGAGGACGCGCTGCAGCACTTCAATCGTGGTCTCGCTTACGCCCTCGACGCGAAGGACGAGCGCATGCGCGCCAGTCTGCTCAACAGCCTCGGCAACTATTACCTCGGCAAACGAGATTACCCGCGCGCCATCTCGATCCACGGCGAAGCCCTCCACGTGCGCGAAGGCTACGGCAACCGCCGCGCCATCGCCGAATCGCTCACCAATCTCGGCCTCGCGGCCGATGGCCAGGGCGACACCGAAAAAGCGCTCAGCTATCTCAGCCGCGCGCTGACCACCTTCGAGGCGCTCAAGTATCGTCGCTACATCGCCAACACGCACCGCCGACTCGGCACCGTTCTCCGCCACGCCGGCCGGCTCGACGAGGCGCTCGCGCACCTCCTCACCGCCCTCCAAGTTGCCTGCACGCTCGAAAGCGCTGAGGTGCTCGCCGAGATTCATCGCGAACTCGCCGTGACCTACGAGGCGCGCGGCGAACTCGCTCTCGCCCTCGACAGCCAGCGCAAACTCGCCGCCGCCACCGAGCAACTCCAGCGCGAGGAGGACCGGCGCCGCATGGACGAGTTGCGCGCGCGCTATCGCGACGAGCAGCGCGAGCTCCAGATCCGTCTCCTGCGCCGCGATCAGGATGTGAAGACCGCCGAACTCGAGCAGCGCCGCTCGCAAAATCTCGCCCTCGCCGCCGGCTTGATCGGCGGCGTCACTCTGCTCGGTGCGGTCATTCTCGTGCAACTCGTCCGTCTGCGCGCCGAACGCAAGATGCGCGCCGCCACCGAGCGCGCCCGCGCGCAGGCCGAGGAGGCGGAGGCGCTGAAATCGCGCCTCCTGCAAATGGCGTCGCACGATCTCAAGGTTCCGCTCACCGCGCTCAATGCCACCGCCGGTCTCATCGCGCGCGCGCCGCACGACGAACCCAACGTCCGCCGCCTCGCCGCCGGCATCCAGGCCGACACCGCGCGCATGCGCACGCTCGTGCGCGACTTCCTCGACGCTTCCGCGATGGAGGAGGGCAACCTTCAGCTGCACACCACCGAGCTCGATCTCGCCGAACTCGCGCGCACCGCCGTCGAGAGCCTGCGCCCCATCGCCGCGCAAAAGGAACAACGCCTCACGCTCGCTCCCGCCGCCGCGCCCGTGTCGCGCGTGCTCGCCGACCCGGAGCGTCTGCGCCAGGTCTTCGACAACCTCATCGGCAACGCGCTGAAATTCTCCCCGCCCGGCGGCGACATCACCGTCGCGCTTGGCGAAGCCGGCGCGTGGGCCTTCGCCGAGGTGCGCGACAGCGGCCCTGGGCTTGGGCCGGCGGACTTCGCGAAAATCTTCGCGCCCTACCAAAAACTCTCCGCGAAGCCGACGGGGGAAGGGGAGGACTCGACCGGCCTCGGGCTTTTCATCGCGCGCGAGCTGCTGACGCTGCAAGGCGGTCGCCTCGAAGTGCAATCGCAGCCCGGCAAAGGTGCGGTGTTCCGCGTGCTGCTGCCGGTGGCGGCGAAGTGAGGATTTCTTGTGGGAGCGAGCTAGCTCGCTCCCACAACGCTCGGCCGCTCAACCCAGCCCGTTCCTCAGACACCAGCGCACGAGCGTTGCCACATCGTGCAGGCCGAGTTTCGCCAGGATGCGCGCGCGATGCTTTTCCACCGTGCGCGTGCTCAGGTCTAGCTGCGCGCCGATCTCCTTTGAGACCATGCCGCGCGCGACGAGCCGCACGACCTCGCGCTCGCGTTCCGAGAGCGCGTCGGCGCCGAGGCGCGGCAAATCCGGCAAACTCGCGAGCGACGACGGCACCGGAGGCGGCACCGTGGCCGAGAAGAACATGCCGCCATCGAGCACGCATTGCACGGCGCGATCGATCTGCTCGAACGGTGAATTCTTGTCCACGAATCCCGCCACGCCGAGCGCGACGAGTTCCGCCGGCAGTTGCGCTTCGGGATGCGCCGTGAGCACGACCACCTTCGTGGCCAGTCCGCGTTGCCGCAGCGCGCGGACCAGGTCGCGGCCGTCCGCCTCGCGCAGATAGAGATCCACGATCAGCAAATCCGGCGGCTGCGCGAGGCACGCAGCGAGCGCCTCGTGCGCGTTGCCGAAATCGTGCAGCGCGCGCGGCTGAAAACGCCGTTGCAGCGCGTCCTTCAACAAACCGCGGAACGTCGCCGTGTCGTCGACGAGGACGAACGTGAGGGCGGCGGAAGGGGCAGTGGCCATGGGCACGTCTAGCACACCGAAGTCTTACCAGACCGCAAGCGCGCGGCCCATGGCGTAGAACTACGCCACGATGGCAGCGAGGCTCACATCTAGACGCCCGCGACCTGCCTGCTACGCTGCTCGCGCCGCGTTGCCCATGCCTCCTCCCGTTGCCCCATTGTCGTCGGCGCCCCCTGCGGACGCCGAGCAATCCGCTCGTCGCGCCGCGCGCCGGCTCGGCTTCTGCGTGCTGTTGGTGCTCGTGAGCGCGCTGCTCGCCTCACTCATCCAAAATTTGTGCGGCCGCGTGCAGGTGGTCGGACTGAACCTGCCGACGCAGAACGGCCAGTGGCTCGCGGCGGACCTTTACCGCCCGCGCAGCGCGACTGCTGAACACAAGGCCCCGCTCGTCGTCGTCGTGCCCGGCTTCCAGCGCTCGAAGGAGACGATGGCCAACGTCGCCCTCGAACTCGCGCGCCGCGGCATCGTGGCGATCGCGATCGATCCCTACGCGCAAGGCAGCTCGAGCGCGTCGATGAGTCCGCAGTCGGCCACGACGGAAGGCTATGGCCTGTTCGCCGCGGTGGAATTCGCCGCGAACACCGATTTGCTCAACTACGTCGACAAGTCACGCCTCGGCGCCACCGGCCACTCGGCGGGCGGCAACGCCGTCATGCAGGCCGCCGCGTATTTCGGCCGCGAGGCGGAGCGTGCGGGTCGACCCAGCAAGCTCCACTCGGCGTTCGTCTCCGGCTACGTGCTGTCGCTGACCGACAAGCTGCTCGATCGCGCGCGCTCGAACATCGGCATCAGTTACGCGCTCTACGACGAAGGCGCCTACCGGAACGAACTCGGTCATGGCGACATGCGGCGCGCGCCCGAGGCGCTGCGTCTCGTCAATTCCTCCGCGGCGCTCGCGACGTCCCCCGTGTCCGAAGTGGAACTGGGGCACTACTACGGCAGCGTCGCCGCGCGCAGCCTTCGAGTCGTGCACAACGAGCGCGTGCTGCATCCGTTCCAGCCCTACAGCGTCGAGGCGATGGCCAACCAACTCGAATTCTTCGAGCGCGTGTTCGATCTCCGAAGCGACCTCTCGAGTCGCGATCAGGTTTGGTTCTGGAAGGAACTGCTGACGCTCGTGGCGCTCGTCGCGGCGCTGGTCGCGCTCGTGCCGGCCGCGCAACTGCTGCTCGCGCACGTGCGCTTTTTCCAGCCGCTGGCGCATCCGGTGCCGCTGCAGCAGCCGCGCGCACAAGGCGCAGGGCGGTTCGTGTTTTGGGGCCTGCTCGTCGCCGGCGCGGTCGTCGCGTGCTTCAGCTACATCCCGCTGGCGGAGCTGTCGCAGCGCCTGTTCGTCGCCGCGTCGGGGCGAGAGCAGACGTGGTTTTTTCCGCAGCGCATGAACAATGCCGTGATGCTGTGGGCGCTGCTCAACGGCGCCGTGGGCTTCTTGCTCTTCTACGTCGGCTATCGCTGGCACGGACGGCGCCACGGCGTGACGCCCGCGATGTGGGGCGCCGCGACGAGTCCCGGTGAACTAGCCCGCACCGCCGTGCTGGCGCTCACGTTATTTGCCGGATTCTACGGCCTGCTCTTCGTGGTGAGCGCGGTGTTCCATGTCGACTACCGCTTCCTGTTTCTCGGCGTGCGCGTCTTCCAGCCCGCGCTGCTGATCTTCCTCGCGATGTATGCACCGGCGTTCCTGCCGTTCTTCCTCGCCAACTCGCTTCGCGTGAACGGCGCGATGCGGCCCGCGGGCATGCCGGAGTGGCGCAGCCGGCTGCTCGGCGGCTTGGCGAACTCGCTCGGGCTGCTCCTCATCATCGTCGTTCAATACGCGACGTTCGCCCGCACGGGCACGGTGCATTGGACCGACGGCTGGCTCTACATCAACCTGCTCTTCGCGGTCGTGCCGATGATGTTCGTCCTGCCGTATTTCAACCGCGCCTTCTTCAACCTCACCGGCCGGATCTACCTCGGTCCGCTGACGACGTGCCTGGTGTTCATCATGATCATGATCTCGAACACGGTGTGCTACATCCCGCTCTAGCCCGCGCGTCGCCACCGCCGGTCGCGCGGCCCGTTACGTAGTTATACGCCATGGGAACGGGCAGAGCCCCATCTGGGCGGCGCACGCGAATCTGTTAACATTCGTTTCGGCACCCTTACCCCTCATCCATCGTTGCCCACACTGACCGCATTGATCCTCGCGTGAGCTTTGCTCGACTCATCGTGTTTTGCTGGAGCCTGGCCGCCGCCATGCCGGCCGTGACGCGCGCGGCGCACGACAGCTTCGCGTTCACCGGCGGCGGTCACCATCTGACCGTCTGGTATCACCGGCCCGCCGAGGTGCCGGCCGATGCGCCCGTGCTCGTGGTGATCCACGGCGTGGGCCGCAACGCCGAGGAATACCTGCAGGACTGGATCGAGCAGGCCGACGCGCTGAAGTTCGCGCTCATCGTGCCGGAGTTTTCGAAGACGGAGTTTCCCGGCGAGGAATCGTTCAACTCCGGCAATCTCTTCGACGCTTCCGGCCACCTGCGGCCCCGCGAGCAATGGTCCTACAGCATGATCGAGCCGATCTTCGACGCCGCGCGCGCGCACCTCGGTAGCACGCGCAACGATTACGCGATCTACGGCCATTCCGCCGGCGCGCAGTTCGTGCAGCGTTTCCTCTACTTCGTTCCCGCCAGCCGCGCCACCCGCGCCGTGGCTGCGAACGCCGGTTGGTATATGCTCCCGGATCTCGACCGGGGATTTCCCTATGGCCTTCGTGGCACGCCTGCCGATGCCGCGACGTTGCGCCGAGTCTTTGCCTTCCCGTTGATCGTTTTGCTCGGCGAAGCGGACACCGATTCGAACCACCAATCCCTGCGCCGCACGCCCGAGGCCGACGAGCAGGGACTCTACCGCTTTGCGCGGGGCCAGTTCTTTTTCCGCTTCGCCCAACAGGCGGCCGCGGCACGTGACGCAGACTTCCGGTGGAAGCTCTCGACTGTTCCCGGTGTCGCGCACCAGAACAAGGCCATGGCGCCCGCCGCCGCCCGTCTTCTCTTTTCGCACTGAACCTAGCCGACCCAACACCCCGCACGCCCATGAACCAACCCTCGCGCACCTTCCGCCTGCTCGCGCTCCTCGCGCCGCTCGCGCTCGCTTCGCCCTCGTTCGCGCAATCCGCCGCTCCCGCGCCCGATGCCCCGCGCGACGAACAGCCCGTGAAGCTCGACCAATACGTGGTCACCGGCTCGAACCTCAAACGTCTCGACCAGGAAAAGACGCTCCCTGTCACCGTCATCGACCGCGACGCGATGGAAGTGCGCGACGCCTCCCAGCCCGCCGACCTGCTCATCTCGATTCCGCAAGTCACCGGCCTGCCCGGCAACGAGACCGCGACCCTCGGCGCCACCGCGCGCGGCGACAATTCCTCCAGCTCGCTCCGCGGCCTGCCCTCGAGCAACACGCTTATCCTCCTCAACGGCCGCCGCCTCCCGCCGCACCCGATTTCGCAGTCCGAGGCCGGCGTCCCCACGCTCACGACCAACGTCAACATCCTCCCGAACCGCGGCATCCAGCGCATCGACATCCTGCGCGACGGCGCGTCCTCCATCTACGGCACCGACGCCGTCGCCGGCGTCGTGAACTACATCATGCGCCGCGAATTTCGCGGCACCGAACTCCAGCTCCGCTACGGCGAGACGCGCTACGGCGACGGCGCCGAGGCGCGCGCCTCGCTGACGCACGGCTTCGATTTCGCCAACGGCAAGGGTCGCGGCATCCTCACGCTCGATGTGTTCAAGCGCGACGCGACCTACGCGCGCGATCGCGACTTCATGGCCGAGGCCGACATGAGCTACCGCGCCCCCGCACCGTGGAACGTCTCCACGAACACGACCTTCAACGCGCGTTCGGCCACCAGCGAATTCGGCAACTACAGCATCGGCACCGTTACCGGCGGCGTGTTCACCGCCGGCCGCACCAGCGGCATTCCCTCGTCGCTCGTCGCGTCCTCCGGCCAGTTCTTCCTTGTTCCCACGACGACCGGCGTCGGCTTCCAGACCAGCACGCCGAGCCGCGCGGGCGTCACCTCGACCTATTACTGGAACAACAACGCCTACCGCGTCCTCCAGCCCGAGACGAAGCGCGGCAACCTTTTCCTCGCCGGTGAATACGACCTCCGCGAAAACCTCACGCTCTTCGCCGACTTCAACTACTACCGCGCGCGCTCCGTCACCTACCGCGAGCCCGACGGCATCACCGCCTCGACCGACGGCAACATCATCGTGCCGGTCGACAATCCCTTCAACCCCTTCGGTTCGCGCTTCTGGTCGCCCACCGGCGCGCCCAACACCGACGGCAGCCCCCGCCTCACCGGCACGCCCGCCGCCGTGCTCATCAGCAACAAGCGCCTCACCGACCTCGCCACGCGCACCTCCACCGTCGACAACACCGTCTATCGCGGCGTCGCCGGCGTGCGCGGCAAGTTGCACGGCAGCTGGTCCTGGGAATCCGCGCTCCTCTACGGCGAGTCGCGCGTCACCGACGACGAAGGCGGCCCATCCCGCAAGAGCCTCCTCATCGCCGCGATCAACCAGACCGATCCCGCGAAGGCCTTCAATCCCTTCACCCGCACCTTCGCCGTGCAAAACGGCACGCTCGTCGTCACCGGCGACTACAAGAATCCCGAGAGCGTCCAGCAGACCTTCCGCTCGCAGTTCGTCCGCGACGGCATCACCAAGCTCGGCAGCTGGGACGCGCGTGCCAGCGGCGACGTGTTCGACATCTGGGGCGGCAACACCATCGGCCTCGCCGTCGGCACCGAGTATCGCCGCGAAGTCTACGACGACTTCCGCCCGCCCTTCGCCGGCCTGAACCCCGCCTCCTCCGGTCTCGACCCGACGTCGAACGACTTCCTCGGCTTCTCGCCCAATTCCGACACGCACGGCAACCGCCACGTCACCGCCGCCTACGCCGAGACCGTCATTCCGCTCGTCGGCAAGAAACTCAAGTTCCCGCTCGTCGAGTCGCTCGAGCTCACCGCCTCCGCGCGCCACGAGCGCTACACCGACTTCGGCAACACCACGAAGCCCAAGTTCGGCCTCAGCTGGCAGCCCGTGCGCTGGGCGATGGTCCGCGCCTCCTACAATGAGGGCTTCCACGCGCCTAACCTCGCGCAGCTCTTCACCGGCACGCTCATCCGCACCGTCACCGGCAGCACCGACACCTATCGCAGCACCGTCACCGGCCTCCCGACCGACGGCCCGTCCAACCGCCGCAGCGTCGCCTCCGGCAATCCGAACCTCGCGCCCGAAGAAGCGAAGGGCAAATCCGCCGGCGTCGTTGTCGAGGTGCCGTTCGTGAAGGGCCTTTCCCTCGGCGTCGACTACTGGGAAGTCCGCCAGAGCAACGTCATCTCGTCGTCCGGCTCCATCGCCGACGACACCGCCGCGCTCCTCGCTGCCACGCAGGCCGCGCTCGCCGCCGGTCAGGCCATCGGCTCCATCGACCTCGGTTCCGGCACCGCGAACTACCAGGGCGACCCGGCCGTCGTCCGCCTGCCGGTCACCCAAGCCGACCGCGATTTCTTCGCCGCCTACAACGCCTCGCGCGCCCCGGGCAACCAGCGCGCCGTCGTCGGCGCGATCGATATCCTGCGCACGACCTACTTCAACAAGGCCTCGGAGTTCGTGAACGGTTTCGACTTCGACCTGAGTTACCGCTTCCCGAAATGGTCGATCGGCAACTTCACGTTCAACACCACGTGGACCTACCTGAACGACTTCCACGCCTACAACTCCGCCGGCGGCCCGCGCGTCGACCTCCGCGACTCCAACACCACGAACGTCGGCGGTGCGACGCCCAAGTGGCGCGGTAACGCCTCGCTCACTTGGCGCCGTAACCAGTGGGGCGCCGGTATCGCCGGCTACTACACCGGCACCTACACCGACGTGAACGCGACCACCACGCAGGCCACGTGGGAATCGCTCGGCTCGCCGACCTACATCGTGCCCGTCTACAGCAACGGCACCACGACCTACCGCTACAAGGTCCGCGATTCGATCATGACCAACGCCTACGTCTCGTATCGCCTTCAGACGAAGAACAAGTGGACCAACGACACCACCATCCGCGTCGGCGTCGTGAACCTCTTCGATCGTGTGCCGCCGCTCGCCGCCGATTCGCGCGGTTACGACACCTCCGTCTACAATCTCATGGCGCGCGGTCTCTCGTGGTCCGTCCAGGTGACCAAGAAACTCTGACGCTTCCGGAATAACCTCGCCCCGCGCCACCCGCGGGGCTTTTTTCCGCCGCGTCCGCGCGTGCCCCACGCCGGCTACCCCACATGAGATTCCTGCGTCACCTCTACGTGCAGGTGTTGCTCGCCATTGGCGCGGGCATCCTGCTCGGCCACTATCAACCCACGCTCGGCGCCGACCTCAAACCGCTCGGCGACGTGTTCATCAAGCTGATCAAGATGCTGATCGGGCCGATCATCTTCACGACGGTCGTCTCCGGCATCGGTGGCATGGGCAACCTCAAGCAGGTCGGCCGCGTCGGCGCGAAGGCGCTGCTCTACTTCGAGGTCGTCACCACGCTCGCCCTCGTCATCGGCCTCGTCGTCGCGAACCTCTTCCAGCCCGGCGCCGGCGTGCACGCCACCGCCGCCTCGCTCGATGCCGCCGCCGTCGCGCAATACGCCAAGGCCGCGAAGGAGATGTCGTTCGTCGATTGGGCGATGCACCTCGTCCCGAACACCTTCGTCAGCGCCTTCGTCGAAGGCGAAATCCTCCAGGTGTTGATGGTCTCGCTGCTCTTCGGTTTCGCACTCGCGAAACTCGGCGACAAGGCGCGCCCGCTCGTCGACCTGCTGCACGAAGTCTCGAAGGCGTTTTTCATGATGGTGAACATCGTTGCCAAGGTCGCGCCGATCGCGGCGTTCGGCGCCATGGCGTTCACCGTCGGCAAATACGGCCTCGGCTCGCTCAAGTCCCTCGCCGGCCTCATGGCCTGCGTCTACCTGACCTGCATCGTCTTCATCGTAGTCGTGCTTGGCGGCATCGCGCGCGCGAGCGGTTTCTCGCTCTGGAAAATCCTGAAATTCATCCGCGAAGAACTGATGATCGTCATCGGCACGTCGTCGTCGGAGGCTGGTTTGCCCGGCCTGATGACGAAAATGGAGCGCGCCGGCTGCGCGCCGCAGGTCGTCGGCATCGTCGTGCCGTCCGGCTACTCGTTCAACCTCGACGGCACCTGCATCTACCTGACGATGGCCGCGCTCTTCATCGCGCAGGCGACCGACACGCCGCTCGACCTCTGGCACCAGCTCGGCCTGCTCGCGGTGCTGTTGCTCACCTCGAAAGGCGCGGCCGGCGTCACCGGCAGCGGCTTCATCACGCTCGCCGCGACGCTCTCCGCCACCGGCCATGTGCCCGTTGCCGGCATGGCGCTCATCCTCGGCGTCGACCGCTTCATGTCCGAAGCGCGCGCCATCACCAACTTCATCGGCAACACGGTCGCCACGCTCGTCATTGCCAAATGGGACCGCGCGTTCGACGCCAAGGCCGAGGGCGCTCCCAATGTGCTGCGTTCTTAGCTACCGAAGCGTGAGGTAGGGCGGGACCGCCGGGCCCGCCGCGAACCACGCATCACGTCTCGACTTCACCACTCATGTCTCGCGCGTCTTCCGCCCTCCGCCCTCTATTCTCGGTTCTCTGCCTCTTTTCCGCGGTCGTCGCGCTCGCCGCGACGACCACGGTTCCCGTCCGCGTCGAACCCGTCGCCGCGCCGCACGGCATGGTCGTTGCCGGCCATCCCGAGGCAGCCCAAGCGGGCGTCGAGATCCTGAAGGCGGGCGGCAACGCCATCGACGCCGCCGTCGCCGTCTCGCTCGCGCTCGGTGTCGCCGAGCCCTACGGCTCCGGCCTCGGCGGCAAGCTGATGCTGCTCTACCACGACGCGAAATCCGGCCGCACCTACGCCATCGACGCGATGGACGCCGCTCCCTCGGTCGACGTCGCCACCTACGTGAAGCGGCCCGAGGAAGTCCGCAGCTACGGCTACGGATCGGTCAGCGTTCCCGGCCTCGCCGCCGGCTTGGCGCTCGCCCACGAAAAGTGGGGCCGACTCAAGTGGGCCGACGACGTCGCACCGTCGATCCAGCTCGCGCGCCGAGGCTTCCTCGTCCTGCCGAAGACGCGCGACTTCTTCGCCGAGCAGGAGAAGAAACTTCGTCGCGGCGATGCCGAGATCGCGCGCCTTTATCTGCCCAATGGTGAACTGCCGGTCGTCGGCACGCGCCTCGCCAACGCCGATCTCGCGCACACGCTCGAACTCCTCGCCGCCCACGGCCGCGATGGATTCTACAAAGGCCCCGTTGCCGAGGCGCTCGTCGCCGCGTCAAAGCAGGGCGGGGGAGCGATCACGCCCGACGACCTCGCGCACTACGAGGCGCGCGTCAGCGAACCGCTCGTCCTCGATTTTCGTGGCTATCGCCTGCTTGCCGCTCCGCCGCCCGCGAGCGGTCCGGCGCTTTTCCTGACGATCATGAAAGTGCTCGAGGAGGAAAAGTTCGGCGGCGGCCCGCTGCGCCGCGCCGACAACCTCGATCTGCTTGGTCGCACGTGGCGCGTCGTCTCACCGCTCGTCTATCGTGACATCGCCGACGCACCGCAGTCGTGGTTCAACTTCGAGAAACTCGTCGCGCCTGATTCCGTCGCCGCGCTTCGTGCGCAGGTTCGTGCCTCGCACCTCGCTCCGTCCAAAGCCGCTGCCTGGCTCGACGACGGTGGTTTCTCGTCCGATTGTGCCGCGGCCACGACGCACTTCGCGGTCGCCGACGCCGAGGGTAATTTCGTCTGCGCGACGCAATCGCAGAGCCTGCACTTCGGCGCGGGTGTAGTGCCGCCCGGCACCGGCGTCGTGATGAACGACTCGATGAGCAACTTCTCGTTCAGCGAGCCGCGCAGCCTCAACTACCTCGCGCCCGGCCGCCGCTCCCGCAGCACGATCTCGCCGCTGATCGCGTTCCGCGACGGCAAGCCGGTCTTCGCCATGGGCATCCCCGGCGCCGCGCGCATCCCGACCGCGATGCTGCAAGCGTTGCTCGACCGCATCGTTCTCAACCGTCCGTTCGCCGACGCGATCGGCGATACGCGCGTGCATTGGGACAACAACTGGCGCCGCGGCGACGACAACACCGTCGAGGCCGAGCGCTCGCTGCCCGAGGCCGAGGTCGCGGCGCTCCGTGCGCTGGGGTGGAAGGTCGACCTGAGCGAGGCGCCCGGCACCGGCCGCCGCTTCGGTGGCATCAACGTCATCGAGCGCCACGCCGACGGCAGCTACACCGGCTACGCCGACCCGCGCCGCACGAACGCCGCCGTCGGCTTCTGATCAATTTCACGCCGACGAATCCCCGCTGCTGTCGAGAATGACGAGCAGGGTGAGGAGCGCGAGGACGACGATGGCGGCCATGGTAGGGCGCCCAGCATACCGGCTCGGCGCGACGGACGGAAATACCCGCTGCGTGCGTGCCGCTATGCCGCGTTGCTATCGCTTGCGCCGCGCGGCGACCGGTTTCACGGGATTGCCGACGGCGTGACGGCGCAACACGGAGACGAATTGCTCGAGCAGTTTCGATTTTTCGTCGCGGTGCCAGACGGCGCAGAGCTCGACCGGCGGGCAATCGGTGGCGACGGCGCTCAATCCCGGGCCCATCGCCTCGACCATGTGTTCCGGCATGATGGCGACGCCGTAGCCGCTGGCGACGCGTCCGGCGATGCCTTCCAGCGTGGAGCCGGTCGGTCCGATGATCGGCGCGAATCCGCTCCAGCGACACAGCCGGTTGAAATAGCTGCGATATTGCGGCGACTCCTTGGGGTCGACCGTGATCCAGGACTCCTCCGCCAGTTCGGCCAGTCGCACGGACGGACGTTTGGCGAAGGCGTGTCCGCTCGGCATCACAACCATGAGTTGCGAGCTGAGAATATCGAGACACTCGAGTTCGCGGCGGTTGCCGAGGAGTTCGCGCACCATGAAGCCGAGGTGCACGCGGCGGTTCACGATCAACGCGAGTTGGTCGTGCACGCGGCGGTCGTGCAGCACGACGTCGATGCGTGGGTGGAGCTGGCGGAACTCGTTCAACGCGGCGGGCACGATGCGCCCGCCGAGATGCCAGTCGTTGCACACGATCAGTTCGCCGGCGCAGCCGTCGGTGACTTCGCGCACGGCCGCGGCGGCCATGTCGACTTGGGCGAGGATTTTGCAGGTATGCGCGTAGTAGGTGCGGCCGGTATCCGTGAGGCGGACGCGCATATGATTGCGATCGAGCAGCGTCGTGCCGAGTTCGTCCTCGAGCGCACGGATCTGGCGGCTGAGCGCGGGCTGGGCCACGCGCAGCTGTTCGGCGGCGCGGCTGAAATTCAGCAGCTCGGCGACGGCCTTGAAATAGCGCAGGTGACGCAGCTCCATGAGGGACGAGTAGCGCGGCGGTTGGGGCGTGGCAAGGCGCGGCTCGCTTCAGCGCACGAGCGAGAAGCCGGCGCGCACGGTTTCGGAGCGTTCGCGATAAGCGCGCAGGCTTTCGCCGTAGCCGCTGAAATACTGGACGAGGAACGACGTCTCGATGTTCAGCCATTTCGTTCGGAAGGGGAGCGTCAGATCGACTTGGTGCGTCCAGTGGTTGAAGTCCTTGCCGGCGCGCACGGCGTAGAGCACGGAAGGCCGGCGGGCATCGCGGGAAATCCCGAGGCGCAACTGCCCGTAACCGCGGTAGTCTTTCAGGTCGGGATTGTCGTCGAGGCTCGTCAGGTAGGCGAAGACCTCGGGAATCACGAGCAGGTGCCAGTTGTCGATCGGCCCGATCATCGCGGCGGCGCGCAAATTGATCGTGTTGAGGCTGCGCGACTCGGGGCCGTCGCGGCCGTTGGATTCGTGCTTGAGCGCCAGCTGCGAGCCGAGGCGCGTGAACCAGCCGTCGCGCTCGGTCGGCATCGGTGCGAGACTTTCGAGCATGAGTTCGGGCATGTAGCTTGTGTCGTAGAACGGACTCGAATTCGCCTCGATGTCCCAGAGCGAGCGCTGCGTGTAGCCGGCTTGCAACGTGTGCGTGAAGCCGCCGGGCGCAGGCTCGTTCAGATCCATGAGTTTGTATTTAAAGCTGATCTGGAACTTCGCGGCCGGTGCGTCGGGACCGTAGATGAAGTAGATCGGCTCGTGGAGTCCGAAGCGGCCCGCAAATGTCCGCTCGAGCGCGCTGACCGCCGGCGTGAGATTCGTGAGGTGGCGCAGCGGCTGCGCGGGATCGCCGGTGTCGACGCGCGGCGTGGCGCTGGTGTCGACTTTGAGTGCGGTGCGGAGCGGTGCCGGGAGCCCGGCCGCGAACTCTAGCACGATGTCGCCGGAAAGCAGTGGCGGCTGGTCGGCGGTGTAGAGCCGCGTGGCGAACGTGCCGGGTGCGATCGCGAGCGTCGCTTCATCGCCGGTGCGGAACACGACCGGCAGGCTCGCCCCCGCGAGGTAGGCGCGACCGTCCAGCGAGGTGGGCGGTCGATAGTAGAGCGTGCGCGTGCCGGGATTGAGCGCCACGAGCTGGATTTGCCAGCGGCTGTGGCCGGACAGTGTGGCGCTCGGCGCCGAGAGCGTGAGTGAGGGAGTTTCCGTCTCGTCCTGCGCGCGCACGGTGAGCGCGAGGACGAGTGTGCAGAGCCAGAGCGTGGATTTCATTGGCGAGACGGGGCGTGGACGGATCGCGGCGGGAGCGTCCGGGGTGGTCACACGCCCGGCGCACCGGTCGCGCGCTGCAGGCTGGCGAGCGCGACGGCGTAGTCGTGTTGAGCTTGGGCGAGATTCGAACGAGCTTCCGTCAGCGATGACTGGGCCGAGAGCACGTCGAGTTGCGTCGAGAGGCCGGCTTGGTAGCGCGTTTGGGCGAGCCGGAGACTCTCGCGTGCCTGCGCGACGACCTGCTCGGACGCTTGGCGCACCTCGGAGGCCTCGAGCAAACTTGCGTGCGCGGTGCGGACCTCGAGTTCGACGGCGAGTTGGCGTTCTTCGAGAGCGAAACGCGATTGCTGCGCGCGGGCGCGGGCTTGGGTGACTTTGCCGGCGGTGGCTTTCGAATCGAAGATGTTCCAACTCGCCTGCAAACCGGCGGACCAGCCGTGAAGATTGCCGGCGGTCGTGGTGAGTGACGGCGACGACCACGCGTAGCCGCCGACGGCGCTGACTGTGGGCTGATAACCGCTGCGCGCGCCGGCGACGGCCTGGTCGGCGGCCTGAACGAGACGCTCCTGCTGTTGTAGTTCCGGCCGGTGCGCGCGCGCCGCGGAAACCGCATCGGCGAGTGCGACGTCGCGCGCCGGCACGACGAGCGAGCCCTGCACGTCGAGGTCGCCGGCGGGCGTCGAAGTGGCGCCGAGCGTCGTGCGCAGTTTTTCCTGCGCGATCTTGTAGCTGTTGCGAGCGCGAATCAGGCCGGGGCGCGCGTTGGCGACCGCGACTTCGGCGCGCAGCAGGTCGAAGTCGGAGCCGGTGCCCGCATCGCGGCGGCTGCGCGCGTAAGCGAGTTCGTTCTCCAGGACCTTCAGCGCTTCTTCGCGCACGGCGATGACTTCGCGCGCGAGGAGCACGTCGTAGAATTGCTGGCGGACGCCGAGCAGCGTGTCGCTCACGGCGGCATTGAACGCGAGGCGCGCGGCGTCGAGCTGCGCGCTCTGGGCGCGTTCCTGCGCCTGCAGGCCGCCGCCGGCGTAGATGACTTGCGAGGCGGTGACGCTGACGCTCCACGAGCGGTCGTCGTAGAGGGGGGATTCGAGGCGGCGATCGTCGACGCGCGAGGCGCTGCTGGAGGCAGAGACGCTCGGCAAGCGGGCGGCGCTGGCGGTGACGAGCACGCCTTCCTGCTCGCGGATCTGCTCGCGCGTGCGGAGCAGCGTGGGACTGTGCGCGAGCGCGTAGTCGAGTGAGGCGTCCAACGTGAGCGGACGCGGCAGAGTCGGGAGATCGGTCGCCGCGAAAGCGGCGACGCCGAGCAGCGACAGGAGGAGAGAGAGGCGGAAAGTTTTCATGGAAGGGGAGTGGCGGGACGAGCGTTGCGCGCAGGGATGTGGATCGGTCCCTGCGGCTCGTCCCGCCAAAGTTGGACGTGGATTAGTGCGCGGCGTCGGGAGTCGGCGCACCGTGCGATGCGGCGGCGGGCAGCGCCGCTTGGGCTTTGGCCTCGGCCTGGCGGTCTTTCGCGATGAGCGTGTAGAACACCGGCACGACGAAGAGCGTGAAGAGCGTGCCGATGGACATGCCGGTCGCGATGACGAGGCCCATGCTGAAGCGCGCCTCGGCGCCGGCGCCCTTGGCGATGACGAGCGGGAGCACGCCGAGCACCATCGCGGCGGTGGTCATGAGGATCGGACGCAAGCGGGTGCCGGCGGCGTGTTCGATCGCCTCGCGGACGCTGTAGCCTTGTTCCTGCAGGCCGTTCGCGAACTCCACCATGAGAATGCCGTGCTTGGTGATGAGGCCGACGAGCGTGATCAGGCCGACTTGCGTGTAGATGTTCATCGTCGCCGCGCCGAGGAAGAGGAACACCATCGCCCCGGCGAGGGAGAGCGGCACAGCCATCATGATGATGAACGGGTCACGCCAGCTTTCGTATTGGGCGGCGAGCACGAGGAAGATGACGACGATGGCGAGCGCGAACGCGGTGGTGAGCGAGCTGCCTTCCTGGACGTATTGGCGGAGTTCGCCCTTGTAGTCGGCGGTGAAGCCGGCGGGGAAGACTTGTTTCGCTTCGGCATTGAGCCAGTCGAGCGCTTCGCCGAGTGCGACGCCGGGGCGCGGCACGAGGCCGAGCGTGGCGGAGTTGAGCTGCTGGAAACGCTCCAGCGCGCGCGGCTGCGTGGTTTGCTCGACCTTCGCGATGCTGGAGAGCGGCACCAGTTTGCCCTTGCCGGTGGAGATGTAGTAGTTGCCGAGCTGTTCGGGCGTGAGGCGGGAGACGCGCGTGACCTGCGGCGTCACCTTGTAGGCGCGGCCTTGGATCGAGAAGCGATTTACGTAGCCGCCGCCGAGCATCGAGCCGAGGTCGGCGCTGAGCTGCGACATGTCGATGCCGAGCACGGCGGCCTTGTCCTTGTCGATGACGAGGTCGGCCTGCGGCATGTCGTATTTGAGGCTGTTGTCGGCGTAGACGAATTTGCCGCTGGCGAGCGCGCGCTGCATGAGCTCGTTGGCGACTTCGAGGATTTGCGCGTGGTCGGCGGTCGAGCTGATGACGAACTGCACGGGCAAACCGTTGCCGGCGCCGGGCAGCGACGGCGGTAGGACGGCCGCGAGCTTCAAGCCGGAAACGTTGCCGGCGAGCGCGGTGGTGGCGGCGGCGACCTGCGCCGCGCTGCGGGTGCGTTGCTCCCACGGCTTGAGCACGAGGCCCATCATGCCGCCGGAGGGATTGGAGAGGCCGGTGGTGGGATCGAAGCCGAGGATCATGAACCGCACGCGGGCTTCGGGCAGCGCGTCAGCGACCATCGGATTCAGTTTTCCGGTGTAGAGCTGCGTTTGCTCGAGCGTGGCGTTCGGCGCGCCGCCGATGATGCCGAGCACGAAGCCGCGGTCTTCGGCGGGCGCGAGCTCCTTCTTGGTCATGAGGAAGAACGGCACGAGGCTTGCGAAGATCATCACGGCGACGAGCACGACGGCGACGCGGGTGTTGAGCACGTGATCGAGGAAACGTTCGTAGCGCGTGCGGAGTTTCGTGAACGTGACATCGAGGAAATGCTCGATGCCCTTCGGGTTCGGGTTATGCCGCAGCAGCTTCGCGCTGAGCATGGGCGACAGCGTCAGCGCCACGAAGCCCGAGACGAGCACGGAGCCGGCGAGCGTGAAGGCGAACTCGCGGAAAAGCGCGCCGGTGACGCCGGACTGCAGGCCGATCGGCGCGTAGACGGCGGCGAGCGTGATCGTCATGGCGATGACGGGGCCGATGAGTTCGTGGGCGCCTTTGATTGCGGCGTCGAAGGGGGTGAGACCCTCCTCGATGTGACGGTGGATGTTCTCCACGACGACGATCGCGTCGTCGACGACGAGGCCGATGGCCAGAACCATGGCGAGCAGCGTCAGGAGATTGATCGAGAAGCCCATCGCGAGCATCAGGATGCCGCAGCCGACGAGCGAGAGCGGGATCGCGACGATCGGGATGACGACGGAGCGGAACGAACCGAGGAACAGGTAGATTACGATGATGACGATGATCATCGCCTCGACGAGCGTATGCATGACCTCGGTGATGGACGAGTTGATGAACTCGGTGGCGTCGTAGAGAATCGCGGCCTGGAGGCCGGCGGGAAACTGGCTGACGAGGTCGGGCCAGACGGCGCGCACGCGCTTGATCACGTCGATGGAGTTGGCGGTCGGCAGCACGCTGATGCTCATGCCCGTCGCGGTCAGGCCGTTGAAGGTGAGGCTCGAACTGTAGTCCTCGGCGCCGAGCACAACATCGGCGATGTCGCCGAGGCGGACGATGCGGCCGTCTTTCTCGGCGATGACGATCTGGCGGAATTCCTCCGCGGAATGCAGGTCGGTCTTCGCGGTGAGGTTGACGGAGATCATCGAGCCCTTCGTCTGGCCGACGGCGGAGAGGTAGTTTTGCGAGGCGAGTTTCGCGCGAACGGTGGCGGCGCTGAGGCCGAGCGCGGCCATGCGGTCGTCCTTGAGCCAGATGCGCATCGCGAAGGTGCGCCCGCCGAGGATGTCGACTTTTTGCACGCCCTCGACCGTCGAGAGCTTGGGCTGCACGACGCGGACGAGGTAGTCGGTGATCTGGTTCGCTTCGAGCGTGTCGCTGGAGAAACTCAGATACATCGACGCCGTGGTCTCGCCGACGGAGACGTCGAAGATCGGATCCTCGGCGGCGGCGGGCAGCTCGCTGCGGACGCGGTTCACCTTGGAGGTGATCTGCGTGAGCGCGGCGTTCGGGTCGTAGTTGAGGCGCAGTTTGGCGGTGATGACGGAGACGTTGGGACCGCTGACGGATTCGACGTAGTCGAGACCGTCGGCCGAGGCAATTTCGCGCTCGAGCGGCGTGGTGATGTAGCCGCGGATGAGGTCGGCGCTGGCGCCGGGATACGCTGTCGTGACTTTGACGACGGCGTTGTTGGTCTGCGGGTATTGCCGGATGACCATCGCCTTGAAGGCGAGCCAGCCGCCGAGCAGCAGGAAGAGGTTGACCACCGTCGCGAGAATCGGACGGCGGATGAAGAGATCGGTGAAGCGCATGGTGGCGTCCGGTTAGCTTTCGACGGGTTTGGGCGCGGGATTGGCCTGCGGTGCGGCGGAGTTGTCGACTTTCACGGCGGCACCGTTGCGGAGCTTGATCTGGCCGGAGGTGACAACTTGGTCGCCGACCTTGAGGCCGCTGCGCACCTGCGTGAGGTCGCCGCGGCTGGATCCGGTTTTGATGAAGCGCTGCTGCACGGCGCCCTCCGCGATCACGTAGACGGTTTCGCCGTAGGGATTGTGGACGATGGCAGCGGACGGGATGACGGCGGAGTGTTCGCTGGCGGCGAGCAGAACCTGGACGCGGGCGAACATGCCGGCGCGCAGCGCTTCGTCGGAATTGGGCAGCTCGGCGCGGATGTCGATGCTGCGCGTGGCATCGTCGAGGCGGGGGCTGATGGCGACGATCTTGCCCTCGAACGGGCGGTCGGGGAAGGCGTCGACGCTGAGGCGGACGGTCTGGCCCGCCGCGATGCGGGCGACTTCCTGCTGCGGCAGCGAGAAATCGACGTAGATCGGGTCGGTGCTTTCGAGAACGACGAGGGCGTCGCCCTTGCTGAGGAACTGGCCCGGATAAACCTGCACGATGCCGAGGCGCCCGGCGAACGGCGCGACGATGTTCTTCTTGGCGATCGTGGCTTTCAGCTGCGCGACCGCGGAACGAGTCTGCTGCAGCGTCGTCTCGGCGGTGTCGAGGTCGTTGGGTGTGTTGGTGCCGTTGGCGCGGAGTTCGCGGGCACGGCCGAGGTTGATCTCGGCGAGGTGCGCCTGGGCTTCGAGGCCGGCGAGCTGCGCGTCCTCGACGGAAGTGTCAAGGCGCACCAGCGACGCGCCGGCCGCGACGACGCTGCCGGAAGTGGCGGCGATTTCGCGGACGGCGCCCTCGAGTTCCGTTTTCACGACGATACCGCGGAAGCTCTTGAGCGCGGCGACGGCTTGGATCGTGTTCGGCCAGGTTTCCTCGCGCACGGAGGCGGCGCTGACGGTGACCGGCGGCGGCTTCATGCCGGCCATCGCGGCCATCGTCTGCCGAATGGAATAGAATTTATAGCCGAAGATCGCAGCGAAAACGGCGAGGGCGATGACGGCGGTGAGAACGACGCGTTTATTCATGGTGATAAATTTCAGGATTGAGCGGTGACCGCGCCTTCTTGCAGCAGAGCGCAGCCGGTGAGCACGTCTTGCCGGACTTTGGCGTCGATCAGGCGCGTGATGTTTTGGACCGCCTGGAGGAATCCGAGTGTGGCGGGCTCGACGGCCTTGCGGCCGGCGGCGGAGAGTCGCACGTAGATCATGCGGCGGTCGCGCGTGTCGCGCGTGCGGGTGACGAATTTTCGCGCCTCCAGATGGTCCAGCGCCTCCGTGATCGCGGACCGTGAGACCGCCGTGTGCACGGCGAGGTCGGCGGAGCCGATGGGATCGGGGTCCAACGAAAACAAAACGACGAGAACGGCGAACTGCAGCTCACTGAGCCGATACGGAGCGAGCGCCTGATGAATCGCGGCGTGCACTGCGGCGCTGGTATCCAGATGTTCCAGCACCAAGCGGCAGCGCTCCGCATCGAATCCGCTGCGTTGGCGGGCGATGGCGAGGAGAGCGTGAGCGGCGAGAGACTCGGTGCGTTTCATGGCAAGGCCACTCTAGCTTCCGAACGCGAAGGCGAGAAATGCTTCCTACCTCTCCTTCGTCATGCCGGATAAGTATTGCAGGAATCTTCCGACGTCTGCCTTGCCATGAACGATTCATGCCGCGTTGTGCCCATGGTTGGCGCAGTCCGCTGCGTGCTGGACTGCACTCGCGATCGAGGGGCAATTCCTCCGGTGACGAACTGCACCATTGACGGCAGGGGCGGGGGGCGTTTCGTTCCGCGTCGCCTGTAGGGGTGTCTTCCGCGGAAGGCTGAGATTGCGGTGCGAACGGCCGCTCGACCCTTGGAACCTGAACGGATCATGCCGACGAAGGAAACAGCAGGCGCCGCGAAACGCGCCGAGTGGCGTCGGAGCGGCGCCCCTTCAACGGGAGTCCGATTTGGGTCGGGCATCAAACGATGCAACACCCGACACGAATCATCTCCATCACCCTCGCGCTGACGGCACTCGCCGTCGCGCACGCCCAGAATGTGGGAGGGGCTTTACGCCCCGACGAAACCCGCGCGCCGCAAGGTAGCCCGCGACCTCCGGGCGCGGGCTCGACGAGTGCCAGCGCTACACCCGCCCTCGGAGAGGCCGGGCTACCCTCCACCGCCCCCGTCCAACTCGACGCTCTCCGCGTCACCGCCGACCTCTGGCAATCGCCCCTCGCGACCATCCCCGCGAGCGTCTCCGTTTACGATGCCGACGCCCTGCGCACGGGCGTCGTCCGCCACTTCAGCGATCTCGTCGATCAAATCCCGAACCTCACTTACACCGGCGGCACGTCGCGCCCGCGTTATCTCCAGATCCGCGGCATCGGCGAGAATTCCCAGTTCGAGGGCGAGACGCCCGATTCCGCGGTGCGCTTCCTCGTGGACGACTTCGACTTCACCGGCCTCGGCACCGTCGCGAGCACGTTCGACGTCCAACAAGTCGAAGTGCTCCGCGGCCCGCAAGCCGGCGCGTTCGGCGCCAACGCCGCGGGCGGTCTCGTCCGCCTCGTGACGAACGCCCCCACGCCCGTCTGGACCGGCTCCGCCGAGGCCACGGTGGGCGGCGACGATCTCCGCAGCGGCGCCTTCGCCCTCGGCGGCCCGCTCATCGCCGCGCGCCCGAACGAACTCATGGCGCGCCTCGCCGTGCAGCAGACGCGCGCCGACGGCTTTCGGCGCAACGTCACGCTCAACCGCGACACCAACGCCCGCGACGAGACCACCGCGCGCCTCCGCCTCACGTGGAATCCCAACGACCTCTGGCGCTGGGACGCCGCACTCTTCGCCGCGGATTTCGACAACGGCTACGACGAGTTCGCCCTCGATAACAACGGCAAGCTCACCTACAGCGATCAGCCCGGCCGCGACGAGCAGCGCTCGCTCGCCGCCAGCCTGCGCGGCACCTATCGCGGCCTCGGCGCCGCGCGCCTCACGACCGTCACGAGCGTCGCCCGCACGCGCTCGCGCTACGCCTACGACGACGACTGGACCGCCGCGTCCTACATGGGTTTCTCGGATCTGCATCGCACGCGCTGGACGGTTAATCAGGAACTCCGCCTCGATTCCGAGCCCGGCCACGCGCTGAGCTGGATCGACCGCTGGACCGCCGGCGCGTTCTACGCCGACATCGGCGAGTGGTCGCGCTACACCAACACCGATCCCGGCAACGTTCGCGGCCTGCGCACGGTTTATCGCTCGGAAAACGCCGCGCTCTTCGGCCAGGTGCAGCACGACTTCTCGCCCACCACGCGCCTCATCGTCGGCCTCCGCGGCGAGCGCATCGAGATGGACGGCGACGGCACTAAGACCCGCTACCGCGTCAGTCGCGGCACGTTCGACACGCCCGTCGTCGTGCGCCCGGCGTTCGACGACACGCTCTTCGGCGGCAAGGTCACGCTCGAGCACGACCTCGACGCGCACACGCTCGTGTTTGCCTCGGTGACGCGCGGCTACAAGGCCGGCGGCATCAACGTCGACGCGCGCATCGACGTCGCCGCCGACCCGCTCACCTACGGCACCGAGACGCTGTGGAACTGGGAAGCCGGCCTGCGCGGCCACTGGCTCGATCGCCGCCTCACGGGCGAGTTGACGGCGTTCTATCTCGCGCGCCGCAACACGCAGGTGCGCGACTCTGCGGGCTTCGGCGGCAACTACCGATTCTTCACCGACAACGGCCGCGACTCGCACGTCACCGGCCTCGAAGCCGCCGGCGCCTACGCGCTCGCGCGCGATTGGACGGTGCGCGGCTCGCTCGCGCTCATGCAGTCGGAGCTGAACCGTTTCACGCTCCGCAACGGCAACACCGGCGGCGGCCGCGACCTCGCGAACACGCCGCACTACGGCTACACGTTCGGCACGCGCTACGGAGCCGCCGAGGGCTTCTTCGCCAACGCCGAACTCGTCGCGCGCGCACAGCAGTTCGACTCGAACAACCAGAACGAAGCGCGCCGCGCCTTCCATGTCGTCAACGCCAGCTTCGGCTACGCCTGGCGCGAGTGGACGCTGACGCTGTGGGCCAAGAACCTCTGCGACGAAACCTACGACAAGCGCGTGTATTTCTTCGGCAACGCGGATCCCGACTACATCGAGACGCGCTACGAAAACCGCGCTGACCCGCGCCAGATCGGCGTGACGGCGAGCTATCGCTTCTGAGCGCGGGCCGCATCGCTGTAGCTGGGCTCGCTGAGCCCGGTCGGTGTTTCTTCCCTCGGGCCGGGATCAGCGACCTCGGCTACAGCGCGATGGATGCCTCGCCGTGAGCCTTCGCCCGCAGTGATTTGTCGTGGGAGCGACCTTGGTCGCTCCAGTCGCGCTAGTTCACTCGCCGCCGAGCTCCGTCGCGATCTCCGCGACCTGACGGGCGTAGGTGACGCCGCTCTCCGGCGGGAAATGCTTCAAGCCATCCGCGCGGAGCCGCGGCGCGTGGTCGCGCACGTAGGCGTCGAACGCCTTGCGGGAGGGAAACACGTATTGGGTCTCCACGATCGCGGGCGCGGTGTCGCTCTCGCGGTCGGGCAGCACGATGCGCACGGCGGTGGCGCCGCCGGCCATCACCTCGGCCACGTGATTCGGCGTTAGCCACGAGAGAAAGCGGCCGCGTTGTTGAAGATCCTTGCAGGTCGCGCGAACGGTGTAGAGCAGGGCGGGCATGGGGATGGAGGACGGGAAACGGAAGACGGAGGACGGAGCACAGAAGACAGAGGACGATGGGTGTGACAAGCGGGCATCGCCGGGCGCGCCCGCACAGCGCCGGACAATTTCCCGATCCCCTCAAACAGACGCTTTCCTTGCGGCGCGCGCTCGCTACGTTCGCGGCTCGCCTATGCTCTCCCGCCTTCTTCGCGGCCGCTGCGCCGCCCTTTGCGTTTCGTTTTTCGCGGTCGCCCTGACTGCCGTGGCGGCCGATCCGCGGCCGCTGTCGCTCGACGACATGTTCAAGCTCAAGCGCGTGTCCGATCCGCAGATCTCCCCGGACGGTCGTCACGTCGTCTATGTCGTCACCGAAGTGCTGTTCGCCGAGAACCGCACCCAGTCGGACCTCTGGATCGCCGATACGACGGGCGGCAGCCTCCGCGCGCTGACCGCGACGCCGAAAAACGAACGGCACCCGCGTTGGTCGCCGGACGGCAAGTGGATCGCGTTCGAATCGAACCGCGCGGGCGACGACTACCAGGTGTTCGTGCTCCCGCTCGAAGGCGGCGAAGCGCGGCAGGTCACGACGTTCTCCACCGGCGCCTCTTCGCCGGTGTGGTCCGCGCAAGGCGATCAGATCGCGTTCGTGTCGGAAGTATTCCCGGAGTTTTCCGACCAGCCGTTCGCCGAGGCGGACAAGCTGAACAAAGAGAAGCTCGCCGCGCGCGAAGCCAGCAAGGTGAAGGCCCGCATCGTCACGCAGCTCCTCTATCGCCACTGGGATTCCTGGGTCGAGGGCAAGCGCCAGCATGTCTTCGTCGTGCCGGTGAAGGACGGTGCCGCTGCCGGCGCGCCGCGCAATGTCACGCCCGGCGAGAACGACGGTGTGCCGACTTCCGACACCTTCAGCGCGGGCGACGAGTTTGCGTTTTCACCCGACGGCAAATCGCTCGCCTTCACCGCGCCGACGCTGCCGACACGCGAGCAGGCGTGGAGCACGAATCACGACATCTGGCTCGTCGATCTTGCGACGCTCCAGCGCAAGCGCCTCACGACCGCGCCGGGCGCCGAGGGTTATCCGCGCTTCTCGCCCGACGGCAAGACGCTCGCCTACCGCGCGCAGGAGCGCAGCGGCTTCGAGGCGGAGCGTTGGGAGTTGAAGGTGCTCGACCTCGCCACCGGCCAGTCGCGCAGCCTCACGCAAAAGTGGGACCGCTCCGCCGAGGCGTTCGTCTGGGCGCCGGACGGCAAGAAACTCTATTTCACCGCGCAGGACGCCGGCGTCGAACCGGTGTGGGCAATCGATGCCGCGAGCGGTTCCGCGTCCGCGCCTGCGCGCGTGACGAGCGGCGGCGGCGTGTTCGGCAGCTTGAGCATCACGGCGGACGGCGGCGTGCTCGCCTTCACGCAGGCCAGCGCCACGCGTCCGGCGGAAGTCGGCGCCTTGAACCTCGTCGGCGCCGATGCCGACGCACCGCGCGCTCTCTCGCAAGCGAACGCCGCGCTCCTCGCCGGCGTGCAGCTGAACGCGCTGGAGTCCGTCACCGTCGCCGGAGCGGGTGGCACGCCGGTGCAGATGTGGCTGCTCAAGCCGCCGGGCTTCGACCCCGCGAAGAAGTATCCACTCGTCTTCTGGGTCCACGGTGGCCCGCAAGGCGCGTGGATGGATGCGTGGAGCACGCGCTGGAATCCGCAAATCTGGGCCGCGCAGGGCTACGTGCTCGCGATGCCGAATCCGCGCGGTTCGACCGGTTTCGGCCAGAAGTTCACCGACGAGATTTCCAAGGACTGGGGCGGCAAGGTCTTCACCGACCTGATGGCCTGCATGGATTGGCTGGAGCAGCAGCCGTTCATCGACGCGAAGCGCGCCGCCGCGGCGGGTGCGAGCTACGGCGGCTACATGATGAACTGGTTTCAAGGCCACACCGACCGCTTCCGCACGCTCATCACGCACTGCGGCGTGTTCAACCTCTCCAGCATGTATGGCACCACTGAGGAGGTCTGGTTCGACGAGTGGGAGCATGGCATCCCGTGGGAGACGCCCGACGCCGACAAGTTCTCGCCGCACAAATTCGCGGCCAACTTCAAGACGCCGAACCTGATCATCCACAACGACCGCGATTTCCGTGTGCCGCTCAACCAGGGCATGGAACTCTTCACGACGCTCCAGCGCCGCGGGGTGCCGTCGAAGCTCATCATGTTCCCGGACGAAGGTCACTGGGTGCTGAAGCCGCAGAACAGCGAACTCTGGCACAAGGAAGTCTTCGCGTGGCTCGCGGAGTATTTGAAGTGATGACGTGAGGTGGGCGCAGGCGTCCCCGCTGGCGCCTGTCGCCGTCGGGACGACGGCGACCACCTGATTAGCCATGCTCGCCGCATTCTGGAAACGCCTTCGCACCGACTCGCCCCGCTGGGCGCAGCGGCTCGGGTTGACGCGCGAACACTTCGCCATCGCGGGTCGCCATGCGCGCGTGCGGGCGGCTTGGGCGCCGCACCTGCGGGCAAGCCGCGAGGCGATCCTCGCCGCGACCGAACGCTGCCCGCGGCGCGAGCGCGCGCTCGTGATCGGCGCGGGCGATTGCCTCGACGTGCCGGTGGCCGAACTCGCGGAGCGGTTCGCGCAGGTCACGCTCGCCGACATCGTCGTCAGCGCGACCGCGAAGGATTTCTCCAAGCGATTCGCCGGCCGCGTGCGCTGCGAGCAATGGGATGCGACCGGCGTGCTCGCGCGGCTCGCGGAAGTGCGCGACGTGATCTCCGCGCACGACGCGCCGAAGCTCTTCGCCGACTCCGATCCCGGTCCGCCGCCGGGCGGGGAGCCGGATTTCGTCGTCTCGGCCAACTGCCTGTCTCAGCTCGGACTCGTGCCGGCGCACTCGCTGCCCGCCGCGGAGAAGGACAAGGGCCTGCCCGATCGTTGCGCCAAAGTCGCCGCGCGCCGCCACCTCGACTGGCTGGCGGAGCGTCGCGGGGCGGTGCGCGTCTTGCTCGTCGATGCCGCGCGGCTCGATCTCGCGCCCGATGGCAGCACGGTGTGGAAGACGGAGACGCTCTACACGCGCTTTGGCTTGCGCGCACCGGACCGCACCTGGCGCTGGAATCTCGCGCCGATCCCCGAGTGGTCGCCCGATTTCCACCGCGTGCACGATGTCGGCGTGTGGATCGACGCGCCCGCTTCCGCCGGCTAAAAGAATCCAGCATAGCGCGAGAGCCGGCCGATGGGCTTTGCATCGCTTGCGATTCGCTCCCCATGACACGAGTCATTAGCTCGCGCCGCGTTTCGCCCCGCCTCGGTTTGAAAACCGGCGCGATGACATCGCTCCGTATCGCCGGGCGCGGGTGCTTGCCTCCTAGTGATTGCGCAGGCGTTCGCGCCCGCGTCTATGACGACCCTTTCCCGCTCCCTTCTCACCAAGACCTCCGCGCTGCCCGCCGGCGTGGCCTGCGGTCCGCTCGGGACCTTTCCCGAGCGCATCGTGCAGTTTGGCGAAGGTAATTTCCTCCGCGCGTTTGCCGACTGGATGATCGACGAGCTTAACAGTCGCGGCCTCCTCCAAAGCCAGGTGCTCGTCGTGCAGCCCATCCGCCAGGGCCTCGCCGCTCAGCTCAACGCGCAGGACGGACTCTACACCGTGCTCGTGCGCGGCACGGAGAACGGCAAGGTCGTCGAGTCGCCGCGCGTCGTCACCGCCGTCCGCCGGGCGCTCGATCCCTACGCGAGTTGGAAGGAGCTCGTCGCCACCTTCGAGAGCAACGATCTGCGCTTCGTGCTCTCCAACACCACCGAGGCGGGCATCGCCTACTCGGCCGAGCCGTTCGACGCGGCGAAATGCCCCGAATCGTTCCCGGCCAAGATCGCGTCGCTGCTCTACGCCCGCTTTCAAGTCGTCCGCGGCCACCCGGAGCGCGGCCTGGTGTTCGTGCCGTGCGAACTGATCGAGAAGAACGGCACGCAACTCCGCGAGTGCGTGCTCAAGCACGCGCAGGCGTGGGGCCTTTCCGCCGAGTTCGCCAAGTGGGTCGCAGAGTCCAATGTCTTCCTCAACACGCTCGTCGACCGCATCGTGCCCGGCTACCCGAAGGCCGAGGCCGCCGAACTCGCGACGAAGTTCTCCTATCAGGACAACCTCATCGTCGCCTCGGAGCATTTCCACCTCTGGGTGATCGAGGGGCCGCGCGAAATCGAGCAGGAGCTGCCGTTCGCGCGCGCCGGGCTCAACGTCGTGTGGACCGACGACCTCACGCCCTACCGCAGCCGCAAGGTCCGCGTGCTGAATGGCGCGCACACCGGCTCCGTGCTCGCCGCCTACGCCGCCGGCGCCACGACGGTGAAGGAGATGATGGACGACGAACTCACCGCCGCGTTCGTCTATCGGATCGTGTTCGACGAGATCGTGCCGTGCCTCGCGCAACCCGCCGAGGAGCGCCGCGCCTACGCCGAGGCCGTGCTCGA
Source organism: Opitutia bacterium (assembly GCA_016217545.1). Classification (NCBI taxonomy): domain Bacteria; kingdom Pseudomonadati; phylum Verrucomicrobiota; class Opitutia; species Opitutia bacterium. The sequence continues at coordinate 226,992 of JACRHT010000003.1, read as the reverse complement.
GCGCTTCCGCAATCCGTTCGTCCGCCACGAGCTGCTCTCGATCTCGCTCAATTCCGTCTCGAAGTGGAAGGTCCGCGTGTTGCCCTCGCTGCTCGATGCAGTCGCCGCGCGCCGTGCCGTGCCGCCCTTGCTCGCGTTCTCGCTCGCGGCGCTGCTGTGGTTCTATCGCGGCCATCGCGAACCGGACGGCCGCATGTTCGGCCGTCGCGGCGACGAAAAGTATCCGATCCGCGACGACGAAGCGGTGCTCGACTTCTTCGCGCGCGAGTGGGGCCTCGTCGAGGAGACCGGCGACCGCTTCCAGCTCACCAAGAACGCGCTCGCGCAAACCCAGTTCTGGGGCCGCGACCTCAACGAGGTGCCCGGCCTGGCCTTCGCGGTGTCGATCTCCCTCGAGCGCATCGCCAGCCTCGGCATGCGCGAGACGTTGAAGAAACTCGTGCTCGAAACACCGCGTTCCTGAACTCGCCCATGAACTCCGGCGTGCTCCTCATCCATCCGGCCGACAACGTCGCCATCGCGCTCCGCCGCCTCGCGGCCGGCACGACCGTCGATGCCGGTGGCACGCCGGTGACGCTCGCCGTCGAAATCCCGTGCGGGCACAAGTTCGCGCGCGTCGCGCTCCGCGCCGGCGACCATGTTCGGAAGTTCGGTCAGCCGATCGGCTCGGCCACGGTCGACATCCCGGCTGGCGGCTGGGTGCACACGCACAATGTCCGCACCAATCTCGACGGCGTGCTCGATTACACCTTCGCGCCGCAGCCGCCCGCGCCGCTCCCGCGCGTCGAGGGCCGCACCTTTCTCGGTTACGCGCGCCCGAACGGCGACGTCGGCATCCGCAACGAACTCTGGATCATCCCGACCGTCGGCTGCGTGAACGAAGTCGCGCAGGCGCTCGCGCGCAACCTCCGCGCCGCGGGCCTGCCTGCCGGCATCGACGGCGTGCAGGCCTTCTCGCACCCGCACGGCTGCTCGCAACTCGGCACCGATCACGCGTCGACGCAGCAGATCCTCGCCGGTCTCGCGACGCACCCGAATGCCGGCGCGGTGCTCATCATCGGCCTCGGTTGCGAGAACAACACGATGCCGAGCTTCCGGAAATTGCTCGGCGCGGTCGACGGCGCGAGCGAACGCTATCGTTTCCTTTCGGTGCAGGAGTCGCCCGACGAGATGGCCGAAGGCGCCAAACTCCTCGGCGAGCTCGCCGCCTACGCTGCGCGGTTCCGCCGCACGCCGCACCCGCTCGCACGCCTGCGCGTCGGCCTGAAGTGCGGCGGCTCCGATGGTTTCTCGGGCCTCACGGCCAATCCCGTCGTTGGCGCGTTTTCCGATCGGCTCGTCGCGGCCGGCGGCACGACCGTGCTCACCGAAGTGCCCGAGATGTTCGGTGCCGAGGCGCTGTTCCTCAATCGCTGCGCCAGCCGCGCGGTGTTCGACGACTGCGTCGGCATGATCAACGGCTTCAAGGAATACTTCCTCCGCTACAACCAGGTCGTCTACGAGAACCCGTCGCCCGGCAACAAGGACGGCGGCATCACGACGCTCGAGGAAAAATCGCTCGGTTGCCTGCAAAAGGGCGGCACGTCCGAAGTCGTCGCCGTGCTCCCGTATGCCGGCCGCCTCGCGAAGCCCGGCCTCAATTTTCTCACCGGTCCGGGCAATGACATCGTCTCGCTCACCGCACTCGCCGCGTCGGGCGCGCACCTCGCGCTCTTCACCACTGGTCGCGGCACGCCGCTCGGCGGTCCGGTGCCGACGTTGAAGATCGCATCGAATTCCGACCTCGCGACACGCAAGGCCGGCTGGATCGATTTCGACGCCGGCCGCATCATCGACGGCCTAGCGATGGACGCTGCCGCGGACGAGTTGCTCGAACTCGTTGTCGCCACCGCGAGCGGCAAGCCCGCGCGGAACGAGCTGAACGGCTTCCGCGAGATCGCGATTTTCAAGGACGGTGTGACCCTTTAGCAGAACGATGCAGTTGAGTGCTGAGAGTCCAGAGCTGAGAGCCCAACCAAATGGCGGGGGTAAATTTATCGCGCTGCGTTCGGCCCTGCGGCTCGGTCGATCAGTCTCTCAACCCTCAACTATTGACTCTCAACTTTCCGTGACCCTTTAGCCGCGTTCGCCGGCCGCTGGCGTGGAGGCGGCAGCGAAACGGCTACCCGCCGGCCGGAGCAATCCGGCCGGCGGGCCTCGTTTGGTCCGGGCTCAAAACGTCGACTGGAGCGAGGCCGACCTTTTCTTTTCGGGGATTTCGCCGACTCGTTCGTCTTCACTAGAGACGCCGCCTTCCGCCGCTTTTGATCCCGACCTGACTCCCGCCGAGCAGCGCGTGTGCGAGCTGCTCCTGCCCGGCCTCTCCAACAAGGAAATCGCCCACGAACTCGGCCGCACCGAGGCCACGATCAAGAACCAGGTTGCCTTGATCCTGCGCAAACATCGGGTGCCCTCGCGCGCGGTTGCTCGCGCTGCGCCGCTAGCGACCGGCGTGGTTGGCCGCTAAGACGCGGGGCCGGCGCGAATCTACTAAGGCGTTCGCAAAAAATCTGTGGAGACGCAGAATCGCCGCAAACCCGCTCGACTCGGGCGGCGGACGCGCCGATGCCATGAGCGTCGCCGATGCCGCCGCATGATCCTGAGACCGCCCGCTGGTTCGCCGCCGAAGTGCAGCCGCACGAGGCGTCGCTGCGATCCTATCTGCGCGGCAAGTTCCCCGCTCATCCCGATATCGAGGATTTGGTCCAGGAAACCTACGCGCGGCTCCTCCAAGCCCGCGAGCACGGCGAGGTCCGCGCGCCCAAGGCGTTTCTCTTTACCACCGCGCGCAACGCTGCCTTCGACTATTTCCGCCGGCGGAAAATCGCCACCATCGATGGTCTAGCAGAATTCGAATCGCTGCCCGTCTTGGAAGATAGGCCCGGCATTCCCGAGGCCGTTGCCCATGACCAGGAACTCCAACTGCTCGCCGAAGCCATCGCGGCGCTGCCGACCCGCTGCCGCCAAGTGCTGACCCTGCGCAAAATCTACGGCCTGTCCCACCGTGAGATCGCGGCGCAGCTCGGCATTTCCGAACATACCGTGAATGCACAGATCGCGATCGGAGTCCTGCGGCTGCGCGATTTTCTGAAACAACACGGGGTCACGCACGGAGGTGCCGCATGAACGCCGAGCTGCCGCCGCGTCACGACCCGGAGGAAATTGAGGCCACCGCGGCCGTGTGGCTGAGCCTGCGCGATCGCGGCATGACCGAGACCGAGACCGCGGAGTTCATGCGCTGGCTGCAGCAGTCACCGCGACACGCCGAGGTTTTCGCCGAACTCGATGCTGTCTGGCGCGATTTCAACCGCACCGCCGCGCTGCGACCCACCGGCGTGGCGGGCGCTGCCCCAGCTGAGCCCGAGTTGCTCGCGCCGCGCTCGCGCGTGGGCGCCAGGCGTCGTGTTGCCGTGGCGTGGGGATCGCTCGCCGCCGCGGCCGCGCTCGCGCTGGCGTGGACCGGGTGGGCGGGTTTCAGCGCCACGCGTCCGACCGCCGAGACCGCCGTGGGCGCTTTTCAGAAACTCGATTTGGAGGACGGCTCGGTCGTGCAGCTCAACACCGACAGCGCGATCAAGGTGCACTACACCGCCACCGAGCGCCGCGTGGAGCTGCTGCGCGGCGAAGCGCATTTCGACGTGGCGAAGAACCCCGCGCGGCCCTTCGTCGTCGCCGCAAATCATGTCGCCGTGCGCGCGGTCGGCACCGCCTTCAATGTCCGCCTGCGCGAGGACGCCGTCGACGTCCTCGTGACCGAGGGCAAAGTGCAGGTGAACGATGCCGTGAAGGGCGCATCGCTGTTGCCCGCCGTCGCGGAACAGTCCGGCCCGCCGCTGCTCGTGCAGGGCGAGAGCGTGCGCGTGAAACTGGCCTCGGAGATCGAGAAGTCCGCCCCGCCGGTCGTGGCGATCAGCGAACTCGGCGGCGCCGAGATGCACCGCGCGCTGGCATGGCAGGAGCGGCGGTTGGAGTTCGACGACGTCTCGCTCGCGGATGTCGTGGCGGAGTTCAACCGCTACAACCAGACGAAGCTCGTCATCGCCGATCCCGCCCTGAACGCGAAGCGTTTCAGTGGCACGTTCCGCGCCGACGGCTACGAACCGTTCGTGCGTCTGCTGGAGGAAAACTTCGGCGTGGCGAGCGAACGCACGGCGCAGGGCATCGAGCTGCGTGCGGCGCGATGACATTTCGTCGCGGGAAATTTTCTAGAGAGTTTGCGAAGTCTGTCCGTCTGCCCTTGGTGACCGCCGCGCCGCCCCTTCCGCGCTCCGGTCACACACTATGACCTCACCCTCGCATCCTCGCGTCGGCGCCGCACGTTACCTGCGGACGCCTGTCCTCTTTTTGCTCAGTCTCTGTTTCGCCGGGCTCGGCTTCGCCGCTGAGGCCGTGAAGAAGAATTTCAACCTGCCCGCCGACGACGCGGCGCGGGCGCTGAAGCAATTCGCCGCCCAGTCCGGCGAGCAATTGCTCTTCTCGCCCTCCGACGTCGCGGGCGTGAAGACGCTCGCGATCAAGGGCGAGCTGACCCCTCGCGCTGCGCTCGAGCAAATGCTCGAAGGCACCGCGCTCGTCGTCGCGCAGGACAAGTCCACGGGCGCCCTCGCCGTGCGGAAGGAAACCGCCGCCGAATCAAAAAACGTCCCAAGCCGCCCCGCTGACGCGGCGGTGGCGAACGGTGCGGCAGCGCGTTCGGCGACTTCCGCGACCAAACGCGACGATGGCACGGTCAAGCTCCAGGAGTTTGAAGTCACCGGCTCGCGCATTCGCAGCCTCGTGGGTTCCGCGGATATCAATCCGGTTGTGACCTTCGGTCGCACGGACATCGAACGGGCGGGCATCACCTCGGTGGGTGAAATTTCCCGTCTCATCCCGCAGGCCTATTCGCAGGGCTCCTATGACGGCATCGGCTTTGGCGGTCAAAGTGGAGGTCTGATGACGACCTCGGACGGCTCGAGCGCGAGCGCGACGGCGACGGCGCGCAGCACCTTCAATCTCCGCGGTCTCGGCGGACAGAACACGTTGGTCATGATCAACGGCCGTCGCGTCACCAAGACCGGCATCATTCGTGGCCAGGACGCCTCCGACCTCGCGGGCATCTCCGTCGCCTCGATCGAACGCGTCGAGGTGCTCCTCGGCGGCGCGTCCGCGATCTATGGCTCCGATGCCGTCGGAGGCGTGATCAACATCATCCTCCGCCGCAACTACACGGGCGGCGAACTCGCGCTCAGTTATGAAAACACGTTTTCGACGGACACCGCGGTGCGCACCGCGACGCTCACCTACGGCATCACCCGCGACCGACTCGAGCTGCAGCTCTCCGCCACCGTGCAGGACCGCCATGCCTTCGCGGCGGTCGACCGCCGGTTCTCCGCGACCGATGACTGGGTTACGCTCGGCGGCACGTCCGGTTTTGCGACCGGCACGGATTCATTTGCCTTCGGCGGCTTCGCGACGGGCGCGGGCATCGTGGCGTATTATGGCGACAACCTTCCCGGCCGCACTTCGTCCTACGCCCTCATTCCCAACAATGCCGGCGCCGCGCCGCTGCCGGCTTCGGCTTACGTGTCGGTCGCCGGCGACGATCTGGGCGTTCCGGCTTACACCGGCGATCGCGCGAAATACGTGAACCTGATTTCGCCGCAGCAAAACGCGAGCGCGAGCCTGCGGGCCAACTATCGTCTCACGGAAAACCACGATCTCTACCTCGAGGGCCGTTACAGCAAGACGAGGACCGAAATCGAGGGCATGCCGGTCAACTACCGCAACAGCATCTTCTCCGTGCCGGCGGATTACCCGGGCAATCCGTTCGGCGTGGAACTGGACCTCTACAAGACCTTCTGGGAACTCGGCCCCATCCAGGGTCAGAAGACCGCGCTCACCTCGAACACGGCGCTCGCCGCCGGATTGCGCGGCAACCTGCCTTTTTCCGACTGGCGCTACGACGCCGGCTTCGACTGGAACCGCGCCTACCTCGAGGACAAGGACGCCTACGATCCCGCGCTCGACAACAATGTCTTCGCTCCCCTGATCGACGCGCAGAGCTTGGTGCTCTTCTACGACAGCCGCACGCAACGGCCGAACGATCTCAACGTGCTCCGCTCCATGCTCCGCAACGGCGCCAAGTCGGAGCGCAACACGAACGGTAGTTTCATTGCGCAGGCCGACGGCCCGCTATGGGAATTGCCCGCCGGCGCAATCCGACTCGCGGTCGGTGGCGAATACCGTGCTGAACGCGCCCGCACCACGCTGGCTGTGCCCGATGGTCCCCGGATCAACCAGAGCCTCGTCGGCAATTTCAAGCGCGATGCCCGAGCCGCGTTCGCGGAGACGCGCGTGCCGCTCTTTTCGGAAGCGCAGCATCGGCCTTGGTTGCACAGCCTCGAACTCTCGGCCGCGGCCCGCTACGACACCTACAGCGACACCAGCGGCGATGTCAGCCCCGGCTACGGTCTGATCTGGCGACCGGTCAAATGGGTTATCCTTCGCGCCTCGCGCAACCACGCGTTCCGCGTGCCCACCCTGAACGATCTCTATCGTCCGCTCACCAACGGCCGGCTCACGTTCTTCGATCTCTCGAGCTCGCCGATCGATCCGCAGCGCGGCAACACGCCGCTCCCGCCCGGCGTCTACGCGACGGCCCTCGGCGGCAATCTCAGTCTCAAGCCGGAGACGTCGATTTCCGACAACCTCGGCATCGTCATCGAGTCGCCTTTCGAACGACTCAAGGGACTCTCGTTCTCCGCCGACTATCAAGTGATCGACTATACCGACCGCATCGCCGGCTTCGGCAGCGCGCAGGAAATCTTCGACCTTTTCCCCGAGCGCATCACGCGCGGCGCGAATCTTCCCGGCGACCTGCCCGGCTGGGCTGGCATCCCGACGCGAATCGACACGCGCTCGGCCAACATCGCCAAACTCGAGATCCAGGCGATCGATTACCAGCTGTCCTACCGCCGCACGACGGCGTGGGGCTCGTTCGACGCGCGGGTCACGATGACGGATTACCTCAAATACCTGGCCACCGCCAACCCGGGCAAAGCTCCTTCGAGCACGTTGAACCAGTTTCCCACGCGCCTCAGCTGGCAGACTTACTGGACCAGAGGTCCGTGGGGTTTCGGCGTGAGCGGTTTCTATCAGGAAAAGCAGTATCGCGACCTGACCTATACGGCGGTGCGCTTTCACAGCGCGCTCGAGTGGAACACCCAAATCGCCTACGACTTCGATCGTCGCGGCGGCGACGCGACGAATGACACGCGGATGAAGCGCTGGCTTCTTTCCGGCACGAAGGTCGCCTTCAACATCAACAACGTGTTCAACCGCGAGCCGCCGCACATCGAAGGCCAGGCCGGTTTCGCCGTCACCGATCCGCGCATGGCGCGATACGTCATCACGCTCCGCAAGGGATTCTGATCTGCCTTCGCTGTTCGCTTCCGATTCGTCTCTTCCACGGTCGCGCCGTCCGCGTCGCGGCCGTGGAAAAAGGGGGCCGCACGATCTGACCGCGGCCGCCTCCTGAGATTCAACGCCTCACTTTTATGAAATCACTCCTCTGTCTCCTCGTCCTCGCCGTCACGGCACTCGCTCAACCGTCGCCGCCATCGGCGCCCGCCACCAACGATCCCGAGCTGCAGGAGATCCTGCGACAGTCGAGCGATCGATCCGTGCTGCAAAAGCCCGAGCTCTCCCCCCGCGAACGTTGGCTCACCTACGACGCGGCCAGCGTTGTGCTTCTCGGGCAGGTCCGCGCCTATCTCGCGAAACATCCGACCGGGTCGGAGCATGCCGAGGCGGCACTCGCACTGGTCAAGCGCGGCGCCATGTTCATCACGGCGATCGATCCCGCGTTCGACCAGAATGCCAAGCGCGACTACCTCACGTTCGACGAAGACAAACAGCGTGCGTTCGCGGCGGAGACCAAGGCCTTGCTCGAGCGCGTGCGCGCCGACCAGACCGCGACGACCGAGCAACGAGCGCGCGCCGGACGCGAGCTGGTGATGCGGGCGATGGACAAGGCCGAGACCGCGGCCGAACTTGACGCGATTCAGCGGCAGATCGAACAGCTCGCCACCGAAGGACTCGACGAATCCTCGCTCACGAGGCTCCAGTCGGAAGTGTTTTATCCCTATTCCGGATTCGGCGTGGAAGCCTACGCCGCTTATCTCGATCGCGTGGCGCAAAGCCCGTCCGCCACTCTGAGCGCGACTGCGAAAGAGGCCAAGGCCGACCTCGACAAAGTCCGTCAGGGCTTGGGCAAAATCAAATTCACCAGCGCCGATGGACGCGAAGTGGATCTCGCGAAGCTGAAGGGCAAAGTGGTGTTGATCGACTTCTGGGCCACGTGGTGCGGCCCCTGCATCGCCGAGCTGCCGCACCTCCTCGAGACCTACGCGAAGTATCACGATCAGGGTTTCGAGATCATTGGCGTGGCATTCGAGAACGCCGGCGTCGTCACCGAAGCGGAACTCCCGCGTCTTCGCACCCGGACCCCCGACGCCAAGGCCGACTTGCCCGAGGAAGTTGCGCGCAAGATCGAAGCGGCCCGGACGAAGCTCTTGAAGTTCACCGCCGAGCACAAGATGCCATGGCCGCAACACCTCGACGGCAAATACTGGCAGAACGAGTTCGGCGTCTATTTCGGCATTCGCGCGGTTCCATCGATGTTTCTCGTCGGCCGGGACGGCCAGCTCGCCAGCACGAACGCGCGCGGCGACAAGCTCGAGGCCGAGGTGAAGCGCCTGCTGGCGCTCTGAGTGCGAGCGCCGCACCGCGGGAGCTGGCCTGCCGGCGGGCCAGGCGACCGGCCGTTGATCGCGCCCCTTCCTGATTTTTCGAAAATTGCTTTAGGGGAGGGGAGCGGTTGGCGTGTCTCAGCTCTTTGACGCGCCTTTCGCGCGTCGCTCCCGGTGCCGCCACAAGATCCAGAACAAGCGCGTTGGTTTGTCGATGAGGTCCTTCCTCACGACGCCAAACTCCGCGGGTGGGTCCGCGCGCGCTTCCCGGACGTGAGCGATGTGGAAGACGTCGTGCAAGACGCCTACGCCCGGCTCATGCGCGCCCACGCTTCCGGCCCCATCGCCAATCCGAAGGCGTTCCTCTTTGTCACTGCGCGCAACCTCGCCCTCAACCACCTCCGCCATCAAGGCTACGAGCGCCCTGCCGGGGCCACGGAAGTCGATCCGCTGAGTGTCTTGGATGATGCCCTCGGCGCGCCGGAGACGCTGACGCGACGCGAGGATTTTCAAGTCCTGATCGACGCCATCCAGTCCCTGCCGGATCGCTGCCGCCAAGTGGTGACGCTCCGCAAAATCTACGGCCTTTCGCAGCGCGAGACCGCCGAGCGCCTCGGCATCACCGAAAACACCGTCGAGGCGCAGGGCGCCATCGGCCTGCGCAAGTGCATCGAATTTTTCCGCCGTCGGGGCCACGACCGCGCCGTGCGAACATGAACCCCGCCGACCCCAATCACTCCGCTTCCGATCCGATCGCCCACGCCGCCGCCGAATGGGTGCTGCGTCTCGATCGCGGTCTCACTCCCGCCGAACAGGACGCCTACACGCAATGGCTCGCCGCCGACCCTCGCCACCGCGAGGCGCTGGCCACGGCGCGCTGGGGCTGGGACGAGCTCGATCGTCTCACCGGCATTCAGGATTCGGTTCACGCCGTGCCCGATCCGGATCTGCTGCGGCCGCGCCGTCGCGCGGCTCGCGTGCTGCGGTTCTGGCCGCAGGCGCTCGGGCTCGCCGCGGCCGTCGCACTGGCCGCCGTCCTCTGGTGGCCGCGCGCCGCTTCGATGATTTCGCCGCCGGTCGAGCGCGCGCCGTCCTACGCACTCGCGGCGCCGATCGAGAAACGCACGCTGGAGGACGGCACGGTCGTCTCGCTGAACCGCGGCGCGGTGCTCGAAGTGAATTTCGCCCCCGAAGAGCGGCGTGTGCATCTCGTGCGCGGCGAAGCGAACTTCGCCGTCGCGAAGAATCCGCTGCGCCCGTTCATCGTCCAAGCCGCCGGCGTCAACGTTCGCGCCGTCGGCACCGAATTCAACGTCCGCCTCGACCCGAAAGCGGTCGAGGTCCTCGTCACCGAGGGCAAGGTCGAGGTCACGCCGCCGCCCGCCGCAGCGGCGGTGCGCACGACTCCGCCGCTCGTGGAGGAAGGCCAGCGCACGGTCGTCTCGCTCGAGCCGTCCGCGGCCGCGCCGCAGGTTCTGCGCGTGGACGCGGCCGAGCGGGAGCGCGCGCTCGCGTGGCAGCCGCGGCTGCTCGACTTCACCGATCAGCCGCTCGCGGACATCGTCGCCGAGTTCAACCGTCGCAATCCGGTGCAGCTCGTCCTGGCCGATCCCTCGCTGCGCGCGCTCCGCCTCACGGTCACCTTTCGCTCGGACAACGTCGAAGCGTTCGTCCGCCTCATGGAGTCCGATTTCGGCATGCGCGCCGACTGGCGTGGCGAGACGGAGATCGCCCTGAGCCGCCAGTGAGCGCGGGTCATAGATTTTTTCGCTTCATGGAAAGCGCCGCGTGAAGGGTCTTGGTCTGCGAACCCGCACACCTTGATGAACCTCTCGTTACCCCTCATCCGCCGGGCGCTCGCAATCGTCGCGCTCGGCTGCGTCTTCGCCGTTTCACTCGTGGCGGCGGAAGCCGCGCGCACGTTCAGCATCCCCGCTGGCGATGCCGCCCAAAGCCTCAAGCAGTTCGCCCAGCAGGCCGGTCGCGAGATCGTCTTTGCGCCCGCCACCGTCAACGGCGTGAAAACTCCGGACGTTCAGGGTGAGCTGACTGCGGCGCAGGCGCTCGATTTGCTCCTCGCCGGCACTGGTCTCGTCGCCACCACCGATGCGAAAACCGGTGCCATCGCTGTCCGTCGCGAGCCGACCGTGGAAGCAAAAAAAGTCTCAAGCCGCCCCGCTGACGCGGCGGCGGCGGGCGGCGGGGCCGGCAATTCCAGCGCGACGGTCAAGGACGGGACTGTCCAGCTGGACGCTTTCAAGGTCACGGGATCGCGGATTCGCACGTTGGTCGGCGAGCAGACGATGCAGCCGGTCTTCACCCTCGATCGCCGGGCGATCCAGCGGACGGGCGCGGCCAATTTGGGCGATGTATTCCGGGTGATTCCGCAGATTAGCAGCGCCAGCAATGGCATGGGCAACAACGCGGGCTCACCGAGCCCTCTCGCGGGCGACTATGCGGTGTCCGCGAACCTCCGCGGCTTTCAGGGCGCGAGCACGCTGATCCTCGTAGACGGCAGACGAGTGACCAAAGGCAGCCAGGTCACGATCAACGATCGCTACGACATCGGCGGCATCCCGCTCTCGGCCGTGGACCGGATCGAGGTGATGTTGGACGGAGCGAGCGCGATCTACGGCGCCGATGCGGTCGCCGGCGTGATCAATATCATCACGCGGAAGGACTACAATGGGACGGAAGTTCAGATCAACTATGACAACACGTTCCGGAAGGACGCCTCGATTCAGAGCTATTCGCTCACCCACAGCGTCTCGCGCGCCAACTGGAATGCGCGGGTGACGTTGTCGCATGAGCGGAGCACGCCTCTGGCCGCGCGCGACACGGCCACGATCTTCACGAACGATCGCCGCGCGTTTGGCGGAGTCGATAACCGCAGCGACTCCATTCGCGTCGTGCCGGGCTGGATCGAGACGGAGAGTGGTTTGAATCTTCCCGGCTTGGCCACGCCGATGGTGCCGATCCCGGCGAACTCATCCGGAACCGGTCTCACCGCGACCGACTATGCCAATGCCTATGCGGCAGCCGGCGGCGCTTCGTGGGATCCGTTTTCAACGGACGATGCGACCGCTTGGGGCGAGCGCTTTGATGCGGCTTCCATCTACGCGAGCCCGCGCTTCGAGCAGAATTCGGTGCTCTTCGGCGGCGAGTATACCTTTAACAAGGTCTTCTCCGTTTACGCCCAAGGGCGTTACGTCGAGAGCGAGAACGTGGGCTATGGCGATCCTTACAACACCGAGGGCCTCTACTTCAACGACACGGGCCCGACCGGTTTCAACGTGGGCTTCGCCTTCGGGTTGACGCTGCCGGCAAACTATCCGGGCAATCCCTTCGGTGTCCCCATCATCCTGCACAAAACATTTTTCGACAACCTGTCCGACTTCAAGGTGACGCGCAAAGCGTTCAGCGGAACCATCGGCTTCCGCGGGGAGCTGGCGAACGAATGGCGCTACGACGTGAGCGCGACACTGGATAAATCGCAATCCGTGCCGGACAACGGCACCGGCGTGCTCGAGCAGGCGCGAGTCCAGCCGCTGCTCAACGCCGGCACTCCTCCGACGCTGTTGTATGACAGCACTCGCCGCGCGATCGCACTGCAGGATGTCTTCCGCGCGGTGGCCGGACCGCAGGCCGTCACGCAAGAGCGGCCGAAAGTCCTCCTCTTTTCCGCCAGCGCGGACGGCAAGGTTTGGAAGCTGCCGGCCGGCGATGTGAGAATGGCCCTCACCGCGGAATCGACGCACGACGAATTGGAGAGCACGAGCGCGCTCGTGCCCTCCGCGAGCCGGCGTTCGTATGGCTTTGCGGCTGAAGTCAGGGCTCCGGTGATTTCGCCGCTGCAAAAGATCCCGCTGCTTTACCGCTTGGACGCGTCAGTCGCCGCGCGCCACGACCGCTATTCGGATTTTCCGTCGACGACCAACCCGACCTTCAGCGTGCTCGCGCAGCCGATCTCCTGGCTTTCGCTGCGCGTGACCCGCTCCGAAGGGTATCGCGTGCCCCCGCTCTTCAGTGAGCGTCGCGTCGCGTCCCGCTCGAATCTGACGCGGATTCCCCCGACGTTCACGGATCCGTTGCGCAACAACGAGCCCATCACGCTTCCGTTCACGTCCACCATTTCCGGCAATCCGAACATCGATCCCGAGGTCTTCAAGAGTAACACCTTCTCGTTGACCTTGGATGTGCCGGGAGTTCCCGGCCTGTCGGTCCAAGGCACCCGCTGGGAGACCGACTACTCCAGTCGGATTGTCCAGATGAACAGCATTTTTAGTTTCACGGAAATCGCGACGCTCTACCCCGAGTTCATGATTCGCGCGCCTTCGTCCGGCACCACGCCGGGACGGATCGTCGAGTGGGTGCAGAGCTGGATGAATGTGAGCGCGTCCAAACACGCGGGTTGGGATGCCGGCCTGCGCTACAACCTGCCGACCGCCAAGGGGCGCCTCGATGCGCGCGTGGATGTGGCGCGGACGGATAAGAATGAAATGCGCGTCCGCGGACCGAACGGGCCCATCACGCCTTCTCAAACCGGCACGAGCAATCTCCCGTGGCAACTGTCCGGCTCGCTCTTCTGGAGCACCGGCGCGATGGAGATCGGAACGCTCGCGACCTACAACAGTTCGTTCAACGAGAGCCTGGCGAGCACCACGGTCATCGGCTCCAGCATCCGCTGGGATTTGCAGTTCGGCTACGATTTTGGGCGGTCGAAGGCTATCCAACAGCGTTGGGCTCGTGTGTTGCTCAAGGACACGCGCGTGAGATTCACCGTCTTCAACGTCTTTGACCAAGACCCTCCGCTCGCGGATGGCACGTTCCGCTTCGGCACGATCGAGCAACGTCAACAGCACTACGCGATCAACATCACGCGGCAATTCTGAGCGACGTCGCTCTCGCCGGCTCGGAATCGAAAGGCTCACCTATGAAACTCCCCTCTCTGCGCTCGCTCGTGTTGAGCGCGCTGCTTCTCGCCGTCGTCTCCTCTGTTTCCGCTGAGGAAGCGGCGTTCAAAATCGGCCAGCCCGCGCCTGAGTTCAAAGCCGGGCGCTGGGTGAAACACGGTCCGATCACCCGCCTCGAATCGGGTCAGATCTACATCATCGAATTCTGGGCGACCTGGTGCTCGCCCTGCCGCGCCGCGATGCCGCACCTCACCAAGCTCGCGCACGAATACAAGGGCAAGCTGACCGTGATCGGAGTCGATCTCTTCGAACGGCTGCCCGGCCCGGAGGCGGACCGCGCCGTCGACAAGGTGATCGCGCAAATGGGCAAGGACGCCGATTACCCGATCTGCCGCGACACCGCCGATGACGACCTGCTCAAAAACTGGTTTAACCCGACCAAAGCGGCGGGAATTCCGACGTCGATCGTGGTCGATGCTGCGGGGAAGATTGCGTGGATCAGCAGTGGGATGCCGTTCGAGCTCGACCGCGTCGTGAAGGAATTGCTGGCGGGGGAATTCGACTACGCCAAATCCGCGGCCGACTTCGCCGGCGATCCCGGCAACCAGGAAACCATGCTGAAGGTGATGGAGAAGTATGGTGAGGCGATGCAGGCGAAGGACTGGCGCAAGGCCATGGACGTCTGGGCCGAATACCCGACCTTCGCGGCCAAGATGCCCGCGATGCGTTTCCGCTCCTTGGTGAAATTCGATGCGAAGCAGGCTTTCGCCGAGGCGCAGGCCGCGGTGGAGAAATCGCAGCGTGATCCGTCCGATCTTTTGCAGCGCACCACCGTGCAGGCTTACCTCAGCGTGCTGCTGGAAACCGATGAGCTGCCGAAGGAGATGTATGCTTACGCGCTGGAAAACCTGAAAGCCGACGCCAAAGGCAACGTCTTCTTTGCGTTGGCCCAAGGCGCCTGGCGCCTCGGCGAGGCCGCTCAAGCGGCGGAATATCAGGCGAAATTCCGCGATTACCTCCACGACCTGCCGAACAAAGTCGGACAACAGCTGCTGGATCAGGTGGACGCGGACCTCGCCAAATACCAAGAGGCGGTCCGCCGCAAATCAGCGAACTAACCGTTCCCGTCGCGCCGAAGCGCGCGAGAAAATCATTCATGCGGAGCGCGCTCAACTTCCGCGCGCTCCGCCCTGCGGAGATCTTCATGAAAAAATACAGCTTAGCGATCGCGTGCGCCGTCGCGCTCCTGTCCGGCGTGGCGCGTGGTGAGACCCCGGCGGCGGCCGACGCTGCCTACACGAAACTCAAAAACGTTGAAGCCACTCAGTTCGAGTGGACGAGCCTGCCGCAGCAGACGGAGGAACAGCGGGCGGCGCGAGAGGCTGCGCGTCTGCAGACCAACGGGGCCATCGCGGTGGCGGCGGCCGATTTCATCGCGAATTTCCCGGCCGATGTCCGTCGCTGGGAAGCGATGCAGAAAATCGTGTTCAGCGAACCTCGATTCGAGGGACCGACCGCCGCGGCGGACCAGCTGGCGTGGAACGCCCTGCGCAAAGACTGTGAGCGGCAAATTCTGGAAACGCCCGGAGTGCCGGCCGAACAGGTGGAAGAGTTCGCGATGATGCAGGTCGTGCACGCGCGCGTCGCCGTTTACAAGGAGGCGCAGCGGACGGGAAAATTTGCTCCGGCGATTTGGCGTGAGGCCTTGGATCGCTTCGCGCGCCGGGCGCAGACTTCGGCGATGGTGGTGATGCTGGAGCACCAGTATGCGACCTTCTTGATCGAGCAATTTCCCGCGCAGACTGACGCGGCGCTCGCTCGCTGGCGGCAGGCGATCGACGAGGCCGCCCGTCGCGAGCCGGGGACTCCCGAACTCGTTTCCTACGAGAGCCAGTATGTCGAGGTTCTGGTGCAGCAGCGTCCGGAGCAGGCTGATGTTTATCTAAACCAGCTCGCGGCGTCCTCCAGTCCGGCTCTGGCGGAGATGGCGCGCGGCAAGTTGAACGCGATCGCAGCGAGCCGAAAGCCGGTGGACCTCAAGTTCGTGGCGGTCGATGGCCAGGAGTTCGATCTCGCGAAATTGCGCGGCAAGGTGGTCATCGTCGATTTCTGGGCGACGTGGTGCGGCCCTTGTTTGCAGGAGTTGCCGAACACGAAGGCGGCCTACGCGGCTTTCAAGCCGTTCGGCGTGGAAATGGTGGGGATCTCGTTTGACCAGGCGCCGAAAGAAGGTGCTCCGCGCAACCCGGCGGATCGCACGCGGGAGCAGTTCATCGAGGCGACGAAGAAGTTGGGCATGACGTGGCCTCAGTTTTACGACGGCAAGGGCCGCAAAAACGAGATCGGGCAGCGCTTCGGCGTGGATTCGATTCCGCGCGTTTGGGTCATCAATCAAGAGGGATTCATGGTCACCCAGCACGCGACCGGCCGGAAGATCTGGGAACTGCTCGCGAAATTGACCGGCCATCTGGTGGAGATTCCCAAGGAGTTGGCCGCAGAGAAGGGCGAGTAGATCGCGCGCTACCACGTGTTTCAATTCGCGCCGCTGGTGCGCATTCCGCCGACTCCGCTGGGCTCATCTTGAATGGGCGGCCCCGCCGATGTTTCTCGTCGGCGGGGGCGGAGAACTCGCCGGCACGAACGCCCGTGGCGACAAATTCGCGGCCGAGGTGAAGCGTCTGCTGGGGCGCTAGTCCCGCAGGACGTTCTCCGTCGGCGCGCGGCAGCTTTCCGCACCGGCGTTGTCCATTGAAACGGGCAATGCCCGGTTTTTTGCCGCACCCGAAGGATTTTCTTCGGGGATTTGGCGGCCTCGTTCGTCTTAGCTAGAGGTGCCGCCTTTCCGCGGCACGGAAATACTCCCCTGTCATGGTTGCCTCCCGATCCGATTTCGTCCCGTCCAGCCTGCTCCTCGGGGCGAGCTGCCTGCTCACATCGCGCCCGTATTTCGCGCCGCGGCCTCGTGCTGCGGTCATCGATGCGGCCCTCACTCCCGCCGAGCAGCGGGTGCGCGAGCTGTTGCTCACCGGTCTTTCGAACAAGGAGATCGCCAACGAACTCGGCCGCGCGGAGGCCACGATCAAGAACCAGGTTGCCTCGATCCTGCGGAAGCACGGCGTGCCTTCGCGCGCGCGCTTGCTGGCGCGGTGTCGTTGAAGCGCTAGGGCGTGCCGGTCGCCGCGGCCAGCGGCAGAACGCGGAGGTAGTCGCCCGGCGGGCGGGCGAGAGCGCGCAGGTCGGCGTGGGAAATCTCGATGTCGCGCATCGCGGCCTTGTCGGCCGCGGTGAGTTTCAACTGGCCGCTTTCGGTCGAGAGCACAATGCGGTCGACGATGCCGGGCAGCCGACGGCGGACGCGGTCCGGCGTGCCGAGGCCGAAGCGGACGTGGCCGGTGCCCGCGACGACCACGGCGGTGCGCGGTGAACCGTCGGGGCCGGTGAGCGCGCGGGCGGCGGCGATGTTGGCGGCCATGGTCTCGTCGCGGGCGACCTGCGCTTCGAACACCGGGCGCAGTTTTGCGGGGTCCATGGCCAAGTGCACGGCGAGCTGGAGATTGAGCAGGCGCTCGTAGGGAGCGTCGTTGAGCTCGATATCAGACGGAAGCGTGGCGCGCTGCTCGGCCGGGAGCTTGGCGAGGCCGCCGCCGCGGCTGACGGCGCGGATGACTTCCGGCGGGGCGTTGAGCGCGCGGACCGGAATGCTATTCTGCTGCGCGAAGTCGCAGAGCGCGCGGTAGTCGGCGTAGTTCTTCCACTTCTTCGCCCAACCGAGTTCCGTGGCGAGTTGCTCGAAAGTGAGTGCGCCGGCGTTGAAGCGGTCGATGGTTGCCTGGTCGCGCGCCT
This sequence comes from Opitutia bacterium, assembly GCA_016217545.1. Classification (NCBI taxonomy): domain Bacteria; kingdom Pseudomonadati; phylum Verrucomicrobiota; class Opitutia; species Opitutia bacterium. Next base: position 209,465 of record JACRHT010000003.1, on the reverse strand, counting down.
CGAGCTGTTCCAGGCAGAGTGTAAGCGCGCGGCCGCGGGCGTGGAGTTCCTGCAGCACGCCGAGCTGCACGGCGTGGTGGCGGTCGATCGTGTGCGATTCGCCGACGTAGACGATGTCGGCTTTCGCGAGGTCGGCGAAGACGTCGGCGTTGCCGGATTCCTCACCGGAAACGAGGTCGAGCCAGAACTCGGCGGGGTTGGCGAAGGCGGACGCGGCGGCGAGGGTCGTGAGCATGGCGAGGCGGGGCAAAAGCATCGCCGGATCCAAGCAGCCGTGTGTCTTGAGACGAGCCAGATCAGGGTTTCAAGCGCGTGAAGACGTGCTGACGCTTCGCGACTTTGGTGTGGCAAACGTAGCAGTCCTTCACGACGTCGATCTCGAGCGCGGCCTTGGTGACGATGTCGTAGTCCTCGAAGCGCCAGCCGCCGGTGGAGGCGGCGGAGGCGTCGCGCACCATGGTGCTGGTGGAGGCGCGTTGACCAAGTGTGGTGGTTCCGCCCTTCCGCTCGACTTTAAGGATATCGAGCACGAACACGGCGCCCTCGGGGTAGGTGCCGGTGCGCAGTCCCTCCAGCGCGGCGGCGTTGGCGTAGACGAAGTGCGCATCGGTGAGCTCGGCGGTGGCAGGGGCGGCGGGGTCGAGCGACGTGGCTTTGATTTTCTTCCAATTGAGAAAATTCTCGGGATACGGCGCATGGGCCGGCGTGGGATCGGCGGCGTGGGCAAGCGTGGCGAGGGCGAGGCAGAGGACGACGGAGAACAGGTGGCGCGGAATCATGGCGCGCGATGCTTGGCGCGCACGGTGGGTCGTCGAGCGGTTTGCGATGACGTCACGACGAGGCGCGTCTTTTCCGAGATGAAAATACCGGTCGGGCGCGCGATTGGACGGTTCTGCGATGAGACGAGGTGTTCGCGGGGCCGGAAGGGGCTCGGGATGGCACGCCGGGCTTGGCGCGAGCGCGCATGGATCAGCTCGGCGGGCGGCCGGGCGGAACTTTGGGCTGCGCTGGATCGCCGAGATAGTGCGGCGACATGATTTGCACGCCGGCGGCGTGGAATTGATCCTGGATCGCCGCATGCAAGCGACCGAGCACTGCGAGACGTTCTGCGGGATTCTCCGGCGTGAACCGCAGCTCGTGCGCGACGTAGAAATCCTGCAATGCCGTCTGCCGCACCTCGGGAGCGGGCTCGGTGCGGATGCCCGGCGTGGCCGCGGCGGCTGCGAGCAACAAGTCGCGCACCTGCCGCCAGGGCGTGTCGTAGCCGATGGTCACCGTCGTGGTCAGGCGCAGTTGATCGGCGTGGCGCGAGAGGTTGCGCACGCCTTGGGAGACCACCGTGTGCGAGAGCACGAACAGCTCGTCGCGCGGCGTGCGCAGCGTGCAGGCAAACAAGCCGATGTGCTCCACCGTGCCCTCGTGCTCGCCGACGATCACGTATTCGCCCGGGCGAATCGCGCGTCCGTAGATCAGCGCGAGTCCGCTGGCGAACTGCGCCACGAGATTGCTCGAGCCGAGCGAAAGCATGAGACCGGCGAGGACCGTGACGCCGCGGAACGCCGGCGACTCGCTGCCGGGAATGTAGGGAAACGCGATGATGACGGCCGCAATCCACAGGCCGACGTCGGCCAGCCGCCGCGAGGTCTCGGCGGTGACGGGATCGAACAGGTTGCTCGCGATCTCTTCGTCGGCGATGGAGCGGAAATAGTGATTGAGCAGCTCCTGCACGATGCGCGTGGCGAAATAGATCAGCGCGACGACCAACAACCCGGGCAGCGCCGTGGCGGCGCCGACGATCAGGCGCTCCAGTTCGGCGAAGACCTCATTCTCGATATGCCGGGCGGTGGCGTGAGTGGCCGGCAGGAGGTCGAGCAAGACGATCGCCCACGCGAGCATGCCCGCGAGCACGAGCGCGATCGTGGCCAGTCGGATTCCCACCACGACCAACTGGCCGAGGCGGCGCAGGCTGAAGCGGCGCAGTCGGGCAGAGCCGATGTGGCGCGCCTTTTCGACCGCCAGGGTTTTCAGCCGTTCGAGCGCGAGCGAACGCAACCAGAGCACGGCGGTCAACCAGGCCGCGAGCGCGAGTGTGGCGACGACGGCCAGCACAAGACCGCTCGTCGCGGATGTTTCCTGCGCGTCCGCGGCCCGGGCTGGGGCGATGACGACGACAGGAAGCGCGCACGCGATGAGGAGACGAAACGAACGAATGAGCGAGCTGGGGCGGCCCACGGCGCAGAAGTGTGCGAGCCGACGGAGCGTTGGCAATGGCTGAACCGCGTCATGGCGCGCGGTCGATTCCCCACGACAAAACCGGCCACACCGGTCTTCCGCCCGCCAGTGAGTGCCTCGGCCTGTGCTGCGGCTGCGGCGGACGCGGAAGGTTAATCGAGAGAGAGAATCTTCTCCCGCAAATGGGTGCAGCGTTGCTTCGACTCGGCGTTGCGCACGGCCATCGAGTAGGCGGCGGGTTCGCCGACGACGAAGACCTTTTTCTTGCCGCGCGTGATCGCCGTATAGACGAGGTTGCGCTGGAGCATCATGAAGTGCGCCTTCAGCAGCGGCACGATGACGACCGGATACTCGCTGCCCTGCGATTTGTGGATGCTGATGGCGTAGGCGAGCGCGACCTCGTTCATCTCGCCGCGCTCGAAGAGGTGTTGCTCGCCGTCGAAGTCCGCGATGAGCGTGCCCTTGGTGAGATCGGTGCTGACGACGGTGCCGATGTCGCCGTTGAAAAGGCCCTTGTCGTAGTTGTTGCGCAGCTGGATGAGCTTGTCGCCCGGACGATACTCGCCGCTGACGGCGCGCAGGCCTTTCTCGTGCGGATTGAGCGCGGCTTGCAGGCGGGTGTTGAGGTTGCCGACGCCGACGGTGCCCTTGTGCATCGGTGCGAGCACTTGCACGTCGGTGATCGGGTTGAACCACTTGAAATGCGCGGGAATGAAGCGCGTGGTGAGCTCGACGATCTTCGCGAGGCAATCCTCGGCGTCGTGCGCGGCGATGAAGTTCAGGTCGCTCCACGCCTGCGCCTTGTCCACTTCGCTCAGGACGGGCGGCGGTTGCGCGTGGCCTTCGTTGATCGCGTGCGCGGTGGTGACGATGGCGCTCTCCTTGCCCTGGCGGTAGACGAAGGAGAGGCGCGTGACGGGAAGACTTGTAGCCGGGGTCGCGGACCCCGGTCGACTGGGCTCACCGAGCCCGGCTACAGCGATGAGGTCTTTGAGGACGTTGCCGGCGCCGACGCTCGGGAGCTGGTCGATGTCGCCGACGAGGAGCAGGTGCGCGCGGTTCGGCACGGCTTGGAGCAGCGCGGCGGCGAGGCGGACGTCGAGCATCGAGGCCTCGTCCACGATGAGGAAATCGGTCGCGAGCGGGTGCGACTCGTTCACGGTGAACGCGCCGTTCTCGAACTTCAGCAGGCGATGGATCGTCGAGGCGAAGCCGCCGGTCGTCTCGGCGAGGCGCTGCGCGGCGCGGCCGGTGGGCGCGGCGAGCGTCACGCGGACTTTCTTGGCCTTCAGGATGTCGACGAGGGCGCGGAGGATCGTGGTTTTGCCCGTGCCAGGGCCGCCGGTGAGGATGGTGAACTTGTGCGTGAGCGCGTTCTTGATGGCGGCGGATTGCAGGCCGTGGAACTCGAAGCCGGCCTTCTCCTGCGCCCACGTGACGGCCGCATCGACCTTGATCGGCGGGAGGCCGGTCGGCTGCGTGCCGAGGCGGCGCACGACGTCGGCGATCTTTTGTTCGGCGCGCGAATTGGTGGGGAGCTGGATCGTCGCTTCGCGTCGCGCGGCGCTTGTAGCCGGGCTCGGTGAGCCCGGTCGGCCGGGGTCGGCGACCCCGGCTACAGGAGTGGCGTGGGCCACGATGGCTTTCTGCGCGATGAGGGCGTCGATGCGGGCCTCGACGCGCTCGGCGGAGGTCTCGAGCAGCGTGGCGGTGTAGGTGACGAGCTCGTCGCGCGGGTAGGCGGTGTGGCCGTCTTCCTGCAACGTCTCGAGCGCGTAGATCAGGCCGGCATCGAGGCGAGGCGCGGCGTCGTTGGCGAAGCCGAGGTTGATGGCGAGCTTGTCGGCGGTCTTGAAGCCGATGCCGTCGATCTCGCGCGCAATGCGGTAGGGCTCCTCGCGGATGATCTGCTGCGCGGCGGCGCCGAACTTGTTCACGATCTTCACGCACTGCGACGTCGTGACGCCGTAGGTCTGAAGGTAGATGTGAACTTCGCGGAGGGTTTTCTGCTCGTCCCACGCGGCCTTGATCGCGGCGGCGCGGACTTTGCCGATGCCGGGGACCTTGCGGAGCTTGCCGGATTCCTCGCTGAGCACGCGAAACGTGTCGGTGCCGAACGCGTCGACGATTTTGTTGGCGTAGACCTTGCCGATGCCGGGCACGAGGCCGCTGCCGAGGTATTTGCGAATGCCGTAGACGGAGGAGGGCAGCTCGCTTTTGTGCGCGGCGATTTTGAACTGCGCGCCGTGCTGCGCGTGCTTCACCCACTCGCCGGTCAGCTGGAGCGTCTCGCCGCACTGGACGCCCGGGAGCGTGCCGACGATGGTGACGCGATCCTCGGCGCGTTCGGCGGTGTCGGGACGCAGCTCGGCGATGGTGTAATGATTCTCCTCGTTGAAGAAGATGATGCGCTCGAGGACGCCGACGAGGGAGTTGGAGGAGGGGGCCGCCACGAGAGCAAGAGGTTGGCGACGTGGGCTGGAAAGAAAAGCGCGGAGCGCGGGGGGCGGTCAAACGAAAGGCCGGACCTCGATGGCCCGGCCTTTGGTGGTCGAAAGAGTTTGGCTAGGCTCAGCTCGGGCTGGCCGGCAGATTGATCACGGGAGTCTCGACGGGCGTCACGGGATCGAGAATTTCGTTGAGGACTTGAGTATCGGTGGTCGGCGTCACGGTAACACCCGGGACGGTGGTGGCCGCAGCGGTGAGCGCGGCCACGGTGGCGCCCGAACCTTGAGCCGTGGCTTGAATGACGGCGCCGACAGCTTTATTCAGGACCTCACCTGTGATGGTGCCGGTGGAGCCGAGGCCCGAGACCGCATTCTGGACGATGGTGGTGGCTTGCTCCGGCACGGCGGTGGCGACGACCTTGACCACGAGGGCCAGCTGGGTGAGGGCGGCGGGAGTGCTGCCGGCGAGCTTGGCGACATCGGTAACGGCCGCGACCAGGTTGGTGGCGAGGGCTGGGTTGCTTTTCACCAAGGACGAAAGGCTGGTGGGCGCGGAGGCGAAGCCGGTGGAGCTGATCACGACGCCCGTGCCCGCATCGATCGTGACCGACTGGCCGTTGGCGAGCTTCACCGTGACCTGACCGCTGAGCGCGGCGACCGTGGTGTTGCCCTGCGCATCGAGGTCGGTGAAGTTTATGGAATCATCGCGGCCCTGAAACTGCAGCGTCTCGTTGGCTTCTACGCTTTGTCCGGTAGAGGTATCAACATGACCGCGGTGCACGGTCATATTGTTGCCTTTAAAAGTCACCAGGCTGGCTTGGAGCGAGCCGGTGACCGCGAAGGTGATGAGAAGGGCGAGGAGGCGCGGGAGCGTGATGACTTTCATGAAAGTTGGAAAATGAAGGATGGGAGCGAAGGGGTTTTCCTTCGGGCGTCAAGACACGTGGACCCGTAATGCCAGAGTAGATTTCTTCGTCGAAGAGATTGAGTTCGAGGCCGGCACGCATGGGAGAAGCTGCGGAAGGCAATGCGATTTGATCCACAAGCAGGCTCGCTCCGGTCGGGCTGTTGATTGAAAAAGGAGCATGCTGCTCGACGAACTGGAGACAGATCCGAGAATGTCCGTGCCGCAAATGCGGCAGTGGCATGAGCGGAACCGCGCGCATCCGCGCTATGCGCAGACCGTGGCCGAAGCGATCGTGAGCGGTTCGCGCGTGCTGGAGTGGACGGGCGCGTGGATGCTGCGACGCTGGGTGAGCGAGGGCGCCCAGCCGCCGGCGGAGGCGCTGAGCGTCGTCATCGACGGGCTGGACGGCGTGCGCTCGCACCTCGGTCGGCTCGTGCTCAGCCAGTTTTGGACGGAGAATCCGGAGCTGATGGAAACGGCCCCGGCGGAGGTGGGAGCGTTTCTGCGCAACGGACTCGAGGATCCGAAGGCGACGGTGCGCGTGTGGAGTTTGAACGCGCTGTGGTGGCTCGCGCAGCGTCACCCGGAGTTTCGCGCCGACGTGCGCGCAGCGTTGCGGCGCGCGAAGCGCGATCCCGAGCCGTGCGTGGTGGCGCGGTTGCGGCAGATGGGATTGATGCCGTATCCGGAAAAGAAAAAGCCCGCCGCGAAGCGCGGCGGGCGGTAGCGCGGAGCGCGCGGGCGAAGCGGATTACTTCGCCGGCTCGGGCGCCTTGGCGGCCGGCGTGGCGGGAGTCGCGGCGGCGGCATCGGCTTTCGCCTCCTCGGCCTGCGCGTCGGCGACGATCTGCTGGATCTTCGGCATGAGGCCGCGTTGCAGGTCCTGCAAGAGCGGCATCATCCGCTTGGCGACATCGGCCTGCTTGAGCTGGGCGCTGGAGCCCTCGGGGGAGGAATAGAAGGCCTTCATCGCCTTCAGCTCGGCTTCGGTGAAAACGTCCGCGTAGACCGTGTCCATTTTCGAGAGCAGCGTCTTGGACATCTCCATGCTGAGGCCCATGATTTTGGCCTGCGTCGCCTCGGCGCGGGCGCGTTTCTCGGGCGAGAGATCGGCGGAGGAGCCCGCCATCTGCGCGGCCATTTGCTTCATCTGGCCGGTCATGCGGTCGATGATCTTGTCGGCCTGCATGGCGGTGATGACTTCGCGAGCGAGGGCGAGCTTGGCCGCGTCGGGCGCGGGCGCCGGAGCGGGGGTTTGCGCGCGCGCGCCGACGGCGGCGACAAGCGCGAGGAGGAACAGGATTTTCTTCATGGTTGTGTGGGCGCTGGCCCGGGCGCAGCCGGGAGCGAAGCAGATGCGCGGGGAATTTCAACGCGGCGTTGGACAACCCGCGCGAATCGCGCACCCTGCGCGCATGCTCACGTGGGAAGACCTGCAACCCGGACAGAAATTCGGCACCGCGGAATACGAGATGACCGCCGCGGAGATCGTCGCGTTCGCGCGGCAGTATGATCCGCAGCCGTTTCACACCGACCCGGAGGCGGCGAAGGGTTCGCTCTTCGGCGAGCACGTGGCGAGCGGCTGGCACACGGCGGCGGTGAGCATGCGCCTGATGGTGCAGGGCGAGATGCAGGTGGAGGGCGGCGTGATCGGACACGTGGTCGAGGAGTTGCGTTTCCCTCGGCCGGTGCGGCCGGGCGACCGCTTGCGTGTCGCGCAGGAAGTGGTGGCGAAGAGCGAAATGCCCGGACGCCCCACGCACGGGCGGCTGACGTTGCGCAGCCGGACCTACAATCAGGATGGGAAAACCGTGCAGCACATGACGTCGCAGCTGGTGATTCAGCGGCGACGTGAGACGACCGTCGATGGAGAAAGCGCGGGCGGTTGAGGGCAACCGCCCCTACCGCGGCGTCGGGCGCGGAGCGAGTCGGGTGGAGAGCGGCGTCGTTTCGGCGCTTGGCGAACGGCGGCCGGCGCGGCACCGTGCGGTCATGTCCCTCGCCGCCACGCTCCTCACGGCGCTCGTCGCGCTGTTGCACGTCTACTTCCTAGTGCTGGAAATCTTCCTCTGGAACACGCCCTACGGTCGCCGCGTGTTCGGGCTCACGCCGGAGTTCGCCGCGGCAAGTCGGAGGCTCGCGATGAATCAGGGGCTCTACAACGGCTTCCTCGCGGCGGGACTCGTCTGGGGAATGGTGGCGGCGGGCGACCTCGGTTTTGCGGTGCGCGTCTTTTTCCTCGGCTGCGTCGTGGTGGCGGGCGTGTTCGGCGCGGCGACGGCCAGCCGGAAAATTCTCTTCGTGCAGGCGCTGCCGGGCGCGCTGGCTCTAGTCGCGAACGCGCTGGCGCGCTGAGCGCGCATTCGGGGGCCGTTCCTCTGTGGGCCGCGCCTCGGTCGCGTTTCTCGGAAGAATGGCGCGAGCAAGCTCGCGGCCTGCGGGATGGCTGAGCGCGTGGAGGTCAGCGCGCCCCACCGCAACTTCGCGTGGTGCTCGGGAGCGCGGGCTGACTTGGCGGCGATAAGCGGATTGCGACGCGCCGGACGGCGCGCAATCTCGGCGGCATGGAATCACTCTCGTCGCTCCTGCCGATCATCCAGCTCGCGATCACGCCGGTGATTTTGCTGTCGGGCATGGGAGCGTTGATGATCGTGCTGACCAACCGCATGGGGCGCATCGTCGACCGCACGCGTGTGCTGGCGGAGACGATTCCGGAGACGACAGGCGAATCGCGCCAGCATCTGGAGGATCAGCTCGAGATCATGTGGGCGCGCTCGATCATGATCCGGCGCGCGGTCACGGCGGCGGGCTTCAGCATGTTGTCGTCCTGTTTCCTCATCGTGGCTTTGTTTTGTGGCGCGCTGCTCGACTGGCCGGTGCGCGAGGTGGTGCTGTTCCTGTTCGGCTTGAGCATCGTGCTGCTCATCGCGTCGCTCGCGGAATTCCTGCGCGACATCTTCTCGGCGCTGCACGCGCTGCGCTTGCAGATCGACCGGGCCAAGGGTCTGCCGCGGCAATGAGCGCGGGCGGCTGGATCCTCGCGGCTGCGGTCTTCAATGCCGCCTTCGGCCTTTTTCACCTCGGTTTCTGGAAACTGTTCCGCTGGCGCGAGGAGCTGCCGCGGCTGAGCGCGATCAATCGCGGTGTCGTGCCGGTGCTGAACATCATGCTCACCTACGTGTTCTTCGCGGTGGCCTTGGCGCAGGCGACGCTGCGCGAGGCGTGGGTGGCTACGCCGCTCGGACGCGCCGCACTGGTCGGCGTGACGGGATTCTGGGTGCTGCGCGCGGGGCTGCAGTTGATTTGCTGGCCGCGAGTGGCGCGATCATGGGCGCTTTTCGGGGTGTTCTTGGTCGGCGTGGCATTGCATGCGCTGGCTCTGGCAACCGGCGCACAGTCGTGACGGACGGGCGGGTTGCTCCGGGTGGCCGCGAGGCTACAGTTCAGGCATGGACGCGATTCCTTCGAGTATGTTGCCGGTCATCCAAGCTTCGATCACGCCAGTGATCCTTATTTCCGGCGCCGGCATGTTGTTGCTGACGCTCACCAACCGCATGGGCCGCGCGGTGGACCGCACGCGCGCGCTGGCCAAGGAGCTGCGCGAGCATCCCGAGCAGAAAAACCCGCGCATCGAGGAACAACTGGAGGTGCTCACGGTGCGCACGCGCCTCATCCGCGCCTCGGTGCTGTGGGCGGTGCTCAGCATGCTGTCGGCCTGCCTGCTGATCCTGGCGATCTTCGCGACGGCGCGGTTGAAGTTCGACGGCGAGATCCTGCTGCTGGCGTTTTTCGTCGGCGGGATCGCGCTGTTGTTCGGTTCGCTCGTCTACTTCGTGCGCGACATCGTGCTCTCGCTCCACGCGCTCGACTCGGAAGTCGCGTGGTCGCGCCAGGGCAAGTGACGCCGCGGACCATTCCTCGAGTCTGCCCGCCAGCGGCATCTGACAAGTGTAACCTATTAGGTTACACTTGCCCGGATCGCCGCGACTGGCGGGGCGAAACTGTAACCTAATAGGTTACAGAACGGGGCGGGTCGCGAAGCTGGGCGGCAACCTGCAGCGAACTTCATTGCGTGGTGCGCGACGACGCGTCCGGGGGAGCCGACTCAACAGCGTGCGAGGATCGCCGGGGCGGCGGACGGCAGGTCGGCGAAGATCTCGGTCGCGCCCGCGGCGCGCAGCGCGGCGTCGTCGTGCGTGCCGGTGGTGACGCCGTAGAAGGCGAGGCCGGCGTTGAGGGCGGTCGCGACGTCGTAGATCGAGTCGCCGACCAACGCCGTTTCCGCGACCGTCGTGCCGAGCGCACGCAGCGCGTGGTCGACGAATTCGCGTTGCGGTTTCAACCACTCCGTGTCGCCGGCGCCGAAGATGCCGTCGAGCAGGGGCGTGATTTTCAGGTGGGCGCAGACTTCGCGCGAGGCATCGCCGCGCTTGTTGGTGAGCGCGGCGCATTTCACGCCGCGGGCCCGCAAGGCGCCGAGGAGTTCGAGCGTGCCGGGGAAGATCGCCGCGTCTTGCAGGCTCGTGGCGCGCCAGTGTTCAAGATAGATGGGCAGGATGCGCTCGACGTTGTCCGGTCCGGCGAGATCGCGGATGGCGTCGTCGAGCCCGCGGCCGATGGCGCGTTTGACCTGCTCGAACGTCGGGGCGGGCAGGCCGATTTGCCGCATCGCGAACGAGTGGCAGCGGTGGATCGCGTTGAACTGGTCGACGATGGTGCCGTCGAGGTCGAAGAGGACGGTGCGCAAGCGCATGAGCGGTGGAGCAAACGGCGCCGCGGCGGAAGCGGCGAGACGGAAATCCGTCCGCGGGCGAGGCGACGGGCGTGGCGGAGTGCGCGCCTGCGATTCGCGGGCGACCGCGCGATCGGCTTGGGGCGGGCCCGGAGCCCGATCGCGTGGCCCTCCGGAGGGTGGCGAGCGCGATGCCGGAGGTTCTCCCGAATTGGCGGAACCGGGCCAAAAAGTTCTCGTGACGGCGCGTCGCAGCGGCGAAAGTCGGGGAGATGTCGAATCCCGTCGCCACAGCCCGAGCCGAAGCGCACCTCGCGGACGGCGTGCTCATGGTCGTGGTGAGCGGGTGTTGGCAAATCACGGAGGACCGGCCCGATTGGCACGATCTGGCGGAGAAGGCGATGGCGGCGGCGGGCACGAAGGAGCCGCCCCGGATGATCCGCGTGGAAGGCCGGGAGGTGACGAATTGGGACAGTGCGCTGCCGCTGTTCGTCGGACAGGCGAAGCGCGGGGCGGAGGCGATCCACGCGCAGTTCGAGACGGTCAATCTGCCGCACGGCGTCGACCAGCTCGTGTTGCAACTGGGCCAGCCGAAGGCGCCGAAGCACGAGGATCCGGCGCTGCCGGACCTGTTCACCGCGGTGGGAAATTCCGCGACGGGTCTCGTGCGCGAGCTGCGCGATATCTCGCGACTGGTCGGCGAGTGCGTGTTCAGCATCGCGCGGTTCTTTCGCGGGCAGGCGCAGTTCCGCTGGCGGGATTGCATCCACGAAATGCAGCTGTGCGGGGCGATGGCGCTGCCGATCGTGGGACTGATCAGTTTTCTTGTCGGCATCATCCTCGCGTATCAGGGCGCGGTGCAGTTGCGGCAATTTGGTGCGGACATCTACGTGGCCGACATGGTCGGTGTCGCGGTGATCCGCGAGATGGGCCCGCTCATGGCGGCGATCGTGCTCGCGGGCCGCACGGGCGCGGCGTTCGCGGCGACGCTGGGCAACATGAAGGCGAACGAGGAGATTGACGCGCTCGAGACACTCGGCGTGTCGCCGGTGGATTTTCTCGTCATGCCGCGCCTGACGGCGCTGTTCCTGATGATGCCGCTGCTCGCGCTCTACTCGAACGTGCTCGGCATCTTCGGTGGGCTCGTGATCTCGGCTGGCATCCTCGACATCCCGGCGAGCCTCTATTGGGCGGAGACGAAGAGCATCGTCGACCTGTCAGACCTGTTCGTCGGTCTGATCAAGTCGGGCATATTCGGCATCATCATCGGCTTGTCCGGCTGCCTGCGCGGGTTGCAGGCGGAGCGCAGCGCGGCGGGCGTCGGCGCGGCAGCAACCAGCGCGGTCGTGACGGGCATCCTCCTGATCATCGTCTTGGACACCGTTTTTGCGGTGATCTTCAACATCCTCGGGTGGTGACATGAGCGACGACACCAAGATCCCCATGCCCGCCGCCGGAAAATTCGCCATCGAGGTCGAAGGCCTGCAGGCGCGTTACGACGAGCGCGTGATTCTCGAGAGCGTTTCGTTCGCGGTGAAGAAGGGCGAGGTGTTCTTCATCATCGGCGGCTCGGGTTGCGGCAAGAGCACGCTGTTGCGCAACCTCGTCGGCTTGCAGCAGCCGCCGAAGGGGAGCGTGCGCTACTTCGGGCGCGACTTCACGCACGCGGCCTCGCGCGAGCGCAAGGCGTTCCTGCGGTCCTTCGGCGTGCTTTACCAAGGCGGCGCGCTGTGGAGTTCGATGACCGTCGGCGAGAACGTCGCCCTGCCGCTCGAACTCTACACGGACCTCTCGCGGCGCGAGCGCGCGGGCATCGTCGGCCTGAAGCTCGCGCAAGTCGGCCTCGCGGGCTACGAGGATTATTATCCGTCGGAACTGTCGGGCGGCATGAAGAAACGCGCCGGCCTCGCGCGCGCGCTGGCGCTCGATCCCGAGATCGTGTTCTTCGACGAGCCGTCGGCTGGCCTCGACCCGATCACGTCGCTGAAGCTCGATGAGCTCATCCTGCAGCTGCGCGATACGCTGGGCACGACCATCGTCGTGGTGTCGCACGAACTCGCCAGCATCTACGGCATCGCGGACCGCGTCGTCATGCTCGACCGCGAGACGAAGGGCGTGATCGCCGAGGGCGACCCGCGCGAGCTGCGCGATCGCAGCGAGGACGCGCGCGTGAGGGAGTTTTTGAATAGACGCATGGAGCCCGCCGGTCAAAAAGGAGTCTCAACCCCGTGAAATCCCGCTTCAGTCCTGCCGCCGTGGGCATGTTTGTGTTGGGGGCCGTGCTGCTCGGCCTGCTCGCCTTCGTCTCCTTCGGCGGGACGAACTTCTTCTCCAAGCCCACGCGCTTCGTCGTCTATTTCGAGGAGTCCGTGAGCGGTCTCGACCCCGGCGCGGCGGTGAAGGTGAACGGCGTGCGCATCGGCCGCGTCGCCGCGATCAACGTCCGCTACGACTCCGCCACGCGCGTGGCGCTGGTCCAGACGATCTGCGAGATCGACCGCAACGTGCTCACCGATCGCGACGGCAACACGATCGAGCTGACCAATCCCGTCGAGCTCCAGAACCTCATCGAGCGCGGCATGCGCGCGAAGCTGAACCTGCAGGGCATCACCGGCCTGTTGTTCGTCGAGCTGAGCTTCGAGGACCCGCGCGAATATCCGGCGCCCAAGCGCAACTCGGTCGAGCCGTATCCCGTCATTCCCGCCATCAAGTCGCCCATCGCCGAAGTGCAAAGCAGCATCGTGGAAATCGTCGCCGACATCAAACGCGTCGATTTCGCCGGCTTGAGCAAGGAACTGAAGACGCTCCTCGCGACCACCAATCAAAAGATGGCCGACCTCGACGTGAAGGGATTGACCGAGCGCGTGGGTCGCGCCGCCGATTCCGTGGAGAAGTTCGCCAGCTCGCCCGACGCCAAGGCCGTCATGGCGAACCTCAACAAGACCATCACCGACACCCAGGCGCTCATCGCCAAGCTCGACGCGCAGGTGCAGCCGGTGAGCGGCGAGCTGAAGCAGACGCTGGCCGACGCGCAGTCCGCGCTGAAGCAGATCGATGCCGCGGCCGCGACCACGCGCCGCTTCGTCCAGTCGCAGGGCTACCTCGGCGAGGACGTGACGCGCACGCTGCAGCAGGTTTCCGATGCCGCCGGCGCGATCCAGCGCCTCGCCGAACTTCTCGAGCGCAACCCGAACGCGCTGCTCGTCGGCCGCAAGGTCGACGGCAATTCGAAACGCTGATCGCCATGAATTTCTCCTCCTCTCTTCGCTTTGGTTTGGCCGCCGCGGCCGCGGCGCTCCTCGCCGGCTGCAACATCCTCCCCGAGGCGCGGCCCGAAAGCGCGCGCTACTACGTCCTCGAAGCCCATCCCGCCGCCGATGCGCCGCCGGCCGGCGCGGTGAAGCTCGGCCTGCGCCCCGTCGAAGTGCCCGCCTACCTCAAGCACAAGGCGATCGTCACGCGCAGCGGGGAAAACGAGGTCAGCTACGCCGCCGATGCGTTTTGGGCCGAGCCGCTCGATGCCGGCATCGCGCGGGTATTGCGGGAGCAACTCGCCGCGCGCGCGAACATCCTGGCTTATCCGTTCCCGGCGCAACTGCCGCGCGACTACGACCTGACCGTTCGCGTGCTCAATGCCGAGGGCGCGGCGAAAGGCGTGCGCTTTGTGGCCGTGATCGAATTGCTGCGGGTCGGGGACAAACCGGAAGTCGTGGTGCGCCGTGAGTTCACGGCCCCCGCGGCGGCGTGGCACGGCGATTACGGGCAGCTCGCGCGCGGCTTGAGTGAAGCGGTGGCGGCGCTGGCGGACGATATTGTGGCCAGTGTGCCGAAACAGTAGCGCGCGGCGTGGCCGATGAAGCGTCGCGAACGCGACGCGACGCGGCGCTTGGGCGGCTTGGAGCCTTTTCTGTTTTTCTGTAGCCGGGCTCGCTGCGCCCGGTCGGTGCTTCTTGCCTCGGGAAAGCCTCTTTCCGGGGTCAGCGACCCCGGCTACATTGTGTTTGAAAACGCTGTAGGTGAAAAGGGGAGCGGGCCGGCACTATCTAGCGTGGGCCCGTTCAGTTGGAAGCGCGCTTACGCGCCGCGGGCGCGGCCCGCGAGGACGCGGGCCCTCCCCAATACGCGGAGCTTCCCGAATCGCGGGGCCACGCCAGCAAGCGTTCGTTTGTCGGCGCGCGACTGGAGGGCTCGCCTCCCGGCGAGCCGCGAACGGCTCATCGTGCCTGCGGGACGATCACGGGCGCTTCCTGCCTCGATATCCCAGGCGGACGCACTTTGGGCTGGCTGATGGCACGCGGCCGGCTATCTGTCCGGGCATGGCCCTGTCCGGAGACGCCCCCTCCACTTTCACCGTGATCCAGTTTTCCCTGGAAACCGGACCGGACAGCACGCCGACGCAGCGCTCCACGAACCGCGGCTCGTATCGCGACGTCGAGGCGGCCTTCCACAACGCCCGCTGCCTCGCGAACGAGACGTGGAGCCGCATCAAGGAAGCCGGCGCGTTCGGTTCGCCGACGATCGTCGACACCGAGTGGGGCTACGACCTGCGGCTCGGCCCGCTGACGGTGCACCGCTTCTGGGTGCACGAGCACGCGACCAGCCAGCGGCTGCTGAAGTAAGCGCCTCGCGCTCGCGAGTGCCCGGCCTGCGGCTTATTGCGCGAGTAGTTCCGACGCGATGCGGACGTTCCCGTCGATGGCGGCGTGGAGCTCGGCGATCGATAGAAACTCGTGGTCGGTGTGCGCGACGTGGATCGAGCCCGGGCCGAAGAGCAGCGGTGTGCCCCAGTTGTCGAGGAACGGCACGTCGGTCGCGTAGGAGAACACGGCCTGCTCGAAACCGCCGACGGTGTGCAGGCGCACGAGCGGCACGAAGGCGGTCTCCTCGATGCGCAGGCGCGCGCCGACGAGTTCCTGCACGCGTCGGCGGACAATGTCGGCGTCGCTCACGGTCCGGAAGAACAGCTCCGCGTGCGCGTGCGGCGGGATGACGTTCGGCGCCACGCCGCCGCTGAGCAGACCGATGTTGAAATGCGTGCGGCCGAGCACCGGATCGTCGGGCCACTCGGCCCGACGCAGGATTTCGAGGCAATCGAGCAGCTTCTCGGTCGCGGATTCGCCGAGCTCCGGATAACCGGAGTGGGCGGCGCGGCCGTCGGCGTGGAGCCGGAAACGCACGCCGCCGCGCGTCGCCGTGCCGAGGCGGAGGTCGGTGGGTTCGCCGTTGATGAGGAACTTGGATTGGTTCGGGAGCGTGTTCGCGCGCTTGGCGCCGTCGCTGCCGCGTTCCTCGCCGACGACGAAGAGCAGCGCGACGCGCGTCTCGCCCTGCGCACGGAGGCGCTCGGCGGCGGCGACCTGGGCGGCGAGGATGCCTTTGGCGTCGCACGCGCCGCGGCCCATGAGCTTGTCGCCTTCGACGCGGCTCGGGAAATACGGCGGCACGCAGTCGAAGTGCGTCGAGAACGTGACCTTGGGCTCGCCGACGGTGGCGAGGATGTTGAAGCGTTCGCCGGAGACCGGTTGCTCCTGCACGCGCCAGCCGAGGGCGCGGAGGTCGGCGGCGAGCTTGCGGCCGACGGCGGCTTCCTTGCCGGTCGTCGAATCGATGTCCATCAGGCCGCGCGCGAAGGCGACGGCGTCGAAGGGGGCGGGGGATTGGGTCGCGGCGCTCATCGGATCCAGCTTTCGAGTTCGGTGCGGGTGTCGGTCTTCTCGTCGCGGTATTTGACGATGACCGGCGTGGCGACGGAGAGGCCCCACTCGGGTCCGGGCGCGCGTTTCACGGTGCGCGCACCGGGCACGACGACGGCGCCGGGCGGCACAACGACCGGCTGGCCAGCGGCGGGTGCGATGATGGTCTGGTTGACGAGATCGTAGATCGGCGTGGAGCCGGTGAGCACGACGCCCGCGCCGATGACCGCGCGGGTTTTCACGATGGCACCCTCGTAGATGCCCGTGTTGCCGCCGACGAGAACGTCGTCCTCGATGATGACGGGCAGCGCGCCGACGGGTTCGATGACGCCGCCGATTTGGGCGGCGGCGGAGAGGTGCACGCGCTTGCCGATCTGGGCGCACGAGCCGACGAGGGCGTGCGAGTCGACCATGGTGCCTTCGTCGACGTAGGCGCCGAGGTTGATATACATCGGCGGCATGCAGATGACGCCGCGCGCGATGTAGGCGCCCTCGCGGATGGAGGAGCCGCCGGGGACGATGCGCACGCCGGCGGCGAGGCCGGGGCGGCGGACGGGCAGGGTGTCCTTGTCGTAGAAGGGGAACGCGCCGCTCACGTCGGCCATGTCACCGTGGCGCAGGCCGAGGAGGATGGCCTGTTTGACCCACGTGTTGACCTTCCAGCCGGTCGGCGAAGACGGGTCCGGCTCGGCGGAGCGGACCGCGCCGGCGTTCAGCGCGGAGCGGACTTCGGACCAGAGCGCGCGGGCGGCGGCCTTGTCGGCGCCGGGGCCGGCGGCGAAGAGCTGCTCGGTCTGCGTGCGGAGGGCGGCGAAATCGGGCGTGGGGGACATGCGTAAAGCGCGGGTGAATTATCGGACAGGGTCGCCGCGACGCGAGGTGCCACGGCGGACTCGCTGACGGCGCGGCCGAGGCGAGGAGGCTTGATAAAGCGCCCGGGGAGGGGTTAGTTCAAGTTCCTTCCCGGTCATGCAAAAAATCGACTCTCTCACGGCGATGCGGGCCAGCGCCGCGGAGTTGCGCGCCTCGGGGCGCCGGCTTGCGCTCATTCCCACGCTCGGCGCGTTGCACGCTGGACATGTCAGCCTCGTCCGGCTGGCCCGCGAACGTGGGTTCGCGGTCGTCGTGTCCGTCTTCGTGAACCCGTTGCAGTTCGGCGCCAACGAGGACCTCGCGAAATACCCGCGCAATCCGGCCGCCGACGCGGCGCTGTGCGAGCGCGAGGGCGCCGACGTCTTTTTCGCGCCGGCGGTCGAGGAGATGTTTCCCAAGAGCTTCTCGCTGGCCGTGACGGAGGAGCGCGTCAGCAAGCCGCTGTGCGGCGTGTCGCGCCCGGCGTTGTTCCGCGGCGTGCTCACCTGCTGGTTGAAGCTGCTCAACGTCGTGCAGCCCGATGCGCTCGTGATGGGTGAAAAGGATTTCCAGCAGGTCGCCGTGGTGCGGAAGGCTCTCGCCGATCTCGCGCTGCCGGTGGAGGTGTTGACCGCGCCGACCGTGCGCGATGCGGACGGACTCGCGGTGAGCGCGCGCAACAGCTACCTGACGCCGACCCAGCGCGACGAGGCGCTGGCGGTTTTTCAGGCGCTCAAGCGCGCGAAGGAGATGGTCGATTCCGGTGTGCGCAGCGCGGATCGCGTCGTGGCCGAGGCCACGCACATCATGGCCGCGAAGCGCCGGCTGCGCGTCATCTACATCGCGGTCGTGAACCGTGAGACGATGGATCCGATGCGGGAGGTCGTGCCCGGAGTGTCGCTGATGTCCGTGGCGTTCTGGGTCGATGAGGTCCGCCTGACGGACAACATGCCGCTCTGAAACGGCGCTGCGGAGCGTCTGTGAATAACTTGTCGGCAGACGCGCGAAATGCCGCGCGCGGCCGAGGGAAATGCCGTCGCAGGCCCGCGAAATTGCGGGGGTCGGGTGCCGGCGAAAGTGCATAGCGCGGGCCGGGCTGCTCGGCCGCCGAGGCTTGGGTAACCGCCTGCGGCGCAGCGATGGCTCGTTCTCGACGCGGCGGCTGAGCAAGCGTGCCGCCTGTGCCGCCGGGCAATTCTCCCGGAATTTCCGCCAAGCGGTGTCGCGGGGACTTCCCCGATTCGGGGCGTCTTTCTGCGCCGCGCCGGGACGCGCCGCGGGCTGTGAGGAAATGGCGAAAAAGTCCCCGGGATGCGCCGGAGAGCGGTGTTGAACTTTTCGGCGCAGCCTGTGTGTTTTACCCGCGTGAACGCCCCATTTCCCTCGAAACCTCGCGTCGCCATCGTGGGTAGCGGAGCCCTCGGCACCTACTACGGCGCCTCCCTCGCGCGCGCGGGACACGACGTGCATTTCCTCGTCCGCACCGGTCGCGCCGCCGTGCTCGCGCGCGGCATGCGCATCAAGACGCCGACCGAGAAATTCCATCTCAAGAAGGTTCAGGTCTACGGCTCCACCGAGGAGATCGGCGCCTGCGATCTCGTGATCGTCGCGCTCAAGGCCACGTCGAACGACGCGCTGAAGAAGCTGCTGCCGCCGTTGCTCGGACCGTCGACGCTCGTGCTCACGCTGCAAAACGGACTCGGCGTCGAGGAGCCGGTGGCCGAGATCGCCGGCCCGGATCGCGTGATCGGCGCGCTGTGCTACATCGCCGCCGAGCGCACAGGGCCGGGCGTTGTCGAGTGCCGTTTCCCTGGCGTGATGACGATCGGCAAGTTCGGCAAGCCCGCCGGCGAGCGCACCCACGCCGTGGCGTCGCTGTTCAGCCGCGCTGGCGTCAAATGCGAGGCGCAGGACAACCTCGAGGAGATGCGCTGGCGCAAGCTGGTCTGGAACGTCCCCTTCAACGGCATCGCCATCGCGGCGGGCGGCGTCACGACTGATGTCATCATGGCCGACGACGGTCTCCGCATGCTCGCTCGGCGCGTGATGGAGGAGGTCGTGGACACGGCCGCGAAGTTCGGCCACGAAATCCCGCGCTCGTTCGTCGACCTGCAGTTCGAGCGCACCGCAAAGATGGGCGGCTATCGGCCTTCGAGCCTGATTGATTTCGACGACGGCAAGGAGCTGGAGATCGAGGAAATCTGGGGCGAACCCGTGCGGCGCGCGAAAGCCGTCGGCGCCGCCGTGCCGCGCATGGAGATGCTCTATTGGCTGATCCGCCATCGCCTCGCCGCTCGCAAGACGGCGAAGCGAAAGCGCTGAGAATTCGGAGTCGGCGGGACCGGTGGGCCCGCTGTGAATTTCCTCGCGCCGGCGAAAGGAAGAGGTGGACGCCGACGCCCCGGCCGCGTCATCGCTCCGGTCGCCACGTTGGTCGATTCCGCGTTGCGCCGGTCGGCGGAGCGGGAGAGGTTGCCGCCATGCGTTCCCTGAAAACCCTCTCGCTTGTCTGGGTGTGCGCACTCGGACTCGTTGCTCGCGCGGAGATCACTCCCGCCAACTTCGACCAATCGGTGAAGCCGCAGGACGACTTCTACCGATTCGTGAACGGCACGTGGTTGAAGAACACCGCCATTCCCGCCGACCAGGCGCGCTGGCACACCTTCACGATCCTGGCCGAGCGCAACATGGAAGCGCTGCGCCAGCTCGCCGAGCGTGCCGCCGCCAAGGGCAAATCGGGCACCGCGATCGAGCAGCTCGTCGGCGACTACTACGCCAGCGGCATGGATGAGGCCGCCATCAACGCCACCGGCATCAAACCGCTGCAGCCGCTGCTCGATCGCGTCGCGGCTGCGCACACACCGGCGGAGGTCTTCGCCACGCTCGGTGCGCTTCACGCCCAAGGCATCCGTGTGGGCTTCGGTGCCGGCGTCGGCCCCGATGCGAAGGACAGCAACACGCAGATCTTCCAAATGCGCCAGGGCGGCCTCGGCCTGCCGGGCGGCGGACGCGACACCGATCGCGACTACTACCTCAACACCGACGAGCGCTCGCAGAAAATCCGCGAGCAATACGTCGCGCACATCGCGAAGATGCTCGAGCTCTCCGGGTGGGACGCGACCGCCGCGCAAGCTGGCGCCGCCGGCGCGCTGCGCATCGAGACGGCGCTCGCCGAAGTCTCGCTCCCGCGCGCCGCGTTGCGCAATCCCTACGCGAGCTACAACAAGATCGCCGTCGCCGATCTCGCCACGAAGGCGCCGGGACTCGACTGGTCCGGCTACTTCACGACGCTCGGACTCGGCGAGTTCAAGGACCTGAATCTCGCGCACCCGAAGTTCTTCGCCGGCTTCGCGAAGCTCGTGCAGGAAGCGCCCGCCGCCGACTGGCAGGCCTACCTGCGCTGGCGTTTGCTGTCGAATTTCTCGACCTCGCTTGGCACCGTGTTCGAGGAGGAGAATTTCAATTTCTACAGCGGCGTCATCGCCGGCGTGAAGGAGCGCAAGCCGCGCTGGCGCCGCATCGTCAGCGCGACCGACAACGCGCTCGGCGAGGCGCTGGGCCAGCTCTACGTCGCCGAGTATTTCCCGCCCGAGGCGAAGGCCCGCGTGCTCAAGCTCGTCGAAGATCTCCGCGCCTCCCTCGGCGATCGCATCCGCGCGCTCGAGTGGATGGACGCCGCCACGAAGGAAAAGGCGCTGGCGAAGCTCGCCGCGTTTTCCGTCAAGATGGGTTATCCCGACAAGTGGCAGGACTACAGCGCGCTGCACCTCGACCGCAGCTCCTACGTGCTCAACCAGCTCCGCATCGCCCAATACGAGCAGCGGCGCAACATCGCACGCCTCGGCCGGCCGACCGACAAGACGGAGTGGGGCATGACGCCGCCCACCGTGAACGCTTCCTACAGTCCGCAGGCGAACTCGATCACCTTCCCGGCCGGCATCCTTCAGCCGCCGTTCTTCGATCCGAAGGCCGACGACGCTTCCAACTACGGCGGCATCGGCACCGTCATCGGCCACGAGATGACGCACGGCTTCGACGACTCCGGCCGTCGTTACGACTTTGCCGGCAATCTGGTCGACTGGTGGTCGAAGGAATCCGGCGAGGAGTTCAACAAGCGCGCCGCGAAAGTCGTCGAGCAGTTCAACGGCTACACCGTGCTCGACGGCACGCTCCACCTGAAAGGTGAACTCACCCAGGGCGAGAACATCGCCGACCTCGGCGGCATCAAGGTCGCCTACGCCGCGCTGCAGAAGGCGCTCGAAGGCCAGCCGCGTGACAAGATCGACGGTTGGACGCCCGAGCAGCGATTCTTCCTCAGCTACGCCAACATCTGGCGCGATCTCCAGCGTCCCGAGGAACAGCGCCGCCGCGTGAACGTCGACCCGCACTCGCCGGGCGTCTGGCGCGTGAACGGTCCGCTCTCGAATCTCGAGGAGTTCTGGACCGCGTTCGGCGTTCCCGAGGGCGCGCCGATGCGCCGCTCCGGCGACGCGCGCGTGACGATCTGGTGAGCGCGTTGGTTGCTCAATAGGAACATTGGCGCCGCCACCCGGGCGGCGCCTTTTTTGTTGTCGGCACGATTCAGCCCGGAGGGCCCGCGTCCCCGCGGGCCGCAGATCGCGAAAGCAAAACAACGCTCGCGGCGCGCGAGGACGCGCGCCCTCCACGGAGCGGCACGAGCTCAACTCCGCCATTGCGCGTGCGCCGTGCGGTGCGCACGCTCGCGGCCGTTTTTTACCCTCCATGTCGCAAAACAACTCGCCGAAGTTCGAGCCGTTCATTCCCGCGTCCGTTCAACTGCCGGAGTTCACCTGGCGCGCCGTGCTGACGGGCGCCGTGCTCGGCGTCATCTTCGGCGCCTCGTCGCTCTACCTCGTCCTCAAGGTCGGTCTGACCGTGAGCGCGTCGATCCCGGTCGCCGTGATTTCGCTCACACTCTTCCGTGGTCTCTCGAAACTTGGCGTGCGCGACGCGACGATCCTCGAGCACAACATCACGCAGACCGCCGGCTCCGCGGGCGAATCGCTCGCCTTCGGCGTCGGCGCGACGATGCCGGCGATCATGATCCTCGGCTTCGATCTCGAGCTCACGCGCGTGATGCTCGTGGCGATCCTCGGCGGCCTGCTCGGCATCCTGATGATGATCCCGCTGCGCCGCGCGCTGATCGTGAAGGAACACGGCATTCTCAAATACCCCGAGGGCACGGCGTGCGCGGCGGTGTTGAAGGCCGGCGTCGACGATGTTTCTCGCGCCGCGGCTTCTCCCTCGGCCAAAGCCGAAATGGCCGCCGCCGAGGCGGCCGGCCTCGGCAAGTCGCCCGGCGCGAAGGTGGTCTTCGGCGGCTTCGTGATTGGCCTGCTCTACAAGACCGTGATGGCGGCGTTCAAGGGCTGGAAGGACATCCCGGAAAAAGTCTTCGGCGCGCCGCTCAAGGGCGGCTCGGTCGGCGCGGAGATTTCGCCGGAGCTCGTCGGCGTCGGCTACGTGATCGGTCCGCGCATCGCGGCGATCATGTGCGGCGGCGGCGCGCTGTCGTTCCTCGTGCTGATTCCGCTGATCCGCTTCTTCGGCGAAGGCGTGCCCACGCCAATCGCGCCCGGCACGGTGCCGATCGCGGAGATGGATCCCTACGCGATTCGCCGCGCCTACATCCTCTACATCGGCGCCGGCGCGGTGACCGCGGGCGGCATCATCAGCCTCATCCAGGCGCTGCCGACGATTTGGCACAGCTTCGTGGCGGGCCTGCGCGACGTCGGCCTCGCGCGCGGCGACCGCGCTGCCGGTGAAAAGGTGCCGCGCACGGACCTCGATCTCTCGCCGAAGTTTATCGGCATCGGCATCGTCGTGCTGCTCGCGCTGATCGTGCTCGCGCGGCCGCTGCAGATGAATCTCCTCGGCGCGCTGCTGATCGTGGTGTTCGGGTTTCTCTTCGTGACCGTCTCGTCGCGGCTGACCGGCGAGATCGGCTCCTCGTCCAATCCCATCTCGGGCATGACGGTGGCCACGCTGCTGTTCGTGTGCCTGATCTTCCTGCTCATCGGCTGGAACGGCGGCACCTATTACGTCACCGCGCTCTCGATCGGCGCGATCGTGTGCATCGCTTCGTCAAACGGCGGCACGACCTCGCAGGACTTGAAAACGGGCTTCCTGCTCGGCGGCACGCCGCGCCTGCAACAGCTCGCGATTCTCGTCGGCGCGTTTTCGTCGGCGGTGCTGCTCGGGCCGATCCTGCTTCGCCTGAACGACTCGGCGACCGTCTACGTTCCCGTCGCGAAAGTCGCACCGGCCGGCGTGCACGTTGAGCAAGCCGCGCTCGCTGGCGCGCGTCATGAGTCACTCGTCGGCCCGCAGGCGCGCACCGATGCTGGCAGCTATCTCGTCTGGCAAAAGCCCGACGCCGCGGGCGGCCCAGCGGGCAAATACCTCGTCAACGAGCGCGGCGAGGCCGTGTGGTTCGTCGATCCCGGCATCAATGGCGCCTACAACGAGCGGCCGGACGGCACGACAGTGCAGAAGTTCGCCGCCCCGCAGGCACGGCTCGTTTCCTACATCATCAAGGGCATTCTCGACCAGCAGCTGCCGTGGGCGCTCGTGTTGTTCGGCGTGATGATCGCGGTCGTGCTCCAGATGAGCTTCGTGCCGGCGCTGGCGTTCGCGGTTGGCGTTTATCTGCCGCTCTCCGCGTCGTCGCCGATTCTCATCGGCGGCTTCATCCGCTGGCTGGTCGATCGCCGCGTCCGGCAGAAGCCCGCCTACGCGAATCTTAGCGAGGAGCAATTCGCCGCCGAGAGCGACAAGAGCCCCGGCGTGCTGCTCGCATCCGGCTACATCGCCGGCGGCGCCATCGCGGGCATCGCCATCGCGTTCTTCGCCGGTGTCACGAGCGATTTCGACGCGTCGATCACGGCGTGGTCGCTGGCGCACAATCCGTTCTACGGCGGCGAAAACGCGGACGCGCTCGCGATGATCCCGTTCGCGCTGCTCTGCGTGTTCCTTTATCTCGTCGCGCGCGAGAAGGTGCTCACGCCGAAACGCTGAGGCGGCCTCGCGCCCGGACGAGCGCTCACCGCGCGAACGTCTCCGGGTGCGCGGCAGCGGCGGCGACTTCGGGCGGAAATCCGAGCACGAGGAGCCAGTTGAAGGCGTTGATCTGCGGCACGGTCGTCACGACGGCGACCGGCGCGGATTCGGGCGAGGTGGGAGCGGGAGCGCTCATGGCGGGGATCATGGCGCCATGAAACCACGCGCGCGTTGGCGCCGTATGAAGGCGCGACCGGATTTTTGTTAAGCCCGCGTAAGCGCGCCGCTCAACCGGCCGCGAGTCGGACCTCCACGCGGAAGCCGCGCGGTTGCCGGTTGGCAAAGGTGATCTCGCCGCCGCAGGCCGCGACGCTCGAACGCACAATCGTCAGCCCAAGCCCAACGCCGCCGGTCTCGCGAGCGCGGGCGCCCTCGGGTCGGAAGAACGGCTCGCCGAGACGTGCGAGAGCGTCCGTCGGCACGCCGGGGCCCTCGTCCTCGATGTTCACCCGCACGTCGCCGTCGCGCCGCGTCGCGGTGACGCGGACCACACCGTCGCCACCGTAGCGAAGGGCGTTGCGCACGAGATTGCCGATGGCGCGCGACAGCAGTGCGCGGTCGCCGAGCACGAGCAGCGCGGGGGGCGTCTCGATCACGACGCGATCGGCGCCGTCCTCGCGGAGGACGACCTCGCGTAGCAGCGGTTCGAGCGCGACGGGCTCGCGGGCGGTTTCGCGGGGCTTCAGTCCGGCGCGCGTGAAGGCCAGCAGTTCGCCCACCAGCTCCGCCATTTGCTGCACCTCCTCGCGGACGTCGCCCACGGTGGCCTGGAGTGGAGTGGGGGCGCGCTGTTCGAGGAGTTCAACCGCGACCTGCAGACGGCCAACGGGCGAACCGAGCTCGTGGGCCACGTCGCCGAGGAAGCGCTTCTGCGTCTCGGCGTGCGACTCCAGCCGTCGCGCCATGTCGTTGATCGCGCCGCCGAGTCGCCCGATCTCGTCGGTGCCGGCCACGGGCGCGCGCGTCTCGAATTTCCCCTCGGCGATCCGGTCCGTCGCCGCCGTCAGCGCGTCAAGCCGCCGCGTGATCGAGCGCACGAACGGCATCCAGAACAGCACCGACACGCCGAGCGCCAGCGCTGCGACGCTGGCCCACCAGTGCAAGCCGAGGAGGATCGCGAAGCGGAACGCCGATTGGGTGTGGATGATGAGCGTGGTGCGCGGCGGCGGCCCGCCGCGCTCGAGCAGCTCGGGTGACGGATGGATGCGCAGCCCGAACCAGTAGTCGCCGCTCTCCGGGTGGAAGAGAAACCGTCCCGCGCCGCCCCGCGCGCCGGGCGGCGGACCCATTTCACCCGGCCCCGGGCCGTCGTCCAGCGGTGGCCGGCCGCCGCGCCCCGGCCGCGGCCCGCTGCGCACGAGCTCGTGCCGCACCGCCTCCGGCAAAGGCAGCGAGGGTCCGGCGAGCACGAGGCCGTCGTTGCGCAGCCAGAGAAACTCGACGCCGTGTTCGGTGGCGTGGCGGGCGACGATCGCCGCCGACTCGCTTTCCTCGGCGTTCAGCAGCTCGTCCGAGATCTCGTCCGCGAGCGCCGCGACGCGATCGCCGAGCGGGCCGAGCGCGATGCGCTCCCAACCGCGTTCGCTGCGCGCAAAGAACCACGCCGTGCCCAGCGCCGCGACGAGCGCGAAGTTCAGCGCGAGCAGGAGCCAGACCTTGATCCAAAGCGGCAGCGGGATTTTCAAAGCGCGACGACACTAGCGGGCGCTCCGGAAAAATCCCGACCATTTACCCGCCCTTAACAAAAAGCCGCGCGCACACACATCCGCGCTTAACCGCTCCGCGTTTCACTCGGGCCAACGCTCCACGCCCATGCACCCGAATTCCCCGCTTCGCTCTCTCGCGCTTCTCGCCGTCCTCGTCGCGCCGCTCGCCGCCCAATCCACCGACCCGCGCGTCACCGCCTGGCTGACTGACGCCGCCGGCAATTACGCGCGACTCTACCAGACCGACGCCGCGAAATCCGCCGGCACCGCCTCGACCACGTGGAGTCGCGGCTCCGGCACCCAATCCTCGCCCGCCTACGCCGGCGTCACGCAGGTCCAGTATTCCGGCGACTGGGTCTACCTGCGCTCCACCGGCCTCGGTTACCACGTCATGGGCCCGTGGTATGGCGACGCCGCGCACACGCAGAATTTTCCCAACTTCCCCGCGAACACGAACGTCCTCTACCGCATCCCGCGCAACCCCACCGTGCCGACGACGAAGACGCTCACCGGCCTCGGCGCCATCGGCTACGGCGTCGACGGCGTGGCATTCTTCGACAGCCGCGACGCCTACTCCTACGTCAACGCCTCCGCCACCGACGCCACGCCCGTGAACGGCCTGCGCGGCGACGGCGTCTGGAATCGCGACGCCTACGTGAACGAAGCCATGACCTTCGATCCGGCCTTCGCGCACCAAGCGGGCGCCCAATACCATTACCACGCCAACACTCCCGCGCTCCGCTACCTGCTCGACGACAACATCACCTACAACAGCGCCACGCGCACCTACGCGGAGAAATCCACCGCGCCGACGAAACACTCGCCGCTCCTCGGTTTCATGGCCGACGGCTATCCGGTCTATGGTCCCTACGGCTTCGCCTCCGCGAACAACGCCAGCAGCGGCGTGCGGCGCATGGTTTCCGGCTTCGTGAAGCGCGACGGCTCGAACGGCACCGCGAATCTCTCCACCACCGGCCGCACATCGCTGCCCGCCTGGGCCCAACGCGCCCAAGGCCGCACCACGCTCACAGCCGCGCAATCCGGCCCCGCCGTGAACGCGACCTACGTGCTCGGGCACTACATCGAGGACTACGATTACCTCGGCGACCTCGGCCAGAAGCAGGGCACCGACTTCGACCTCGACGAATACAACGGCCGCTTCTGCGTCACGCCCGAGTTCCCCAACGGCACCTACGCCTATTTCATCGCGATCGAAACCGACGGCACGCCGAAGTTCCCCTACATCATCGGTCGCTCCTACTACGGCAACCCGAGCGGCGGCAGCGTCACGTCGATCAGCGAGACCGTCGCCGAATACGATCGCGGCGCGCCCGCCGCCGCGATCACGCTCACCGGCACCGCGTCCGGCAACGGAGTCGCGCTCCAGTGGAACTCCGCCGAAGGCGCGACCTACAAAGTCGAATCTTCGAGCGACAACTCCTCGTTCACCACGCTCAGCTCCACGGTCACGAGCGGCGGCGCGACGACGACCTACACCGCCGCCGCCACGGCGAACTACTACCGCGTCTCGCTCACCGCCATCGCCACCTACGACACGAACGCGACTGTCGGCACGCCGGTTGGCACGACCGCGACGCTGCACTACACCGGCACCGGCAGCTCCGCGACGGGCCCGACCAACGGCTCCAGCACGACCTCCACGACGACCACCACCGCGCCCACGACAACTACGCCTACGACGACAACGTCCGGGACGAGCACCGCGAGCGCGTCATCCGGCGGCGGTGGCGGCGGCGCGCCGAGCGACTGGTTCGCCGCCTTGGCCGCAACGCTGCTGGTGCTCCGGGCGCGGCGGCGTTGAGCGCGATGGGTGACCTCACTCCGCGCGCGGGTCCACGAG
Organism: Opitutia bacterium; assembly: GCA_016217545.1. Taxonomy (NCBI): domain Bacteria; kingdom Pseudomonadati; phylum Verrucomicrobiota; class Opitutia; species Opitutia bacterium. Next base: position 181,955 of record JACRHT010000003.1, on the reverse strand, counting down.
CATGTAGCCGGCGGATCGCACGGTGCGGATGAAGCGGGGTTGTTTCGCGTCGTCGCCGAGTTTTTTCCGCAAGGCCGAGATGTGCACGTCGATCGAGCGGTCGAAGACGTCGTAGTTGCGGTCGCGGCATTCGTCGAGGAGCGCCTCGCGCGATTTCACGCGGCCACGCGCTTTCGCCAGCGAGGCAAGCAGGTCGAACTCCACGGGCGTCAACACGAGCGCCGTCGCGCCCATCGCTGCGCTGCGCGCATCGAAGTTAACGCGCAGATCGCCGACGACGAGTTCCTGCATCGGCGCGCTGCCTTCGGCGACAGCGACGGTCGCCGCGCGGCGCAGCACCGCGCGGAGGCGCGCCAGCAGCTCGCGGGTCGAAAAGGTCTTCGGCAGGTAGTCGTCCGCGCCGACTTCGAGTCCGACGATGCGGTCCATCTCGTCGCCGCGCGCCGTGAGCATGAGCACGGGCACCGTCGTTTTCGCCCGGATGCCGCGCAGCACGTCGAAGCCGTCCATGCCCGGCAGCATCACGTCGAGGAGCACCGCGTGCCATTTCTCCGCCGGATCGGTCGCGCGTTCGAGGCCGAGGCGTCCGTCGTGCACCGCGACGACGTCGAAGGCCAGGGGCTCGAGATAGCTCGCGACCAGTCGGCAAAGCTTCCGGTCGTCGTCGATCATCAGCAGGCGCGTGCGGCCCGGCGCGGGTGATTCCATGGCGGCAGCATGGTGCGCGGGCGAAGTTCCGCCGCAACCTTTACCCGGCCTTAACAATTTTGCCGCGCGGCCTGCACACGCACTTTACCGCCCGGCGCGACCCTGGCGGCATGCTCCGTTTCACGTTCGCGTTGTTGCTCGGGACCGCCGCCGCTCTCGGCGCGGCGGAACTGCGCGTGCGCGTCGAGCCGCGCTGGGGCGACCGCGCTCTGCCGGGGCCATCGGCGGAGGTCGCGACACCGGGCGGTCAGCTCGTGCGCGTGACGCGGCTCGCGGCGCTGTTGTCGGATTTTCAGCTCCTGCGGTCCGACGGCGCGGTCGTGCGCCTCGAGGGGCAATACGGCTTCATCGACGCGGCGAGCGATCGCTTGGAAGTCGCGCTGACGAACGTGCCGGTGGGCGAGTATCGCGGCTTGCAGGTGCGCGTCGGCGTGCCCGAGGCGGTGAACCACGCCGATCCTGGACTTTGGCCGCCCGGCCATGCTCTGAATCCAACCACTAACGGGCTACACTGGAGCTGGTCGGGCGGTTACGTTTTCCTCGCCCTCGAGGGCTACTGGCGAAACGCCGGGGCGGTGGACTCCTCGGGGTTCACGTATCACCTCGCGAAAGAGCCGCAGCTGATGACCGTGCGCTTCCTCTCGGGGTTCACGGTGGCGCGAGCGACGCGCATCGATCTGGCGTTGAATATCGCGCCGCTGTTCAAAGACCGCCGGATCGCGGCGAGCGACGGCACCGCCTCCACCCACTCCGACGATCGCGATGCGCTCGCGACCGCGCTCGCGCGCAGCACCGAGCGGGCGTTTTTCTGGCTCCAGGCGGATGACTCCGTCGCGCCGTCCGCGCCGGAGCGGGGCACGGCGGCGGCGAAGAGCGCCGGCACGCCGTTCGCGTTCACGGTGCCGGCCGGATTTCCGCAGCCCGCGTTGCCGACGGACAATCCGTTGACCGAGCAAGGGGTCGAGTTGGGCCGGCGGCTCTTTTTCGACCGGCGCCTGTCGAGCAACGGGGAACAGTCCTGCGCGGGCTGCCACGATCCGCGTGCGGCGTTCAGCGACCGCGTCGCGCTCAGTCGCGGCACCGAGGGCGCGCTCGGCCAGCGCAATGCGATGCCGCTGTTCAATCTCGCGTGGCATCCCGCCTATGCGTGGGACGGCACCAAGCGCACGATCCGCGAGCAGGCGCTCGCGGCCATGACGAACCCGATCGAGATGAACGCGCGCGTTGCAGACGTCGTGGCCGAATTGAGCGACGATCCGCGCGTGCGCGACGATTTCGCGGCGGCCTTCGGCAGCGAGGAGATCACCGGCGAGCGACTGGGCCGGGCGCTCGAGCAGTTCCTGCTCACGCTGGTGTCGAACCACGCGAAGTTCGACCGGACGCTCGCGGGCCAGGCCACGTTCACGGCGCAGGAGCAGCGCGGCTTCGAGCTGTTCGTCACCGAATACGATCCGGCGCGCGGCAAGCGCGGCGCGGACTGCTTTCATTGCCACGGCGGCGTGCTCTTCAGCGATTTCGCGGTGAAGAACAACGGCCTCGATCTCGTTGCGGCCGACGCGGGCGCGCAGAACGCGACGGGGCGCGCGGATGATCGTGGACGCTTCAAGACGCCGGCGCTGCGCAACGTGGAGCTCACGGCGCCCTACATGCACGACGGCCGCTTCCAGACGCTCGAGGAAGTCGTCGCGCACTACGACCACGGCGTGCAGCGCGCGAGCAACCTCGATCCGAATCTCGCGAAGCATCCCAAGGCCGGTCTCGCGCTCTGCGCCGACGATCAGGCGGCGCTGGTGGCGTTCCTGAAGACGCTGACGGATCGGGAATTCACACGCGCGGCGCGTCCGGAGCGTCCACCGCCGGAGGTGAAGCTCGCTCTCGTTCCGTGAGGTAGGGCGCGACCGCTGGGCGCGCCGCGAATCACGTTTACGGCGGGCCCAGCGGTCCCTCCCTACCTCGTGCTTCGGAAGCTCACTCCTCGCCGTCGGAATATTCGACTTCGGTCGCGCGGAAGATTTTTCGCGGATTGGCGAAGCCGAACTTGCCCGAGTCGGGGTAGGACCAGAATTCGTTGAGCGGGTCGTCGGCGATGACGAAGTAGTGCAGGTCGACGTCGCCGGTGTTGCGGAAGCCGTGGCCCACGCCCGGGGCGGCCATGACGCAGTCGCCCGGTTCGACGGGGAAGGTGGCGTCGCCGAGTCGGAACTCCCCGCGGCCCTCGAGGAAAACGTAGAATTCCCACTGCAGGGCGTGCCAATGGAACGGGAGAAGCGTCGCGCCGGGAGGCACCTTGCCGAGTTCGAGATCGAAGGGATGGCCGCCCGCGTGGAGTGGCGTGCGGTGTTGCGCGCCGAAAGCGAGCGAGACGCCGCGAAACGAGCCGCGGAATTTTCCCTTCGGCGATTGCCAGTCTTCCCACGCGATGTCGTCGAGATTCTTGCAGCGCGCGGAGAAGGGCGTCGCGGGCGGCGGCAGCGCGGGGGCGCCAATGTTCGTATTACGAACATTGCCCGGGCCTGCGCCCGGTGCGGTTGGGGTGGCGATGTTCGTATTACGAACATCCGCGGCGGCGGTCGGAGCGGGGTCGACGGTGTCCTCGCCGTCGAAGTAGTCGACCGGCGTCATCTTGAAAAAGACGCTCGGCGTGCGCAGGCCCCACTTCTGCGAGTCGGGATACCAGAAGCCGTCGAGCTGCGGGTTGTCGGCGATGATGAAGATTTCGAGGTCCTCGCCGCCGGTGTTGATCAACTGATGCGCCTCGCCTGGCAAATGGAGGAAGCAATCGCCGGCGCGAACTTCGCGGCGTTCGTTCTCCAGTCGGACGGTGCCGGTGCCGCGACGGACGACGAAGAGCTCCCATTGCACGATGTGCGCGTGGAGCGGGCACACGGCGGCGCCCGGTGGGACGCGGCGCACTTGGAAATCGAAGGGGTGTCCGCCGCCCCAGACGCCGGCATTGCGGACGCCGCCGAGGGCGAGGGAGACGTTTTTCGCGAACGAGTGGAACTTGCCGGTGGGCGAGCGCTGTTCGAGTTCGGGGACGTCGCGCAGGTTGACTTTCAGCATGCGTGGAAGGGGTAGAGCGCGAGGATGCGCGAGCGGGCGAGCGACGCGCAAGCGCGCAGCGGGCGCGAGGCGCACAGTCGTGGAGATTTTCCGCGTGATGGCGCGAGGCGGGCGAGCCGCGCACAAATAGGTAAGGGCCATCGCCCTCAACGGCCCTGCGAAACGCGCACGAGAAGGGCGGTTGAGGGCAACCGCCCCTACCGATTGCGGGCGGCAGAGTCAGACGATCGAGTTCGGCGCGCCGCCGAGCGTGAGGCTCGAGTAGGGAAGCTCGGCTTGGACCCGCCAGCGGTCGCCGGTGCCGGGACCGTAGCTGAGCTTGCCGCCGAGTTCGATCACGCGGCGCTCGAGGTTGCGCAGGCCGTTGCCCTGTCCCTTGGCGGGGGATTGGGCGAGGGTGCCGTTGTTGATCCACTCGAGGTGCAGGAAGCCCTTCGTGGCCGAAAAATGCAGGGACGCCTGGGTGGAGCGGGCGTGGCGGAGCGCGTTGCTCGCGAGTTCGCGGCAGATGAAATAGAGCTGGGTTTGCGCGTCGCGGGAAAGCCCGTCGAGCGCGCCGTCGGCGACCTTGAGTTCGAAGGTGCAGCGAGCGACCTGCTGCATGTGCCGTTCGAGCCGGCTGAGCGCGGTCTCGAGGTCTCGTTCGCGCAACTCCTCGGGTTCGAGGTCGAGGATGAGATTGCGCAGATCGGAGGAGGCCTGCTGGAGCATCTTGTTGATCGCGGCGATTTGCTCCGGGCGCGGGGCGAGGCCCTGTTCGGCGCCGGTTTGCACGGCGGCGAGTTGGAGGCCGGCGGCGTAGATGGACTGGATGGGGCCGTCGTGGATGTTGCCGGCGAGGCGGACGCGGAGCGCCTCGTTGGCCTCGGCGTCGCGGCGCGAGGTGTCGGGGTTGGCGCGTTCGAGCTGGCGGCGCATTTCGTCCTCGAGCATGCGGCCCCAGCGGAGCTGGCCGGCGACGAGGCGCGCGATCTCGCCGAACTCGGTGCGGGAGTTGAGCAGGCCGGTCAGGTGCGAGGGCACGCGGCTTTCGAGGGAGCGCGTGATCTGGCCGAGCGGACGCAACACGAGGAAAGCGACCACGCTGACGAGAAGCGCGAGCGTCAGGAGGGCGCCGGCGAGCAGGAAAATCACGCGGCTGATGAAGGCCTGGCGCGCGGTTTCGAGCAGATCGAAGTTGAAGCGCAGATCGAGCTGCGCGAGCGGCTGGCCGTCGGGGCCCTTGAGGAGGCGACGGAAATCGTGCAGCAAGGGGACGCGCGGCAGGACGGCGTCGGCGGGATGCACGGTGATGCGCGCGCCGACGAGCGTGTTGAGCTGGTGAATCCATTGCTCGTCCCAGCGGCGGCCGAGCAGGAGGTAGCCGCGCACGGGCGTCTGATGCCGCCAGAATTTCGCGTCCTGGATCGCGGCGACGTAGATTTCCCAGAGCGCGCCGTCGATGCGGGTGAAATACCGGGACGTGTAGCGATCGCCGATCGCCTGGCGCAGCGCGGCGACGCTCGGGAAAGGCGCGGGCAGGCGGCGGTAGTCCTTGTCGATGGTGTGGACGAGCGCGAGGTCGGTGTTGAGGACCCAGACGGCGTCGCCGCCATTGGGAATGCCGACGATGTTGTCCACGTTGTTGGCCGCCCAAGTCTCATCGGGCTTGTCCATGAATTTCACCATGTCGTCCCACCAGGCGTAGCTGGAGACGAGCGACTCGAGCCCGGCGCCTTGCAGGCGGGTGGCGGTGTCGAAGCGCTCGTTGCGCTCCACGGAGAGATCCTGGAGCAGGCCCTCGATCTCGGTGCGCCCCTGCTGCAGCGTGATCCAGTAGAGCGTAGTGAAACCGGCGCACACGAGCAGCGTGACCAGCACGAGGCGGCTGAGGAGATTCATCAGTTGTGCCGCGAGAGGCTACGCGAGCTTGCGGGACGGTCAATGCAGGTTGCCTCCCTTCGCTAGGGTCAAAGCGCTCTAGGCGCAGCCGGGAAGAATGGCGCTAGCGGCGAGGCGGGCGCCGCGCGTTCAGGCGACGGGATTGCTCAGCGTGCCGATGCCTTCGATCTCGACGGCGATGGTGTCGCCGCGTTGCAGCCACACGGGCGGCTGGCGCGCGAAACCCACGCCCTCGGGTGTGCCGCTCAGGATGAGCGTGCCGGCGGGCAGCGTTTTGTCGGCGGTGAGAAACTCGATGAGCGTCGGCACGTCGAAAACCATCTCGGCGGTCGTCGCATCCTGCATGACGGTGCCGTTGAGCACGGAGCGGATGCGCAGTGTGTTCGGATTGGGCAGTTCGTCGGGGGTGACGAGCACCGGGCCGAGCGGGCAGAAAGTGTCGAAGCTCTTGGCGTGGTTCCACTGGCCGCCGCCCCATTCGCGTTGCCAGTCGCGCGCGCTCACGTCGTTGGCGCAGGTGTAGCCGAGCACGTAGTCGAAGGCGTCGGCGCGTGCGACGTTGTGCGCAGGTTTTTTCAATACGATCGCCAGTTCGCCCTCGTAGTCGACGCGGGTGCTCGCCTGCACGGTCGGAATGCGGATGGCGTCGCCGGGGTTTTGCACCGCACCGGGCAGCTTCATGAACCACATCGGGCGCTCGGGCGCCTGGCGTTTGCCCTCGGCGGCGTGCTTGGCGTAGTTGAGGCCGAGGCAGATGATCGTGGTCGGCGCGACCGGCGCGAGGAGCTTGCCCGGCGCGACGACTTCGTCGGTGACGCGCCACTCGCCGAAGAGATCGCCGGTGATGGCGCGCGCGGAGCCGTCGGGTTGCAGAGCGGCGTGGGCGGGGCCGGCGGGCGTGAGGTGGCGGACGATTTTCACGGGCGGAGAAAATAAAAAAGCCGCGTTGAGCGCAACGCGGCTTTGCGAGGAATGAACCCGGCGCTCAGGGCGCAGCGAGTTTGGCTTCGTAGTAGCGCTGTGCGTCGGCCGAGTGGAATTGCAGCGCGGGCGGCGGCACGAGGGTGCCGCCGGACTTCGCGACGGTCGCGAGGGTGTTGAGCAAGGTGCGCAGGCGGAGCACGCGGCGCGTGGACAGCGTGAGGGCGTCGTTCGGGCCGAATTTCGACTGGCTGAGCAGGGCGAGCTGATCGGCGGCGAAGGTGTCGGTCCAACCGTTGATCGCGTCCTGCAGCGTCTGTTGTTGGAACGCGGCGTCGGCAGGGAGCACGACGGCGAAGCCGGCTTTCAGTCCAATCCACGCGCGCATCTCGAGGAAGTAGTCGGCGACGTCGGGGATTTGCTTGGCGCTGCCCGCGGCAAAGTCGGCGAGCGTCTTCATTTGCGCGACGGCGTTGGCGCGCTCGGCGCGGAAGGCGCCGCCGGCGGCGAGCGATTGCTCGGTCCACCACTTGATCGTGGGGAAGGCGGCGGCGAGCGCCTCGTCGCGCGCGGTGGTAAATTTCGCGCCCTTGACCTTGTCGAACGACGCTTGGGCGAGCGCGAACTGGCGCTCGTTGAGGTAGAGCAGGGCCTGGCGCAAGTTGAGCGCGGGGCCGAGAACGGGGTCGTTCGGATGCTCCTGGAGAAACGTGGTGAGACGTTCGGCGGCGCTGGGCGACGGCTTGGGGCCGGTGTTGGCGTCGGCGGGCACGGTGGTGGCGAGCGCCGGGTCGGCCGAGACGAGCATCTCGTAGTTGCTGCTGCGGACGATGTCGCGGACTTGGTCGGTGGTGACGCAGCCGCCGAGGGCGAGCGCGACGAGCAGGGCGAGCGGGCGGAAGGTGCGGTGGACGAGCGAAGACATGGCGGAAGGAATCAGGCGGTTTGCGGGGCGAGGGCTTGGAAGGCGGCGATGAAGGTTGGCGAGGTCGGGTCGAGGGCGGTGAGGTTGCCGCGCAGGGCTTGGGCGACGAGGCCACCGAGGATCGGCGGAATGCCGGCAAGATCGGTGGACTGGCCGAGCTGGGTCTGCGCGACTTGGAGGCCGGAGCCGAGGACTTGGAGGAGCAGTTGCTGAACTTGCGCGGCGAGGGTCGGCGCGCCCGGCGAGCCGCCGGCGCGGGCGTAGGCGAGCAGCGTCTGGTTGGCGGTGTCGACGAGCAGGCGCTGGGCCCACGCGGCGTTGGCCGAGAAGGCTCCTTGCACGGCGGAGAGCACGGCTTGAGCGATGCCGTTGGTGGCGCCGGCGTAGAGTTGCGGGTTGCGCGAGATGGCGTCGATGACGGCGGAGGCGAGCGCGGCGGCCTGTGCGGAGGTGATCTGGCCGGCGCCGACCCAGCCGGCGAGTTGCGTGGCGACGGCGGTGACGACCGGCGCGAACTTCGTGGAGACGAGCTGCGGGTTTTGCGCGAGGGAAGTGAGCGCGGCGCGCAACGCGGTTTCGCCGAGCGTGCGCGTGCCGGCGGTGGTGAGGTTCGGCACGGCGGCGAGCGCGGTGAAAATCGACGAGGCGAGCGTGAGCGTCGCGGGGTTGTTGCCGACGACGAGGCTGGGATTTTTTGCGAGCACGCCGAGCGCGTCGGCGAGCAGGGCGTCGGCCGCGGCGGGCGTGAAGAGGTTGCGCGCGGTGAGTTGCTGCGCGGTCGTGGCGGCGGCGGCGAGGAATTGCTGGAGCCACGGCGCGCTCGTGAGCGTGGCGAGCTGCGCGGGATTGGCGGCGACGGTGTCGATCGCGGCGTCGGCGAGGCGGTAGAGCGTGTCGCTGGAGAGGAACTGCGCGTTCGGCGTCTGCGCGAGCTGGCCGACCATCGCGGTGAGCACGCCGGAGAGCAGCGGCTGGCCGGGCGCGAGGAGCGTGGAGCCGTGTTTCTCGAGCGAGGTGAGGCCGGCGCGGAGCAGGTCGCCCCAGTGGTCCTGGAGGAATTGGCCGAGCGTGGGATTGGCGGAGTTCTGGATGATCGGCGCGGCGGCGCGCAGGACGTCGGCGGCGACTTGCTTGAACGACGCGGCGCTCGAGGCGTCGAGGCGGTCGGCGGCGACGAGCAGGCCTTGGGAGAGCAGCAGCGGCACGCCTTTGCCCTGCATGAGGCCGAGGAGGAAATCGTCGGGCGTGGGCGAGGCGGCGCGGGCTTTGACCAGCGCGTCGAGCGTGGCGTCGAGCCAGGGATTCTCGCTCGGGAGCGCGTGCGCGACGTCGAGGGCGGAGTTGAGCGTGATGCCCAGTGCGGTCTGGAGGAGGGGATTCCAGCTTTCGAATTGGTCCCACTCGGGTTGCGCGAAGCGTTCGAGCACGGACTGGACGACGCCCTGCAGTTTCTCGTCGCGGACGAAGAGCGCGGTGTTCTCCGCGCCGAATTCCAGCAACGTGTCCGCGACGGCGAGGGCGACGCGGCCGGTGAAGCCGATCTGGTCGTTGCTCGGGCCGGCGCTGAGCGCGAAGGCGGCGACGCGCACGCTGAGGTCGGTCCAGTCGACGTTGGGAAACGCGGCCTGGAGTTGCGCGAGGTAGGCGGCGTCGGGGTTGAAGGTGGTTTTCGCGACTTCCTCGGGGAAGTATTTGAGGAAGAGCTGATCGAAGACCGCGGTGGGATTGTTGGCCTCGGCGGTGAACGTCCCGCGGTCGGCGCCGAACGGATCGGGGTCCTGTCCGGCGGTCGCGTTGAGTTGCTGGAGCGCGAGCGCGCATTGCGCGGGGAGGTTGTCGACGCGGACGGTGGGCATGCCGAGCACGAGCTGGGCTTGCGCGGCGGTTTTCTGCGCCATGAGGCGGTCGAGGCGGCCGCCGAGTTTGACGATCTGCTGGACTGCGGAGAGGACCAGCGAAGCGCTGCCGGGGAGGATCATGGGAGGAGCGGTGGGGGTGTGGCCGCGCGCGGCGCAGGCAGGCAAGGTGCGAGCGAAGCGGGCGGGCGGGTTGGCGTCGGACGGGAGTATGAGCCGGCGTGGGCCGGAGGGGTTGTGCTACTCGCGAGGAGTGGCGTGGAGGTGGCCCGTGATGCGCGCATCATTTCCGGCGCGGTTGCGACTGCAAGGGCACAATGCGCGGTGGCGCGCGGGCCGTGCCGCGAGGCGCGGGAAATCGGGGAGGAGAGCCCGCGCTTGCTTTGCGGCGAGGCGCGCCCTTCGTTCGCGCGCGGGCCAGCTTCTTTCCACGCACCCTTGCGGCTCCACCCTGAAGACTGTCGCGCGCCATGCGCGAGTTCCGGACGGAGCCGTCGATCCAGTTTCCCGGCGCGGCAGGGCCATGGCGCGCCGGGTGAACCCGAACCACACCCATGAAATCCACTGCTGACCACCACATGCCCCGCGTGCCGCTCGCGCGCTGTTTCGTCCTCCTTGCCGCGCTTTCCGCCGGCGCCGCCTCGTTCGCCCAAGCTCCCGCGGCTGCGCCCGCCACCGCGGCCGGCCCGGCCCCGGCCGGTTTCGACAATTGCCCGATGATCGGCTGGCCGGAGCTGCTGCCCGCTTACCTGAAACCGGGCGCGGCGTTCCCGATCGACGATACGAAAAACATGCCGACGCCCGACTGCGCGTTCCATCAATGGTCGTGGGAAGCGTTCGTCTGGGCCACCGCGCTCAACACCAACGGCGTGCCGCGTTTCATGACGCTGCCGACGCCCGCCGATCTGTTCACCGACGCCAAATCCGCCGGCGACATCCATCCGCGGAAGCTCAAGCTCGGCCACCGCTCCCTCGAGGCGAAAGCCGACGGCTCGTTCACCGAAACCGCCGGCGCGATCGTCGAGGCCGACGGCAACATGCTCGTCTCGCCGAACGGTTATCCCGTCTACGCGTCGGTGCACATGAACCCGTCGTATTTCGCCACGGTGAAGCGCAACCTCATCGCGACCGGCGGCTACACCAGCCAGCCGGCCAACGACTACTTCGACCTCGGCGCGGCGGTGTTCAAGGCCACGTGGCTCCGCCTAGATCCCGGCCAGCAGCCGCCTGCCGGTGCCTACGTCACGCAGGCCGAGGTGCCCGTCCTCACCGTCTATCGCACGAAGAACAGCATGACCGTCGCACCGAGCGGCCAGACCACCACGGTGAGCGTTGCCCTTGTCGGCCTCCACGTCGTCGGCTACACCGTGAACCACCCCGAGTTTCTCTGGGCAACCTTCGAGCATCAGGACAACACGCCGAAGTTCCCCGACAACACCTGGGACGCCACCTCCACCGCGAGCGACCCGAAGAGCTACACCTTCTACCAGGCGAACACGCCGTGGCAGAACGTTAACTACAACCAAGGCAACCAAGCCGCGCCCTACCTGCTGAAGTTCGACCTCGCCTCGCAGAAGTTCACGACCGTCACCGTCCCGATCAACGGCCCGAACTTCACGACCACCGGCACCACGCGCTCCGCCTCCGTCGGCACCAACGTCGTGCTCGCGAACCAGACCGGCAGCGAGACCAACTCCCCGCAGGGCCCGTCCAACATCGCCTCGCTGAACAAGTCCGCGAAAACCTTCTACGCCGGCCTGCCCGCACCGCAGAACACCTTCGGCAGCTACTTCCTCGTCGGCACCGTGTGGATGCTCCCGAACACCTACGTGCCCTCGAACCCGAACGCGCTCACGCTGAACAACACCAACGCCGTCGGCTCCGTGAACCTCGCGAACACGACCGCCGAGACGTTCTTCCAAGTCCCCGCCGTGCAGCCGTCGAACGCCGTGCCGACCACCGGCGGCAACACGATGCTCAACTGCTTCCTCTGCCACAACGCGACGTCGTATAACTTCCAGAACAACCCGCCGAAGCTCCCCGCGCGCCTCGTTGCGGTCAGCCACGTGCTCGGCGCCGGCTCGCCCTACGCCGTGCCGAACGTGATGCCCGTGCTCGTGCCGCAATCCGCGCCGCCGCCGACCACCGAGGTCAAGACGCTCGCCGCGCCGGCGCCGCGCCGCCAGTAGGAGGCTGACGCTTCGCCGGTTACTTTGGGTCGCGTTCGGCGGTCGTGGTGCGCACACCGCGAACGCGATTCAGGGCCAAAGCCCCGCGGGAAACCGCGGGGCTTTTTCGCGCGCGGTGAATGGCCGCGCGCGCCGCACCGCGCTTTCTCCGTTCCTGTAGGAGCCTGCTTGCAGGCGACCCAATCGCTCGCTGCGCGCAGCCTTCGAGCCGCAGGCTGACGCGTCGAGGTGGAGCGCATTGACCTCAATGCGCTCAGGCGCTCATCGAGCGGTGAGAAACGCCGAACGCGTTGAGGTCAACGCGTTCCACCTGGTTTGCTTCGCGTGCATCTCAATCCATTCTGCGCGTCGACTCAGGAATCGTTCGAGGCCTTGAGTCGCGCGATCTGTTGCACGAGGGCCTGTTGGTAGATCCACGGCATGTGCTGCCAGAGCGGCGCGAACATCCCGAGCGTCGCCGCGTCCTCATCGGCGTAGGGCGTGATCGTCCACGTGTCGGCGGGCGGCACGTAGTCGTTGGGCATGCCGGGCGTCGCCGGGAGGAACAGATAGGCGGGGAACTTAAAGACCGGCTCCGGCGGCTTCGGGCCGGGATTGGGCGCGGGCGGCGTGGGTTTCTTGCCGAGCGTGGGCAGGTGCAGGCCGGATTTTTGTTTCTCAGCTTCGGTGGCAGCGGTAGCGGCACTCGGCGCCGGGTCAGGCGATGGCACCTGCGGCAGATTGTAGAAACCGTCGGTGGCGGGCGTGGCGCCGGCGGTGATCGGTCCGCCTTCGAGATAGATCTCGGAGCCCATGTGGACGAAGTTGAACGGCGGGATGAGATTTTTCGCGATCCACGCGATGGGCCCGAGTTTGCTGGCGAGGAATTCGATGCAGCCCTGGTAGTTCAAGGCCTTCAAATTCTGCAGCGTCAGGCCGACCTGCGGGATCGTGTCGAGGCTGTTGACCACGGCGTAAATCCAGCCGGGGCCGAACGCGATGCCTTGCGCGCTGGCGAAGTAGTCGTTGCCGGGTTTCGGTTGCGCGAAGGCGTAGAGCTTCACGCGGAACTCCGCGTTCTTGATCGGCTGTGTTTGCAGCCACGCGGCGCAGAGCGACGCCATGCCGGCGCCGAGGCTGTGGCCGGTGACGTAGAGCTTGATCGGGCGGCCCGCGGCGCGGCGGCCGATCTCCTCGAGCAGGCCGGTGAGCGTGTGCTCCTTGCGCTCGAGGACGTTCTCGACGCGCTCCAGCAGATTCGTCGGCGCGACGGGGCTGACCGCGGCGAAGTCGAGCGACTCAAGCGCGACGCGGAAGCCGCCGTGCACGCATGCGCGCTCGGACACGCCCGGGATGTTGCTCGGGCAATACCAGCGGTTGCTCACTTTGACTTTCTCGATGAAGTGCGCGACGACCGCGGGATGCTTCGGCGGCGGCGCGTTTTCCTCGCCCGTGAGCACGGGCGGCGTGAAGTCCCCGACGGTCAGCGGCCCGGCGGGCACGAGCAGGCAGCCGAGATCTTCAAGGACGTTGCCGGGCGTGATCGTGCCGCGAAACGCGAGGCAGTAGGCGTCGGCTGCCGGATTGTAGGTGAGGAAAGCCTGGTTGGCGAAGGAGAGGTTGCCGTCGCCGTAGGAGACGACGATCGAGCGTTCCCACGTGGGATTGTCGCCCGTCCACAGGCCCGCGACCCAGCCGGTCGGCCAGCGATCGGGAAACAGCGAGGGCATGATCGGCCCCGGACTGGAATAGGGCAGGGTCGCGACGATCGGCGACGATGTCGCTGGCGCGGTCGGATCGAGTTCGGAGAACTTGTGATCGGTGTTGTAGCGCGGAACGAACGCCGACACGGCGGCGGCGAGACGGAGGATTTCGAGGGCTTCGGCCGGATCGTAGCCGGGCCCGAACGGGGGCAGGTTGGTTTTCATGCGGGAGAAAGGGGCCGGAATCGACGCGCGCGGGCACGGCCGACCCTTGCACGCGGGAAACGTGAAGGGCTTGGAGCACAACCGAGCGCGCGCGGAATCGGAAGCGGGGTAAGCGCCGCGCATCCGGTGAAACGGCTCTGTGCCGGGGAGCGGGCGGACAGGGGCCAAGTCAACCGGTCACGAAATTCGAAGCGTGACGGCGAAGAGAGGATGCGTGGCCCGCGCCGAAGTTTGAGCGCGCAGCACTGAAGGCAAGGCGAATACCCGCGAACCTGCCGCGCGGCTGGCGTTTCCCGTTGCGATGGACCGGCGGCGTCGCGCGCGGCGCGAGCGCGGGGACGGTTTCAGAAATCGCGTGGCCGTTTCTTTGGGGTGTCATCGCGAGGCGCGCGATGCCGTGCCGTGGCGATCTGTTGAGGTTCGCGAAAGTGAGTCATGCCTTGGGGTGGAGCGGATTGACCTCAATCCGCTCTGAGCGCGTTGGGGGCAACGCGCTCCACCGGCGTTACCGACTTACGCGAAACTCGGTGACTGAAAACCAGCTCGGTTGCTTCGTCGCTTCGCTCCTCGCGATGACAGGCGGGCGGCTACCGAATCTTTGAAACCGCCGTAGCCCGGCGCGCGACGAGCAGGAGCGCGAAGACGATGGCGAAGGGCCAACTCGCGGCGCCGCCACCGCCGCCGCCACCGCCCGAGGACGAAGGCGTGCTTGGCGTCGTGGGCGTGGTCGGCGTCGTGGGCGTCGTGGGCGTCGAGACGCGGAGCGTGAGGCCGACGATCACGGGGTCGTGGTCGGCATAGCGATACGGCGTGCCGACGTTGAGCGCCTGTTGCGCGGTGGTCTTGCTCTCGACGTTGTAGTCGAGCCAGTCGGGTTCGTCGGCGTTGACGTGCCACGTCGCGGCGCCCGCGACGCGGGGCAACAGCGAGGCGTTGGCGAGCGCGTGGTCGAGGTGGCCGAACGCGCCGCCGAACGCGTAGGAGTAGCCGCCGGCGCCTTCGAAGCGTTCGGTGAGATTCGTGTAGCCGGCGCCGGTGAGCGCAGTGATCGCGTCCTCCTTCGCGTAGGCGTTGAGGTCGCCGATGATCAGCACATCGGGATCGCCGCTGCGTGTGGGATCGGTGGCGAGCCACGCGGCGAGGGTCTCGGCTTCGCGCTTGCGCAGGTAGCCGTTCACGCCCTGGCCGTCACCTTGGTCGAGATTCGGATTCGGCGTGCGGCCGTCGGTGGAGGCGGCGCTGGTGGCGGCGGTGGACTTCGAGCGGAAGTGGTTCAGGCAAACCGTGAACACCTCGCTGGTGCTGCGCTCGCGGAAAGTTTGCGCCAGCGGCGGACGGGCGAGGCTCGTGAAATATTGGTTCGTGAGGGCGGCGGGGGCGCCGACGAGCTCGACGGTTTGCGTGCGGTAGATGAACGCGCAGTGGATGAGGTCGGTGCCGTTGTCCACGCCGCTCGCGTCGACGGCGGCGTAGGTCGTGCCGGAGGGCGCGGCGGCGTTGAGCGCGGCGACGAGGTCGGCGAGCGCGCTGCCGGAGGCGAAGCCGTCGTTCTCGATTTCGGTCAGGCCGAGGATGTCGGGCGCGAGGCGCGTGAGGCCGGCGACGATCTTGGCGCGCTGGCGGTCGAATTCGGCGCTGGTGTCGGCGCCGCGCGAGGTCGGGAAGGTCGGGCCGTTGAAGAAATTCAGCACGTTCGAGAGCACGACGCGCAGCGTGCCGCCGACGGCGGGCGGATCGGCGCGGGGGTTTTCGTCGACGAAGGTCGGCGCGCTCGTCGGCTCGACGAGGTAGAGGCCGAAGCGCTCGTCGAGGATGCCGCTGAGGCCGGTGACCGTGCTGCCCGCGCGGCGCGTGTCGCCGCGGCCCGCGCTGTCGGCGAGGTAGGGCGTGGCGGCGCGGTAGGAGGTGTTGCTGGCGTCGTTGAGGAGGATCGAAGCGAGGAAGTTGGCATTGTCCTGCGCGACGGCGGCCGCGCCGGGCGCGGCGATGTTGGTGGGCGTGGAGACGCGGCCGAGCGAGAGCGTGAGTTCGCCGTAGCGGCCGAGGTCGTAGTTGTCGGTGACGGTGAGTTTTTGCCCGAAGGTGACCAGCATGCCCTCGTAGCGCTCGGCGAACGTCGTGCTCGCGAACGGCAGGGTCACCGTGACCGGCGTGGGCAACGAGGCGACGGCGACGTGGGTCAGACCGGTGAGGTTGTTCAGCTGTGTCTGCGTGCTCGGCGCCGTGCCGGCTTCGGCGACGGTGCCGGTGACGCGCACGACTTCGCCGACGACGACCGGAAAGGAGGTGTTGGCGACAAAGATTCCCTCGGAGGTTTCAGGATCGGCGTCGGTGTCGTTCTGAGTGGATTGCAGATAAAAACCGCCGAGTCCGCCGGTGCCTTGCGCGCTGAGGGTGACGATGCCGTCGACCGTCTGCGTCGTGCCGACGAGCGGGCTGGTCGTGCCTTTGCCCTGAATGGCGTTGATGGTGGCGGCCCGGGCCGACGCGCAAGCAAGCGCGGCGACCATTGAGGCGACGATGAACCGCAGGGACGCAGGGGCGGACATGCCGCGATGCAACCGGCGCGGCCCGCGGCCGGCAAAGAAAAATCCCGCCGTCGGCGACTTGCCTTTCGTTCCGCGGCTCGCTCACTCGGCGGCTGATGGCCCCGCCGCGCCGCAAAAACATCTTCCGCCTCGCCCCGCCGCCGCCGATGACGATCTACGTGCGCAGCGGTTTCCTCCGCGTGCTGACGGAGGAGTTCGAGGCGCTGAAGGTGAAACGCGCTGCGCTCGTCGAGGACAAGGTCGAGGCGCACAGCCAGGGCGACCTGCGCGAAAATTTCGGTTTCAAGGCCGCGAAGGACGCGATCCGCGCCGTCGATCGCAAGATGGACGACCTCGACCGGTTTTATCGCCGCAACACGTTCATCGAAGTCGATCCGGCGGCGTGGCTGACCAAGCCGACGGACTTCGTGCAACTCGGCCACGTGATCAAGATCGAGAAGCAGGACGTCGGCGCGAAGCGGAAGGACAGCTTCAAGTTCCTCGTCGCCACCTACGGCGAGACGAAGACGGACGAGGAGACTAACATCGAGTGCCTCCCGCACAGCTCGCCGCTTGCCGCGGTGTTGCTCGGACTGAAGCCCGGCACGCCGACGCAAGTGCAGCTCCCGGCTGGTCCGTCGATGCTCACCGTGCTTTCGATTCGCAATCCGACGCAGGCCGAGCTCGATCGGTTGCTCGCGCCGATCAAAGCGCCGGAAATGGAGGGGGAGGAGTAGGGCAAAGTAGCGCCAGCTTCCAGCTGGCGTGGAGCGGAGTAACGCGACGCCTGGATTGGAGCGCGAATTGCTGCGGGAGGCGTCGCACGCAATTTCAATCTGAATTTCGCAGTCGGAGTGGGCCACAAGAAGCACAAAGAGCGCAACGATCCCGATCGGCTTCACCAAACCACGACGAGGGCACGGCGAAGCTGATGAAGGACGTTACACGAAGGCGACGAATGATGCTGGGCCGAGCGTGTAGCCCACGCTTGCCACGCGCGCATGGCGGCGCTTCGCTGCGAGCTTCACGGGCCGCAAAACTCCTCCGCTATGAATCCACACGATTTCTCCCGTGTGCGGCTGCCGCTTGAAGCTGCGCTGCTTGATCGTCTCGCTGTTGACCTTGCGGTGTTGGCTCCGGAAGAGAGAGTTGCACTCGCTCCTGATCAGATACGTCGTCAATTGCTCGGCCGGGCAGTGCGACTGACGGATGCGATGGCACCTGTAGCGGTGCGGACAGCGGAAGCTGTCCGTGCAGAGTTCGGGCTATGCGCTCCCGTCGAGATTTACCAGTCAGCGGGCCGTGAGAACGCAGCCATGCATCTATTGCGCGACCCCATCCTGATGGAAATTCAGGGACGACTGCTATCGTTGTTGGATGAGGGGGCGTTGCGCGCGGTGATTGGACACGAATTCGGGCACTACATGGCCCACGGCCCGGACTCGTTGCGTGCGGAGGTAGGGGCTCAAGCTACAACACTCGCACTGTCGGATTCGGTCGCTCCCGAATTGTCTATGGCAGCTTCTTGTCTGTGCATGGCGCGCGAGTTGACCGCCGATCGCTTCGCCTTGCTAGCCACGCGCGATTTGCATGCGCTCTTGAGGTTGGAGATGGTGGCCACGACGGGATTGCCGGCCGAGGCACTCGGTCGCGATACGGAAGGCTATCTCGACCAGTGTCGTGAACTTGTCGAGGCATGCCTCGATGAGGCCGACACGGCGATGGGCGTGACGCACCCGGAGCATGGCGTGCGTGCATGGGCCGCGTGGCTTTTCAGCGAAAGCGACCTGTTTCGCGAAATGACCGGGGCCGGTCCGGGCACGCGTCCAATCGCGGAGGTGGAGGCTTTGATCGAGCGGGTTCTCCGCCGGCCTGGAATCGACGGATCCTACCATTATCTGGATGTGCCTCCTCCTGAACTGCACGAGGCGGCCTTGGCCGCTGCGGCTTTGGTCGGTTCGGCTGACGGTGTGCTGGGGGACGAAGAGGCGGAGGCGATCGAGAAGACTTTCGCGGCGTTGGTGCCGGAGTGGCGACGCTTTCTCGAACCTGCGTTCGCGGCGCAGCGCTTGCAGGAACTCGCGCCGGTCGCGGCGGCATTCGGGCCGGGATTTCAGCGTCCGTTGTTCAACCTTCTGATGAACGTGCTAGTCGCAGATGGCGTGGCTGAGGCGGCCGAGTTCCAGCGCATCACCGAGATCGGCAGGATACTGGGGTGCGAGGAATTGTTTGAGTCGCTGATGCGTGGTGCGTTGCGCCGTCTGACGGTGGAGCGTCGCGAAAACGTGGCGTCGAAACCGCTGCCGGTTAGCGCGCAGGACGCATTGCAGGCACTGGACTCATTCCTCGTGGCGACTGTGCGCAGAGGTGGTGGCCAGGTGACCGTGCGTCGTTTGCTCCGATTGCTCGGTGCAGGTTCTCGCGAGCCTGAATTGCTGCACCGCATTGCCGCCGCCGTGTCCCGCTATGGTCTCAAGGCCTCCATCGATCTGGCCTCGGCCGGTCTGGAAGACAGCGTTTCGCTCCTGCCTGTAGCCGTGGTTTCCGCGAGCGACGCAGCAGTGCGCCCAACGCCGGGCGCACTGGAAAGGGCGATTCAACGCCTGCGGGACGAGTTGATCAGTGGAGATGGACACAGTCCGTCCGTGCGCTTGCGCGAAATCCGCTCCGGCCGATCATTTGATTTAGCCGAACTCAACCGGATTTCGGTTGGGCAGGCTGAACGGGTGTTGGCGATGCTGGGTGGCGGCAAACGTGCGGTGTTGGTGGAAGGCGAACAAGTGGGGGCGTCTCGGGAAGCGGAGACCTTGATGAGGCAGGTGGTCGAGTTGCGCCGTGAGCACCTCGCTCGACTGGAAGAAACCGGGGCTCGCGATCTTTTTCTCGGGACCGGGTTCATTTGCGGCGCGGTGGACGGTTACGTGGTGCGCGCGCCGTTGCTGCTACAGCAGGTTGAATTGGAGCGCGCCGGCGAGGGAGGAATTGCCCTCGTGCCGTTAGCGGACGAACCACCGATTGCCAATCAGGCGGTCCTGCGCGCCGTTTACCACAAGGCTGGGCTGCCATTTGGTGAGGAGACGGCCGCAAAACTGGCTGCGCTTGCGGGCGACAGCACCAAAGGGGTGGCCGCGTTGGTGGAGCACCTACGTGGAGCAGGTATCGATGTCTTCGAGGTCACGCCTGACCTGCACAAGCTCGATCCTCTGGCGGATGCGGTTTACGAGTGGAAAGGACGGCGCCTTGAGTTGGAGGCTTGTGCAGTGGTGGGTCTTTTTCCGCAGTCAAATTCGGAGTTGCTGGAGGATTACGAGCAATTGCTGGCTGATATCGCCAAGCCAGGTGCTGATCTGGGCGAGCTGCTCGGTTGCGCGCGGGAATTGCTGCCGGCGGCGCTGAGGGACTCATTACGGGTGAGCGAGCGCGCAGCGCGCGAACTGCACTTGCCCGTGGTGCCGGTCATCCCGTCTGATCCGTCGCAAGTGGCCGTCGTGCGCATGGCACGCGAAGTGCCGGCACTCGTAGTCGATGGTCCGCCGGGCACTGGCAAAAGCCAGGTGATCGTCAATCTGGTCGCTGATGCGGTCGCGCGGGGTGAGCGCGTCGCCGTGGTCTCGGAAAAACGCGCGGCACTCGACGTCGTAGCCAACCGACTGACCCATGCTGGACTGGGAGAATTGACCGGAGTGGTGCATGATGTCTTCGAAGATCGGAAGACACTGTATCGCCGTATTAGCGCCCGATTGACGAAAGATGCGGCGGAAGCCGGAGCGCCCCAGGCGTCTGTGGCATCCGGTGATCGAGAAAGCATCGCGCGTGATCTCCGCCAGCGCATCGCGCATCTGCGACAGGCAAATCATGGTGAGCCCACACTCGGCGCGTTGGCGGCATACGCCGCGGGTTTTCAGGTCATGGTGCCGACCGCGATGCCCCGGCTAGGACATTTGACAGCGAAATCGGCGCTGCAATTGGCGCGAGTCGCGGACTCCGTGCGCCCGTGGTCGGCATTGTTATTGCCCGGCAGCCCGTGGCGACCGACCGAAGGGCGTCCGGTCCGCCGCTCACTGGCTGGCACCACACGGGAGGAGCGGGCGGAAATGCGAACTCTGCTGTCCCGTGTCGTGCAGACGAAGGAGCGGGTTGAACGAGCAGCGACAGAGCAACCTGCCTCTCCATCCGCGTGCCTTCAGTCCGCGCCGATCATGCGCACGGCGCTGGCCTCATTAGGGCGGCTCACCAAAATCGAACCCTTGGTGGCCCAGCTTTTGGGCGCATCCTCGGATGACAGCGCTCGCTCGCTTGCGGGCTTGCGGCTCGAATGGCAGGCGGAAGCGGGAGTGTGGCAGTCGGAGCCACTCCCGGTGCGGATGCAGGTTGATCCCGATTTGGAGCCCGCGTTGGTGGTCCTGCTTGCGAAGGGGGATTCGTTCCTGCGCATCTTTTCACCGGCATGGTGGAACGCGCGGGGTGCGGTGCGTAACCGCTTGCCTCTGGTTTGGCCGGATGCCGTCGGGCGTCCGCTGGATGTTCCGCTTGCGCGCGATTTACATCGTCGCATGCGACTCGCACGCTTGTGGAAGCGATTAGATGACGCAGCGGCGCGAGACGGGTTGCGCGATTGTCTTTCGGGGGATGCGCGAGAGATTGCGCGCATTCTTGATCGGGCCGCCGACGTGGCGGAACCGGTTCTGGCACTACGGAATGTTAGGCCGGTGCTCGAATCCTTGAACGCTTGGGCGCATAGCGACTTCGAAAGGTGGTGCTCGCTACTCTCCGCGCGGTTGGCCGCAGCCGAGGCGCAGCAGGCGCACGAGGTTGCCGCCAGAGAGGCTTCGGGTGTCTTTCATGGCATCGATGCAGCGACCGGAATGGAGCAACTACAGCAGTTGCTTGCCAAGTTCTCTGAAGAAGCAGACCGAGCGGCTGACATGGATCGCGTGCTCACCACGGCCGAGGCAATCGACTCACAGGGGTCTCTTGTCCTCGCCCTCTGCAGCGAGGCCGGACCGGAGGTCCGTTGGGGGGACATTGTGACCAAGGCTTGGGCAACAGCGCGGGTGGCGGCACACGAGGGTCTGCCTCCGCGCTTGCGCGGGGCGGAGTGCGATGACTCCGGCACGCGCCAGTTGGCCGATGTTCTCGATGCGGACGCCATCGGACGTCGGCAACTCGCCGTCGCACGGGCAAACGAGACGCCCCTGATCCGGTTGCCTCCGCCAGAGAAGCACGCCCGCCGCACGCTTGAGCAGGCGGCAAAGGAGAAGTTGCAGCGTGAAGCGGCGAAACAACGGGCATTGATGCCACTCAGGACCTTTGTCCGCACTTACGCCGATGCTGGATTATTTGATGCGCTTCCCGTGTGGTTGCTTTCGCCGGAGACGCTTACCGTGCTTTTTCCCCGCCGCCCGATCTTCGATCTGGTGATATTTGACGAGGCGTCGCAATGCACCGTGGCCAGCGGCTTTCCCGCATTGATGCGGGCGCGCCGGGTGGTGATTGCAGGCGATGATCGACAGATGCCCCCGACGTCCTTTTTCAAGGCGGCACCCGACGAGGAGGAAGCGGAGACCCAGGCAAGCCAAGGCGAGGCGGCTGATTTTCTGGATGCGGAGTCGCTTCTGACTTTGGCGCGGCAGCGCGCGCCCAAGCGCAGTCTCGATTGGCACTATCGCTGTCGTGAGGAGGAGCTGATCGCGTTTTCCAATCATGCGATGTATGGCGGCGCGTTGCTGACCTGCCCGTCGCAGGCCACGCCTTTGGTTGAGCCTGCGTTGCGCTGGGTGGCCGTAGCCGACGCCGTCTATGCGGAAGGCAGAAACGAAAAGGAGGCGGAGCGGGTGGTCGATCTCTTGCATGATGCGCTCAGACGGAAACCCGCTCCAACGGTCGGTGTGGTGACTTTCAACCTGTCGCAACGGAGGACGGTGCTCGATGCGATTGACCGACGCCGAGCCAATGACCCGGAGTTCGCGCGAGTCTTCTCAGAAGCGGAGACCCGCGAATTGCTGGACGATCGTCCGTTTGTGAAGAACATCGAAAACGTCCAGGGCGACGAGCGCGACATCATCATCTTCTCCGTCGGTCATGCTCCTGTGGAGCGCAGGCATCGCACTCGTGGGGTAGAACGATATGTTCCGGCCCGATTCGGCCCCGTGGGACAGCGTGGCGGCGAGCGCCGCTTGAACGTGGCCGTCTCGCGCGCTCGGGCCGAGGCGCTGGTTGTGGCTTCGTTCGAACCATCGATGTTGAGCGTGGCACGAGCGAAGAACGATGGTCCGAGGCTGTTCAAGGCATACTTGGAATATGTCTATCATCTGTCTGCGAACTCGCGGACGCTCGCGCACCGGGTGCTCGATCTCGTGCGCTCCGCATCTGAGGCGGCGCGAGTGCAGGCCGTCGAACCGTTGCCGAATTTTGTGCCTCTATCTGGCCAGATTGCGGAGGCGCTCCTCTCCAATTCGCGCAGGGCCATTGTGAAACTCGGATCCTCCGGCTTCCGTGTTGATGTCGCCGTGGAGGGGAAGAATGGACGCGCCTACCAGCTCGCCATCCTGTGTGACGACGGAAGCTACGAAGATGGCGCATTTCGGCGGACCCAACGCGCGGCTTTGTTACGGCGGCGTGGCTGGAGAATCGTTCACGTGGACAGCGTCGAATGGATGGAGAACCGGCACGCGGTGCTACAGAGAATTGATCGTGCCTTGATGGAGTGAAAAAGCCCCGCTGTTTGGCGGGGCCTTGAATGACAACGGCAGTTTGCGGCGGGTCCAGCGGTCCCGCCCTACCTCACAAGGTGCGAGACCCGCGCCCGGAGGTCGCGGGCTACCGTGAGCGGGCGAGCGAGGGCGGTTGAGGGCAACCGCCCCTACCGGTTAGGCCTGTGCGGGTTGTTGTGCGTAAGCTTCCATGCCCACGCACGAGCACACGAGGTTGCGGTCGCCGTAGACGTTGTCGATGCGGCCGACGGCGGGCCAGAACTTCGAGGCGCGCGTCCACTTGTCGGGGAACGCGGCGACTTCGCGCGAATACGGATGCGGCCACTCGGTCGCGGTCACGACCGCCGCGGTGTGCGGGGCGTGCTTGAGCGGGTTGTTGAGCTTGTCGCTCTCGCCGCTGGCGACCGCGGCCATTTCGCCGTGGATCGAGATCAACACGTCGCAGAAACGGTCGAGCTCGGTCTTCGTCTCGCTCTCGGTGGGCTCGATCATGAGCGTGCCGGGCACGGGGAACGACATCGTGGGCGCGTGATAGCCGTAATCCATCAGACGCTTCGCGACATCCTCGACTTCGAGGCCGTGCTTTTTCCACGGGCGGAATTCGCGGATGCACTCGTGGGCGACGAGGCCGTTGCCGCCCTTGTAGAGGACGGGGAAATGGTTCTCGAGGCGCTTGGCGATGTAGTTGGCGTTGAGGATGGCGAACTTCGTGGCGCGCGTCAGGCCGTCGGCGCCCATCATGCGGATATACATCCACGAAATGACGAGGATGCTGGCGGAGCCAAACGGCGCCGCGCTGACCGCGCCGCCGAGCTGAGAGCTGAGAGCTGAGAGCTGAGAGCCTGAAAAGACGTGGCCGGGGAGGAACGGCACGAGGTGTTTCGCGACGCCGATCGGGCCCATGCCGGGGCCGCCGCCGCCGTGCGGGATGCAGAACGTCTTGTGGAGATTCAGGTGGCAGACGTCGGCGCCGATGAAGCCGGGCGAGGTGAGGCCGACTTGGGCGTTCATGTTCGCGCCGTCCATGTAGACCTGGCCGCCGGCGGCGTGGACGATCTTGCAGATGTCGCGGATCGCAGTCTCGAACACGCCGTGGGTCGACGGGTAGGTGACCATGAGGGCGGAGAGATTCGCGGCGTGTTGCTCGACCTTCGCCTTCAGGTCGGCGACGTCGATGTTGCCGGACGCGTCGCAAGCGACGGGGACGACCGTCATGCCGCACATGGCGGCGCTGGCGGGATTGGTGCCGTGCGCGCTCGTCGGGATGAGGCAGATGTTACGGTGACCTTCGCCGCGCGACTCGTGGTAGGCGCGGATGACGAGGAGGCCGGCGTATTCGCCCTGCGAGCCGGCGTTGGGCTGGAGCGAGACCTGGGCGAAGCCGGTGATTTCGCTGAGCCATTTATCGAGATCCTTGAACATCTTCGCGTAGCCCTTCGATTGCTCGGCGGGCGCGAACGGATGCAGGCGGCCGAACTCGGGCCACGTGACCGGGAACATCTCGGCGGTGGCGTTGAGCTTCATCGTGCACGAGCCGAGCGAGATCATCGAGTGGACGAGCGAGAGGTCCTTCAGCTCGAGGCGCTTGATGTAGCGCAGCATCTCGTGCTCGGTGTGGTAGCTGTTGAACACCTTGGCGGTGAGGAACGGCGTGGTGCGGGCGAGCGTGGGCGCGTAGCCGATGGGCTCGACCTCGAGGTTGAGCGTGGCGCCGAAGAGGCCGGCGAGCGTTTCGACTTCCGCGAGGGTGGTGGTCTCGTCGAGGGAGATGCCGACGGTGGTGTCGTCGACGCGGCGGAGGTTGATTTTCTCGGAGTCGGCGGCGGCGTGGAGCGCGGCGGCGTTGACGCCGGAGACGGTCAGCGTGTCGAAGACCGGATCGCTGTTGATGATGGCGTGCGTGGTCTTGAGGGCGTCGGCGAGGAGTCGCGTGAGGCAACGCGTGCGCTGGGCGATTTTCTTCAGGCCCTCTGGGCCGTGATAGACGGCATACATCGACGCCATGACGGCGAGGAGGACTTGCGCGGTGCAGATGTTGGACGTGGCCTTGTCGCGGCGGATGTGCTGCTCGCGCGTGCCGAGGGCGAGGCGCAGGCCGGGGTTGCCTTGGGCGTCCTTGGAGACGCCGACGAGGCGGCCGGGCATCTGGCGCTTGTAGGCGTCCTTGGTGGCGAGGAAGCCGGCGTGCGGTCCGCCGAAGCCCATCGGCACGCCGAAGCGCTGCGCGGAGCCGACGGCGACGTCGGCGCCGAATTGGCCGGGGGCTTTCAACAACGTGAGCGCGAGGAGGTCGGTCGCGACGACGCAGAGCGCGCCGGCGGCGTGGGCTTTCTCGAAGAACGCGGTGAAGTCGACGATGCTGCCGGTGGTGTCCGGGTATTGGACGAGGACGCCGAAGACGTTGCCCGCCGCGAAGTCGAAGGTCGCGTGATTGCCGACGACGACGGTGACGTTGAGCGGCTTGGCGCGGGTGCGGACGATGTCGATCGTCTGCGGGTGGCAGCGTTCGGAGACGAAGAACGTCGAGGCGCCGGCGGCTTCGCCGAGCTTCACGCGGTGGGCGAGCATCATGGCTTCGGCGGCGGCGGTGCCTTCGTCGAGCATGGAGGCGTTGGCGATTTCGAGGCCGGTGAGGTCGGTGACGAGCGTCTGGTAATTCAGCAGCGCCTCGAGGCGGCCTTGGGAAATCTCGGCCTGATACGGCGTGTAGGCGGTATACCAGGCGGGGTTTTCGAGGATGTTGCGCTGGATGACGCCGGGCGTGGCGGTGTCGTAGTAGCCGAGGCCGATGAACGAGCGGTAGACCTTGTTCTTCGCGGCGATCGCGCGGAGCTCGGCGAGGGCCTCGCGCTCGCCCGTGGCGGCGGGCAGGCGCAGCGGGCGCTTCAGGCGGATCTTGGCCGGGACGGCGGCGTCGGCGAGGGCGTCGACCGACTCGTAGCCGACCGTGCGCAGCATTTCGGCGACTTCGGCGGTGGGAGAGCCGGTGTGGCGGCGTTCAAAGGTGTCGAGCGGGGCGAGGGATTCGCGGGACAATGCCATGCGCGAACCTAGGACCCGGTCCGAGCGGCCCGCAACAGAGATTTGGAGCGGCGCGCGGGCATTAAGGACCATACGTGGGGCGAAAGCGGCGCTGCTCGACGGGCGTTTGCGGCGCTCAGATTCGTCACGTGATCTCAACGCCTTCGTAACCTGGGCGGATTGATCGACGCGGTGCGCGCCTCGCAGCCTTCGTCTCCCATGTATCTCAACCGTCTTTCTTATCTCGCCGTCAAGTTCGGCGGATTGCTCACGCTGCTCGCCAGCACCTTGCACGCGCAGCTGGTCTTCACGCAATACTACGAGGGGGCGAGCAACAACAAGTGGCTCGAAATCACCAATGTCGGTGCCGCCAGCGTCGATCTCAGTGCCTACACTGTTTCTCTCTACTCGAACGCGGCGGCCGAGAACTGGAAGTCCGGTTCCACCTCGTCGTCCAACCTCGCGCTGATCGGCACGCTCGCGTCCGGAAGCTCGTTTCTCATCGCCCACTCCAGCGCGGTGCTGCCGCGGGCCTCCTCCTCGGCCAATGTCACGACGACCGGCGTCGCCGCCTTCAACGGCAACGACAGCTTGGTGCTCTGGAACGATCAGGCGAGCTACTCGACCTCGCGAATCGTCGATGCCCTGAGCTTCACGAACGCGGGCAACGAGGGGGCCGACCGCGCCTTCGTTCGCACCTCCCTCGCGGCGGGCTACAATCTGACCGCCGGCACCAGCGTCGCCAGCTACTCGTCGGTCTGGACGCAAGTGTCGAACGCCACCGTCGACGCCGCGGTCGCCGGCACCGACAACTATCTTGGTTACTCGAGTCTCTCCGCCGTCCCAGAGCCGTCCACCTATGCCGCGATTTTCGGCGGATTGGCGCTGGTCGGCGCAATTGTCCGCCGCCGTTTTGCCCGCCGCTGAGCGTGCCGTGGCACCAAACTGGTCCTGCAAGCAATCCTCCGAGTTCCTTTTCCTCTCATGTTGATCCTCCGCTCTCTCCGTTCCGCCGCCCAGATCGCACTGGCGCTGGTCGCGTCGCTTTGGTTCTCCGCCCTCGCCGGGCAGGCGAAGATTGGTGTCGCCTACCAAATGCAGCTCGGCAACCCGAGCAACGCGACCGGCACCACGAGCGATCACGTCCATTACCTGATCCAGCGCGATCAATACGCGATGGATTACAACGACACTCGCCGCGTGCCGAACTGGGTCAGCTGGGATCTCACGACCGAGGATGTGGGTGGAAGCGGGCGTTCGAATTTCGCCGTCGATCCCGACCTGCCCGCCAGCTTCACGGTCGTTGGCACCGGCGACTATTCCGGCTCCGGCTATGATCGCGGCCACATGTGTCCCTCGGCGGACCGCACGATCGATGCGGCTAACAACAAGATCGTTTTCTACATGACCAACATGGTCCCGCAGACACCGGACAACAATCAGGGCGTGTGGGCCAATTTTGAAACCTACTGCCGCACGCTCGCCTCGCAGGGTAACGAACTGTTGATCACCTGTGGCGGCAGCGGCTTCACCGGCTCCACCATCGCCAGCGGGGTGGGGATTCCCGGTTACGTCTGGAAGATCGTCCTCGTCGTGCCCACGGGTTCGGGAATGGCCATTGATCGCGTCACTTCCTCGACGCGTGTGATCGCGATCAGAATTCCCAACATCGCCGGCGTCCGCAGCGATCCTTGGACGAACTACGTCACCTCTATCGCGCAGATCGAGGCCGACACCGGCTTCACGTTCCTCACCGCGCTACCCTCGGCGACGGCCAACGTCCTTCGCACCAAAGTCGACGGCCAGACCGTCAGCGGCATGCCCGTTATCGCGACGCATCCGGCTTCGCAAACCGTCGCGCTCGGCGGCGCGGTGACCTTCTCCGTCACCGCCACCGGCGATGCCCCGCTCAGTTACCAGTGGTCCAAGGACGACGTGGAAATCCCCGGCGCCACCGGCACTTCGCTGACGTTCAATCCCGTCCAGACCACCGACACCGGCAGCTACACCGTGACGGTGACCAACAACGTCGGCTCGACGACCAGCAGCGCCGCGGTGCTCGACATCACCGGCATCCCGCCATCGATCACGACTGCGCCGACGGCACAGACGGTCTCCGCGGGCACCACCGCGATCTTCAACGTCGTCGCCAGCGGCTCGGCGACGCTCGGCCACCAGTGGCGGAAAAACACGCAACCGCTCTCCAATGGCGGCAACGTTTCCGGCGCCACCTCCGCCACGCTCACGCTCACGAACGTCCAGTCCGCCGACGCGGCCCTCTACGACGTCGTCGTCACCAACTCCGTGAACTCCGCCACGAGCGTCGCCGTCGCCCTGCAGGTCAACGCCGCGGCGCCGACGATCGTCACGCCGCCTGCCGCCACCAGCGTGATCGCCGGCGGCACCGCCACGCTCACCGTCGCCGCGCGCGGCACCACGCCGTTCACCTACCAGTGGAGCAAGGACGGCGTCACGCTCACCGACGGTGGCAACATCTCCGGCGCGGCCACCGCCACGCTGAGCGTCGGCAACGTCAGCAATGCCGACCTCGGCAGCTACACCGTCACGGTCAGCAACGGCATCGGCCTGCCCACCAGCGCGGCCGCGGCGCTCACGCTGAAGACCATTCTCCCCGGCCAGGTCGCCTACGCCGGCGGTTCCTATACCCAGAATTTCGACACCCTGCCCGGCAGCGGCACGTTTACGCTCACCGGCGCGGGGCCGCACGCCTTCGACAGCGCGCCGTTCAACGCCATGGATCTCGGCGGCTGGCACCTCGCGAAATTCGGCGGCACCGGCGCGAATGCGTTGTTCAACATCAGCACCGGCACCAGCACCACCGGCAGCGCTTATTCCTTCGGCGTCGCCGGCGCCAATCCCGTCTCCGATCGCGCGCTCGGCACCATCTCGAGCAACAGCACCATCTCCCGCTTCGGCTTGGTGCTGGTGAACACCACCGGCCGCGCGATCTCGCAATTCACGCTCAGCTACATCGGCGAACAATGGCGCAACGGCGGCAACACCGCCGCGCAGGACCTGGCGTTCGAATACGGCGTCGGTGCCACCAGCATCAACGCCGGCACCTTCACCGTCGCGTCCGCGCTCAAGTTCACCTCGCCCACCGTCGGCAGCACCGCCGCGGCGCTCGACGGCAATGCCAACGCCAACCGCACCGCGATCAGCGCCACCGTGACCGGACTCACGTGGGGCGCCGGCCAGACGCTCGTCCTCCGCTGGACCGACGCGAACGACTCCGGCAACGACCACGCGCTCGCGATCGACGACTTCAGCTTCAGCACGCCCGATCTCGCGCCCACGATCACGCTTTCGCCGAACTCGCGCAATGTCACCGTTGGTGCGAGCGCCACGTTAACTGTCACCGCCACCGGCAACGCCTTGACTTACCAGTGGCGCAAGGGCGGCCAGCCCATCTCCGGCAATGCCACCGCCGCCACCGCGTCGCTGACTCTCTCCAGCGTCACGCTCGCCGACGCCGGCGATTACGACGTTGTCGTCACCAACTCTGGCGGCTCCGCCACCAGCACCGCCGCCGCCGTCTCCGTGCTCACGGTCCAGCAAAACTGGCGCAACACCTACTTCGGCGTGACCGCGAGCACCGGCACCGCCGCCGATGCCGCCGATCCGGACGGCGACGGCATCGCCAATCTCCTCGAATATGCCCTGGGAACCGATCCGACCGTCGCCGGCTCCGCCGTCCTTCCCACCGGCACGTCCGAGGGCGGCAACTTCGTCTTCCGCTACACTCGCCCCGTCGCGACGACCGACCTCGTCTCCATCGTCCAGAAATCCACCGACCTGGCGACGTGGACGACCATCTCCACGACGATCGAATCCTCGAACGCCAGCACCGAGACGCGTGTCGCGTCGGTGCCCGCCACGCAGACGCGGGAGTTCTTCCGTCTGCTCGTTGGCGGCACCGCGACCGTCCCCGTCGGCTACATGAACTTCGCGCTTACGAACGGCGGCACGCTCGCCTTCGGCATTCCGCTCGACGACGCGTCCGGCCCGATCAGTGGCATCAAGGGCGGCAAGATCGCCGCGTTCACCGCCACGACCCTCTCGCACTCCTCCGGCGGCTGGAGCCCCGGCGTGCTCGCCGCCCCCGCCGCGCCGTGGGCCGTGCGTTTCACCAGCGGCAACGCCGCCGGCAAACTCGTCGACATCGCCGGCAACACCGCCACGACGCTCACGCTCAAGAACGCCGACCTCAACGCGCTCGGCGTGGCTGTCGGCGACACCTTCGAACTCGTCGCGCTCGACACCCTCGGCACGCTCTTCGGCGCCGCGACGCTCCAGGGCGGCACCACCGCCGCGAACGCCGACAACGTCCAGATTCGCACCGGCGGCACCGCGCTCACGTATTTCTACGATACGGGTCTCGGTTGCTGGCGCCGTTCCACCGCCACCGCGAACGCCGACGACACCACGCTGCGTCCCGGCTCCGGCTTTGCACTCCTGCGCCGCGGCGCCGCGAAGACCGTGACCGCCACCGGTCGCGTCCTCGGCACCGCCTACCGCCAGCCCGTGGCCAACGCCGGCGCCACCACGCTCACGCATGGCTTCCCGACCGACACCACGCTCGGTGCCCTCGCGTTCCAGACCCGGCTTGGTGGCTGGCGCTCCGGCACCACCACCACCGCCGACGCTGTCTACCTCCACAACGGCACCGCCTGGGCCGGCTACGTCTACAACGGCAGCAACTGGATCGCGCTCTCCGGAGGCGCGGTCAGCAACTCCGTCCCCGTTCCCGCCGGCTCGCTGATCCTCATCCAACGCCCCGGCGCTGCCGCCGGCACCACCGAATTCGTCCTTCCGCTTCCTTACTGATCCATGAACAACCGCGCTCTTTTCGCGATCCTCGCTTTCCTCGGCCTCGTTGCCCCGGCACTCGCCCAAGTGTCGCTCGACGATTTTTCCGCCGCCCAGCCCACGTTCCTGGGCGATTGGAGCGGCACGCCGGGGGTCGGAGTATATTCGTTCGTCGGCAGCACCGACGACACCATGGGCGCCGAGTTCACCGGCGCGTGGAATCTCGCGGGCTACGATGCGCTCGCCTTCACCGCGCAGATCGATGCCGGCACCAACACCGCCTCGAGCTTCTCGATCACGCTCCTCGACAGCCACGGCGAGAGCGCCACGGGCACGTTCCTCGTCTCGAGCTTCGACAGTGCGAACCTCGCCACCGTGCAGGCCGCCCTCACTCCGAGCGGCGGTTTCGATTTCGCGAACGTCACGTCATGGCGCCTCGGAGGCGGCGAGTTCCTCGGCACCGCCACGCTGGCGCTGACGGCTGGTCAGCTCAGCGCCGTGTCCGCCGTGCCCGAGCCCGCCGCCGCCGCCGCGTTGGCTGGGCTCGCGATGCTCGGTTGGGTCGCGTGGCGCCGCCGGGCGGCGCCGATGTCCGGGCACGCTTGAATCGCGCTGGGCGCGCGGAGCGAAGCGTGCCGCCCGTCGCCGCCGGATCGCGCGTCGCCGCGGGATCGGAGTGGACGTGTGCCGTGCCGCTTGTTCTGCAGCTTGCCCGGCAAAAAGCGCCGCGCTACACCGGTATGCGTGAAGAAGAACATCAGGACGTTCATCGTCGCGCTGGCGGCGCTGACCGGCATCACCGCTCCAGCGCAGCAATTGCTGTGCGTGGAGCACAAGGGCAAGATCGCGGTCGTGCGCGCGGTGCGCGACGGCATTCCGCAGATCGAGGTTGAGGGCAAGCGGATCAAGGCTTCGCGCGGCGCGAAGGCGGGGCTGCTCGACGCGAAGGAGTTCCTCCCGTTCTTCGTCTCGGTCCGCAACGTGCAGGCGCGGAGCACCTACCTGACGCTCCACAGCAATGGCGGCAGCGGCGACATCAACAACCAGTTCGAATTCCACGCGACGTTCGAGTCGCCGTTCCAGCTCAAGGACGTGTTCTTCGTGCTCGAGCTGCAGCTCGAGGCGGGGAAATACATCTTCTACTACGAGGTCGGCCAACTCGAGCCGCGCGTCCCGCGCCCCGTGCAGGTTTACGTGCCGGTGAGCTTCAAGCTGGGCGAGGGGCACTTCCAGCTGCACTTGTTTTCCGAGGGCGGCGAGCTGTTGCACTCGGAGCAGCCGCCGTTGTTCCGCGATCAGGTGCTCGATCGGATGGTGAGCCGCCGACTCGAAGGCGTGACCGACGCGCCGCTGCGGCCGTTCATCGGGCCGGCGCCGGAATACCCCCGGGCTTTCTTCAAGAGCAAGATCCAGGGCGAGGCCGTCGTGCGCTTCCGCGTGACGCGCACGGGCCTGGTGCTCAGCGCGGAGGTCGCTTCGGCGACGGCGCCGGAATTCGGCGAGTCCGCGCTCGCGGCGGTGCGGCTGTGGCGCTTCCTGCCGCCGGTGAAGGCCGGCGTCGCGGTGGAGAGCAAGGCGGAGCTGCCGTTCAAGTTCACGCCGCCGGCGGAGGCGAAATGAGCGGCGGGCACGCGGGCCGCGCGAGCGGACGGGATTTTTCCTCGAAGCAGGCGCGCGCCGATTACGTCGCGGGGCGTTTGGCGGAGCTCTATCCCGCGCCGCCGATCCCGCTCGAGCATCGCGACGCCTACACGCTGCTCGTCGCCGTGCTGCTTTCGGCGCAGTGCACCGACAAGCGCGTCAACGAGGTGACGCCGCACTTGTGGCGCGTCGCCGACAATCCGGCGGCGATGCAGCACGTGCCGGTGGCGAAAATTCAGGAGATCATCCGGCCGTGCGGGCTCTCGCCGCGGAAGGCGAAGGCGATCAGCGGGCTGTCGCGATTGTTGATCGAGCGACACGGCGGCGAAGTGCCGCGGACCTTCGAGGAGCTGGAGGAATTGCCCGGCGTGGGACACAAGACGGCGTCGGTGGTGATGAGCCAGGCGTTCGGCGTGCCGGCGTTCCCGGTCGACACGCACATCCATCGGCTCGCGCAGCGTTGGAAACTCACGAGCGGCGCGAACGTCGAGCAAACGGAGCGCGATTTGAAAAAGCTGTTTCCGCGCGAGGAGTGGAATCCGCTGCACCTGCGGATCATCTACTACGGCCGCGATCACTGCACGGCGCACGGCTGCGACGGCACGGTGTGCGAGATTTGCGGCACGCTGTTCCCGGCGCGGACGCGGCCGGTGAAGACGCGGAAGTGAGGATCGCGCGGAAGGCCGCGCTTGCCGGCTCCGCGAATGCGATCAGCATGCCGCGTTCACATCCCCCTTTCCGATGGCCTTCCGTCCTTTCGCTTTTCCGTCGCCGTTCTGTCGTTTGGGATTCTGGTTCGCGCTCGCGTGCGCGGCGGACGCGAGCGCCGGAGCCGGCGCAGAGGACAACGGGCAGAACATCCGCGTGCCATCCTACACGTTGCCGCCCTCGCCCTATCTCAGCGCGGAGGCGCGACGGACATTGCGCGACGGACTCGGGCCGGAGACTACCAGCGTCGAGCAGCAGATCCGAAACGGCGAAATCACGCCCTTGCGCGCCGCCATCGCACGCGACGGACTGCGCGCCGCCGAGGCGCTCGCGGCGCGCAGTGGGGTCACGTTCGTTGAAGCGGAACTCGACGGCGTCCACGGGTTTTGGGTGCGTCCGGCGGTGAAGCAACGCGCCGACGGCAAGGCGAGCCGCGCCGTTCTGTTGAACCTGCCGTCGGGTGGATTCCTCGTGGGCAGTGCGGCGGGCATGGGTTTGGCGGAATCGATCCCGGTCGCGGCGGCGACGGGTTTCGATGTGTTCACGATGGACTACCGGCAGGCGCCCGAGGCGAAATTTCCCGCGGCCAGCGAGGATGTGGCGCGTGCCTATCGCGCGCTTTTGCGCGATCATCGGGCGGCGGAGATCGGCCTCTACGGTTGTTCGGCGGGCGGCTTGCTCGCGGCGCAGGCGCTGGTGTGGTTTCAGCGACACGAGCTGCCGGTGCCCGGTGGCATCGCCATCATGGGCGCGTCGGCGGACGCGCAGTGGGGCGGCGACAGCTGGTCGTGGCAGAAGCCGTTGCGCGAGTTGAGCACGCCGCCGTCGCTCGACGAAGGTTTCTACTACGGTGGCGCGAAGTTCGACGATCCGTTGCTTTCGCCCATCGCGTCGGACGAGGCGCTGCGCCGTTTTCCGCCGACGCTGTTGCTCACGGCGACGCGCGCGCCGGAGTTGAGCGCGGCGGCGGATACGCACCGGCGGCTGACGCGCGTCGGTGTCGATGCCCGGCTGCACGTGTGGGACGGGCTGGGTCACTGTTTCTTCGCGAATCCGGCGCTGCCCGAAAGCGCGGAGGCCTGGACGGTGGTGTCGGGTTTTTTCGCGGCCCGGCTCTCCGACGGGAAGTGAGAAAATATTTGCCGCCGGTCCCGTGCGGGCACCGGCGGCGCAGTCGCTGAACACCCCTGATCAGCGAAAATGAAGGTCGGCGGGCTCCGGCTCGGGCGTCTTGGACTTCCGCGCCGTGGCTTTCGCGGTGGCGGTCGACTTGGCGGCGGGCCGCGTCGCCATGGTGGCCGGGCGAACGGGTTCGTCGTCGTGGGTTGTGAGTCCGACGAGTGCGGCGAGGCCTTCGGCGGCGTGGCGGAGCTCGTGCGATTGCGCGTTGAGTTCTTCGGCGGCGCTGGCGGCTTCCTCGGCGCTGGCGGCGTTGGATTGGGTGACCTTGTCCATTTGCGTGACGGCGGTGTTCACCTGTTCGAGGCCGGCGCTTTGTTCGCGGGAGGCGGTGGCGACTTCGGCGACGAGGCGGTCGACTTCGCGCGACTTTCCGACGATTTCCTGGAGGCTTTGCGTGACGCTGGAGGAGAGGACGGCGCCCTGCTCGCTGCGCTGGGTGGCGTCGGTGATCTTCTCGTTGGTCTCCTTGGCGGCGACGGCGCAACGCTGGGCGAGCGTGCGGACTTCGTCGGCGACGACGGCGAAACCGGCGCCGGCCTCGCCGGCGCGGGCGGCTTCGACGGCGGCGTTCAGCGCGAGGATGTTGGTCTGAAACGCGATCTCGTCGATGGTCTTGATGATTTTCGAAATGTCGGCGGAGGACTGGCGGATGCCGGCCATGGCTTGCTCCATCTTCGCCATTTCCTCGGCGCCGTGTTCGGCGGTGGCGCGGGCGCCGTCGGCGGCGGTCTTGGCGGCGCTGGCGTTGGCGGCGTTGTGCTTGGTGGTGCTGGAGAGTTCCTCGAGCGAGGAGCTGATTTCCTCGAGGGAGGCGGCTTGCTCGCTGGCGCCTTGGGCGAGGCTCTGGCTGGTGGACGAGACCTGGCTCGACGCGGAGGCGATCTGCACGGCGCCTTGGGTCAGGCCGATGGAGGTGTCGCGCAGGGTGCGGTTCAGCGCGCGGACGATCAGCCACGCGGTGACGGGTCCGACGAGGAGTGCGATGAGGACGCCGACGAGGACCAGCGTCGTGGTGTGCCCGAGAGTGGTGGAGGCAAGGTTCGCTTCCTCGCTGGTGCGCTGGATCGAGCCATCGAGGACGCTGCCGATGACGTCGTCGAGTTCGGCGGCGGCTTTCGAGCGGCGCTCCATGATCGCCTTCGCTTCCTTGAAGTTGGCGACGATGTGCTCGACGCCGGCGCGGTAGTCGCGGGCGGAGGCTTCGACGCTGCGCAGCTGGGCGATGTTCACTTCCTGGCGGGTGACTTTGAGCAGGCTGGCCGTTTGCTGGTCGATGCGCTCGAAAGCGGGCAGGGCCTGCTCGATAAACGCGGGATCGCGGAGCGCCTGCGATTTGAAGTTCGCGATGCGGACGGAATTGCCGAGGTCGACAATGTCGTTGGCGGTGGCGATTTTCTGGCGCCGCTCGTTGAGCTTTTCCGCGGCGAGGCCGCTGGCGATTTCCTCGGCGAGGATCTTGTCCTGGTTCTCGATGTAGGCTTCGAGCTTCGCGACGAATTCGCGGGCGCTGGTGTCGAGTTCGCCGCGGATGCGGGCGAGCTCGGAGAGATTGGCGCGGGTCAGCTCGAATCCCTCGCGGTAGGCGGCGAGGACGGCGTCGGCCTTCGCGATCCCGTCGGCGAGTGTCTTGAGCGTCGGCTCGGCCTGCGAGAGTTTGCGACACGCGGCGAGCGCTTGGTCGACCTCGGCGAGATTTTTCTTCGCGAGTTCGAGTTGCGCGACGTCACCGGTGAGACCGTAGGTGCGGACGGTGAGCTGCGTTTGGGCGGAGGCTTGGGCGAGCCGGGCGGAAACGTCCGCTTCGGGGGCGATGGCCCGGCTCAGGAATTGAGCGTTGCTGGAGGCGGAATTCATCCACCAGGCAGAGAACGCTCCGAGCAGAAGCGTGATGACGAGGAGGAGGGTGAAGCCTGCGCTCACCCGCCGCGAGATCGTGAACGTAACGGACATGACTTGGGACTCCGACGGCTCGGGGGGTGTCGTCGACCTGTTTATCGGCGCGGTGGCGGTGGAGGTGTAAGAGAATTGCTGCGCGTTTCTTGGCGCGGGATTTCTTCCCGCGGACGCGCAATCGCCGCTCGCGGTCGCGCAATTGCTGCGCAGGCGGGTGGCGCGGCGATGTCGTAGAGTCTTCACTTGGTGAACTGGCTGTCCTCGATCGTGCCCTGGCGTTACGCTGCAGCTTATGGCCTGCTGGCGACGGGCTGGATCGTGTTCTCGGATTTGTGGCTCGACGCGCGGACGGGCGCGCGGGGATTGCATTTTGGATGGGATACGGCGAAGGGCATCGCGTTCGTGGGCGTGACGACAGCTTTGCTTTTTCTGCTGCTGAAGCGTCTCACCGCGCGACTCGCCGCGGCGGAAGCACAATACATCCGGCAGGAGGCGCGGTGGCGGCAGGCGCTCGACGGGGTGGGAGACGGACTGTGGGACTGGAGCGTCCAGACGTCCGAAGTGTATTTCTCGCCGGCGTTGGAGCGGATGCTCGGCTACGCGCCGGGAGAATTTCGCTCGCACGTTTCCGAATGGGAAGCGCGAGTCCACCCGGACGATCTGCCGGCGGTGCGCGCGGAGCTCGAGCGACATCTTGCCGGGGAGACTGCGGCCTACCACTCGGAGCACCGCCTCCGCCGCAAGGACGGCTCCTACGCGTGGGTGCTCGATCGCGGCGTGGTGGTGGAGCGCGACGCGGAAGGGCGGCCGTTGCGGATGATCGGCACGCACCACGACATCACGGCACGTTCAGAGCTGAGGCAGCAATTGGCCGAGCAGGCGGTGCGTTACCAGGCGTTGTTCGAGCAGAGCCCGAATCCGATGTGGATCTTCGACGCGGAGACGATGCACATCCTCGCGGTGAACGATTGCGCGGTCGCCCACTACGGCTATCCGCGCGAGCAGTTTGTCGGGATGAACATCGCCGCGCTGCGGCCACCGCAAGATGTGCCACTGCTGCTGGATCATCTCGGGAAACCTCGTCGCAAGGTGCAGGCCTCGGGGCCGTGGCGGCACTTGCGCGCGAACGGCGAGATCATCTGGGTCGACATCCTGGCGCATGCGATCGTCTGGGAAGGCCGGCCGGCGCGCGTCGTGGTGGCGCACGACGTGACGGCCCGGCAGCGCGTCGCGCAGGCGATCGAGGAAAGCGAGGAGCGGTTCCGCGCCATTTTCCACAGTGCGAACGACGCGATCTTCACCACGGACGAGCAGTTCGCCGTCGCCAGCGCCAACTCGCGCGCGGTTGAGCTGTTGCAGACGAAGCGGGAGAATCTGCTCGGCCGGCGCCTGGCGGAATTCTTCCCGACCCACCAGCCGGACGGCGCGGAGTCGCTGCCCAAGGCGAACGCCATCCTTGAGCGAATGTGGCGCGAGCGCGTGCCGGCGTTCGAATGGCGGTTGCAGCGGCCGGACGGATCGCATGTCGAAACCGAGATCACGCTCAACGGCCTGACCCACAACGGACGTCGCTCCGTTGTCGTCGTGGCGCGTGACATCACGGAGCGCCAGCGGGCACACCGGGAACTCCAGCTCCTGCACGCCGCGCTGCAGGCGACGCCCGCCGGCATCGTGGTGACCAACGCCGCGGGTGCGATCGAGTGGGTCAACCCGGCGTTCACGAATCTGACCGGCTATTCGCTCGCGGAAGCCCAAGGGCAGAATCCCCGCATGCTCCGCTCCGGTCAGCACGACGACGTCTTCTATCGCCGGATGTGGGAGACGATCCTGCGCGGCGAAGTGTGGTCGGGCGACGTGCAGAACCGACGCAAGGACGGCACCGTCTACTTCGAGCGCATGACCATCGCGCCGGTGCGCAACAGCGCGGGCGCGATCACCAACTTCGTCGCGGTGAAGGACGACATCACGAACGAGCGCCGCCTCGAACAGCAGCTGGCGCGGTCACAGCGGCTGGAGAGCGTCGGCATGCTCGCGAGCGGCATCGCGCACGACCTGAACAACGTGCTGACCCCGATCGTGCTTTCCATCGAGCTGCTGCGCGCCGAGCGGCAACTGCCTCCGGCCACGGTCGCGCGCCTCAATCTCGTCGCGCAGGCCGCGCAGCGCGGCGCCAACATCGTGAAGCAGGTGCTGACCTTCGCGCGGGGCGTCGAGGGCGAGCGCACGGTCGTGCAGCCGCGGTATCTGCTGAAGGAAGTCGCGCAGCTCGCGCAGGAGACCTTCCCGCGCATCATCGAGGTGTCGGTCGACGCCGGCCGCGATCTGCCGGCGATCCGGGGCGACATCACGCAGTTGCACCAAGTGCTGCTCAATCTGGCGGTGAATGCGCGTGACGCGATGCCGCGGGGAGGACGCCTAGTGTTCAGCGCGCGGTTGACGCAAGTGGACGCGACCCGCGCGGCTGCGCTCTCCCGCATCGCGCCCGGCGCCTACGTGGAGCTGGCGGTGACCGACACCGGCACCGGGATTCCCGACGAAGTGCTCGAGCACATGTTCGAGCCGTTCTTCACCACGAAGCCGCGCGGCAAGGGCACCGGTCTCGGGTTGTCGACGGTTTACGGACTCGTGCGCAGCCACGAAGGCACGGTCGAGGTCGATACCGCGCTGGGTCGCGGCACGACGTTCCGCGTGTTGTTGCCCGCGGTGACTGTCGATGCCGCCGCGGTGGCTGAGCCTTCGGTGCCGGTCGTTCCGTCCGGCGCGGGCCGCCGCGTGCTCGTGGTCGATGACGAAGAGCCGATCCGCACCGTCCTCGACCAACTCCTCCGCCGGCGCGGTTTCCAAGTCGTGACCGCGGCGGACGGGGTCGAGGCGTTGCAGATCTTCCGACTGCTGCCGGCCGCCTACCAATTCGCGATCGTCGACCTGGTGATGCCGCGCATGCGTGGTGCGGCCTTGATCCAGGAGCTGCGGGCGCTGGCGCCGAATCTGAAGATCGTGTGCTCCTCCGGCTACGCCGACGAAAAGGGAGACGGCGGCGAGGCGCTTTCCCTGGCCGATCTGGGCGTTGCGGTCTTTTTGCCGAAGCCGTTCGGGGAGGAGGAATTGTTCAAGGCGTTGCGTGTCGCGGATGAAGCCTCCGTGTCGGTCGAAGCGGAAAAGAAAGTTTGATTTCCGAAAAACGGTCCGCAACCGTGCCCGTCCGGTTTTTTCGGACGCTTAGCTCAGTTGGTTAGAGCACGTGCTTCACACGCACGGGGTCACTGGTTCGAGTCCAGTAGCGTCCACCATTCCTAGAGTGTGTGACGGAAAAAGACTCCGCTGCCTGCGCCGCGAAATCCGGCCAAGGCGCGAATAGAAAGATTGTGTGACGGTCGCGGGACCGTAGCTTCGCGCCGTCGACGGGCCATTCGACGCTGCCGATGTTCCGAGAAAAGTTGCCCGCACCGATTCAACTGACGCTCGCCTATGCACTCCTCGCGGGCGGGTGGGTCGTCGTTTCCGACGCGATCGTAGCTGTGCGCGGCCACGAAACACTGCGCGCGCTCGCCCTCAACATGGGGAAGGGCGGCCTGTTCGTCATCATCACCAGCTTGGTGCTCTACCGCCTCGCGCGGTCGATGGAGGCCCGCGTGCGCGCGGCTGAGCGGGAACGGCACCACGTCGCGCTCGAGGGCGCTCGCTCCGTGCAGCGCGCCAATCGCATCTACGCCGCGCTGGCGCGCGCCAACGAGATCGCCCTCACCGCGCGGGAGCGCGAGCCGCTGTGCCGCGCCATTGGCGAGACGTTGATCGGGAGCGGCGGCCTGCGCCTCGCCTGGATCTGCTGGGTCGACGAGGGAACGCAGCAGGTCGTCACGGAAGTGGCGGTCGGACTCGCGGCGGGCTACGTGGACGGAATCGTGGTTTCGGTCGACCCGGCGCGACCGGAAGCCCACGGACCGGTGGGCCGGGCGCTGCGCGCGGGCACGAGCTTCGTCTGCCAGGATATCGAGTTCGATCCGGCCATGACGCCGTGGCGCGCGCGCGCGCGTGAGCACCGGCTCGGGGCGATCATGGCGGTGCCGCTCCGGCTGGGAGATGGCGCGCGGGGAGCCTTGGCCATCTACGCCGAGGAATCCGGTTTCTTCACGCGCGAGGTCGCGCTGCTGGTCGAACAACTCGCGACCGATCTGGCGCACGGACTGGACGTCATCGCGGTGCGACAGCGTTCCGAGCGGCAGGCCGCGGCGCTGGTCGAGAGCGAGCAGCGCTGGCAATTCGCCCTCGAAGGCGCCGGCGACGGCGTGTGGGACTGGAACGTCGCGACGGGTGACGCGTTTTTCTCGCCGCAACTCGCGCGGATGTTCGGCTATGCGCCGGAGGAGTTTCGTGGCCGTTACGAGGAATGGCAGCAGCACGTGCACCCCGACGATCTGCCGCGCACGCGGGCGCGGCTCGTCGATTGCCTGTGCGGGCGCACCGCGGTGTTGCATGCCGAGCACCGGGTCCGCTGTCGCGACGGCAGCTACCGCTGGGTGTTGAGTCGCGGCAAGGTCGTGGAGCGGACGCCGGAGGGGGAGGCGCGGCGCATGATCGGGACCTTCGCCGATCTCACGGAGGTGCGGCGCGCCAGCCAGCGGCTCACGCTGCTGGAGACGGCGCTTCAAGCCATGCCCTCCGGCATCGTGATCACCGATGAACAGGGGCGCGTCGAGTGGGTGAACGAGCATTTCACGCGTCTCACCGGTTACGCGGCGGACGAGGTGATCGGCGGGAATCCCCGCCTGCTGAAGTCGGGCCGCCACGGGGATGACTTCTACGCCCAGATGTGGAACACCATCCGCAGTGGCAAGGTGTGGAGCGGCGAACTCGTGAACCGGCGCAAGGATGGCACCGAATACAACGAGCACATGATCATCGCGCCGGTGTCGCACGGCGGCGAAGGCATCACGCATTTCATCGCGATCAAACAGGACGTCACCGAGCGCAAGGTGATGGAGCAGCAACTGCTCCGCGCGCAGCGGATGGAGGGCATCGGCCTGCTGGCGGGCGGCATCGCGCACGACCTGAACAACGTGCTCGCGCCGATCCTGCTCAGCACCGAGTTGCTGCGCCTGCGCATCCACGATGCGGCCGACCGGCGCGTGCTCGAGGTGATCGAGTCCGCGGCGCGGCGTGGCAGCGGTGTCGTGCGGCAGGTGCTGACTTTCGCGCGCGGCATCGATGGCGAACGCTCGCCGGTGCGGCCGCGCGACCTGCTGCGCGAAGTGGCGTTGATCATCCAGGAGACGTTTCCGAGGGACATCGAGGTGCACCGCGAGGTCGCGGAGGATTTGCCCATGGTCCGCGGCGACGCGACGCAGCTCCACCAAGTGTTGCTCAATCTCGCGGTGAACGCGCGCGACGCCATGCCGCAGGGCGGCACGCTGACGCTGCGCGCGCGCGCTGAACAAGTCGCGACGCGGCGCAACGGTTTCACGGGCGAGCTGCCGCCCGGCGCCTACGTGGTGCTCAGCGTGCGCGATACCGGACAAGGCATGACGCCCGCGGTGCGCGAGCGGATTTTCGAGCCGTTCTTCACCACGAAGCCGCGCGGCAAGGGC
Source organism: Opitutia bacterium (assembly GCA_016217545.1). Lineage (NCBI taxonomy): Bacteria > Pseudomonadati > Verrucomicrobiota > Opitutia > Opitutia bacterium. The sequence goes on along the minus strand of JACRHT010000003.1, from coordinate 140,404 downwards.
ACCGGGCTCGGGTTGCCGACCGTGCTCGGGATCGTTCGCAGTCACGGTGGCATCGTGGAAGTCGACTCGACGCCCGGGGGCGGTTCGGAATTCCGCGTTTACTTGCCGGCCATCGCGCCGGAAAAAGTCGACTCCGCCGCGCCGATTCCGTTGGCCACGGTCGCGGGTCGCGGCCGGCTGGTGCTCGTGTGCGACGACGAGCCGAGCGTGCGCGAAGTCGCGAGCAGTGTGCTCCGGCATGCCGGCTTTGAGGTCGTCGAGGCGGGCAACGGCCGCGAGGCGCTCGTGATCTTCTCCGAACGGCGCGGAGCGATCGCGCTCGTGCTGATGGACATCATGATGCCCTTGCTCACCGGCGATCGCGCGGCGGCGGACATCCGGCGGCAGGAACCGGGCCTGCCGGTGATTTTCATGTCGGGCCTGATGGACCTCGATGCGGTGCAAGCGGCCACGAAGGACACGGATGGACAGGCGCCGGCGCTGTTGAAGAAGCCGTTCGCGGCCGGCGACTTGCTCGCGGCGGTCGCGCGCGCCGTGGGGGTCTGACGCCGGCGGCGAATTTTCGGCGGCGGGCCTTCAGCGTGAGCGCTTTGTGCCGTTAGTAAAGGTGGCGACGTGCCACGCCGCACGCCGGTCCCCTATGAATGTGCGTCCTGTCACCCCGCTCGGCATCGCGCGGGAGTTCAAACTCAATGAAATGTTCTTCTCCACGACCGACGCCCGCGGCGTCATCGTGAATGGGAACGAGGTCTTCACGCGCGTCAGCGGCTTCACCTCCGAGGAGCTGGTCGGCCACGCCCACAGCATCATTCGCCACCCGCACATGCCACGCGCGGCGTTCCAGCTCGTGTGGGAGAATCTCAAGGCGGGTCGCTCGTTCGCCGGCTACGTGAAGAACATGGCCAAGGACGGCGCCTTTTACTGGGTGTTCGCCGTCATCGTGCCGATCAGCGGCGGCCGGTTCCTCTCCATCCGTTTCAAACCCACGAGCCCGACCTTCGCCGTCGTCGAGCGCCTCTACGAAAAGCTCGCGCGCACCGAGAGCGTCGCGATCGCCGGCGGCGCCACGCCGAAGGAAGCCATGGAAAAAAGCCGTGCCCAGCTCGCGGAGGAACTCCAGGCACTCGGCTTCGCCAGCTACGATCTCTTTTCGCACGTCGCGCTCAATGCGGAGCTGTGCGAACGCGACTCGCGCCTCGAATCCGCCAAACTCGGACTCTTCCCGTCGGCGCTCCACGGCCAGAACATCTCCGCCACCGTGGCGCAACTCTACGACGACGGCCTGCGTGTCTACCGCCAGGTCACGGAGGTCTACGGGGAACTGCACCGCTTCATCCGCTTCCACGAACAGCTGCAGAATGCCGGCCGCTCGGTCCTCGGTGTCGCCGACGACTTCCGCATGCACGCGCTGAACGTGAACATCACCGCGCAACGCCACGGCCTCGAGGGCCGCACGGTCGGCGTGGTCGCGACGTTCCTCGACCATTACGCGCAGGAACTCGGCCGCGGCACCCACGAGCTGCGCAGCCACGTCACGCGCACGTCCTCCGCCACGGAGAGCATCAACGCCGACATCGCCATCGCGCGCCTCCAGATGGAAATGATCCTCGCCTACCAGGCCGAGCTCGCGCACGGCACCGCGAACGAAAAATCCACGATGCTCTTCGACCTCGAGGAAGCGTTCGTCGAGCGCACCCGCGCCGCCGCGCGCTCCATCCTGGAGCTGCAAACCGAATCCGCGCTGCTCGCCGAGTCGCGCGAGCAATTGAGCAAGGTCGCCATGAGCATCCAGATGGCGCAGGTCCGCGGCCTCACCGAGGCGGCCCGCATCCCCGAGGCGGAGAACCTGCGCACGATGTTCGCCGATTTCCGCCACAAGATCGACGAGACCAACAAGGAACTCGTCGCGCTCGACGACGCGCTGAACTACCTCGGCATGCTCACCGCCCAGACGCCGCGGCAGATCATGGCCGTCGGTCTCGCCGCCGAGAACATCCAGGAGCGCGTGCGCTCGCTCGCCGCCGCCTGATCGTCGCTCGGAGTTTGCCAACCCCGCGAACTTGCGCCGTGCTGCGCGCATGTTTCGCCTGCCCCTGGCCCTTTTCGCCCTCGTCGCGATCGCCGGCGCCCAGCCGGTCGACCTCCTGATTGTCCGCGGCAACCTCCACACGCTCGATTCCGCGCAGCCGCACGCCACCGCCCTCGCCGTGCGCGACGGACGCATCGTTTACGTCGGCGACGACGACGGCGCGGCCAAATTCCGCGCCGACGCGAAACGCGTGCTCGATCTCCACGGCGCCACCGCCGTCCCGGGCCTGAACGACGCGCACCTGCACCTCGCCGGCATCGGCGAGCGCGAACTCTCTTTCAATCTCGAGGGCACCGCCGGCATTCCTGATCTCCAGCGACGGCTCGCCGAGCGCGTCGCCGCCACCGAGGCGAAACGCTGGATCGTCGGCCGCGGCTGGATCGAGACGCACTGGCAACCGGCGGCTTTTCCCACGCGCCAGCAACTCGACGCGGTTTCACCCGATCACCCGGTCGTGCTCGAACGCGCGGACGGCCACGCCGTCGTCGCAAATTCCGTCGCGCTGCGGCTTGCCGGCGTCACGCGCGACACGCCCAATCCGTCCGGCGGCGAGATTCTCCGCGACGCCGCCGGCGAGCCGACCGGCATGCTCGTCGATCGCGCCATGGCGCTCGTCCTGCGTCTTGTGCCGCCCGCGACGCCCGCCGAAGTGGAGCGCCAGCTCATCGTCGGGGCCGAGCGCGAGGCGAGCCTCGGCTGGACCGGAATCCAGATCGCCGGCAACAGCTACGAGGAATCCGAAACCGTGCGGAAGCTCGTGGCGGACGGGCGCGTCAAGCTGCGCGTCTACGATGCCGTCAGCGGCTCCGACGGCAGCGGTGAGAAGCTCCTCGCGGCCGGCCCGGTGATCGGCGAAAGCTCCGGGCGTTTCACGCGGCGCGGCGTGAAGCTCTACATCGACGGCGCGCTCGGCTCGCGCGGCGCGGCGTTGCTGGCTCCCTACGCCGATTCGCCGCAATCGAGCGGCTTGCTCATGCAGGAGGAGGCGAAGCTGGTGCCGTTTCTCCAAGCCGCTCTGCGACGCGGCATTCAAGTCGAGACGCACGCGATCGGCGATCGCGGCAACCGCACGATGCTCGACTGGTATGAAAAGGCCTTCGCTGCCGTGCCGCCCGGCGAGCGCGCGGTGAAGCTGCCGCGTTGGCGCATCGAGCACGCGCAGATCATCGCGCCGGCGGATATCCCGCGCTTCGCGCAGCTGGGCGTCATCGTGTCGATGCAGCCGTCCCATGCCATCGGCGATCTCTACTTCGCGCCCAAACGGCTGGGACGCGAGCGGCTCGCCGGCGCCTACGCGTGGCAGTCGCTGTTGAAGAGCGGTGCGCGCTTCGCGGCCGGTTCCGACGCGCCGGTCGAGCGCGGCGAACCGATGATCGAGTTCTACGCCGCCGTCGCGCGCTGCTCGCTGGACGGCTTTGCCAACGAGGACTGGCATCTCGAGGAACGGCTCACGCGCGAGCAAGCGCTGCACGCCATGACGCTCGGCGCGGCCTACGCCGCTTTCGAGGAGGAGGAGCGTGGCAGCCTCACCGTCGGCAAGTGGGCGGACCTCACCGTGCTTTCCGCCGACATCATGCGGATTTCCGAGCCGGAGATTTTGAAGACGTGCTGCCTGCATACGATCGTCGGGGGCGAGATCGTTTACTCGGCGCGTTGAGGCGTCCGGGCGTGGCCCGGCGCGGGCGGTTTTCAGGCGGGCGATGCCGGTCCGGCGGATGACGCCGCGGAGTCCGGCGCGAGCGGCAGCTCGATCCAGAACTGCGAACCGTTCACGCCATCGGATTCGACGCCGATGCCGCCGCCGAGGCGTTCGAGCGCGCGACGGGCGGTGGCGAGGCCGATGCCGGTGCCTTCGTAGGCCTGGCCGTGGAGACGTTCGAAGATGCGGAAGAGGCGCGGCTGCAGGTCGGGGCGGATGCCGATGCCGTTGTCGCGCACCCAGACTCGCAGACGATCGCCGCGCGTCTCGGCGGAGACGTCGATGCGCGGCGTGCGGCCGGGCGGCACGAATTTGGCGGCGTTGGTGAGAAGATTCGAGAGCGCCTGTTGGAGGAGCGCGTCGTGGGCGAGCACCGGCGGAAGCGAGGCCGGCAGGGAAACGATCGCGGCGGGCGGTTGGAGGGCGGGGTGATCGTTGACGAGGTCGCGGAGGATGCGGGCGGCGTCGACGGGGGCGAGGTCGGCGTCGTGGCGGGCGATGCGGCTGAAGGCGAGGAGGTCGCTGATCAGGCGGTCGAGCCGCTCGCCGCTGCGGACGATGCGCTGCAGGATGCTCTGCGCGTCGGCATCGAGGCGGTGCGCGTGGTCTTCGAGCAACATGCCGGAGAAGCCGGTGATGGCGCGGATCGGCGCGCGGAGGTCGTGCGACACGCTGTAAGTGAACTCCTCCATCTGTTTGACGAGGTCGTGGAGGGACTCGGTGCGTTCGCGGACCTTGGACTCGAGTTCGGCGTTGGCGCGGCGGAGGTCGAGTTGGGCGCGCTCGAGGGCCTGCTCGGCGTTTTTGCGGTCGGTGATATCGACGGCCGCGCCGGCCACGCCGACGATGCGGCCGGTCGCGTGATCGCGGCGCGGCGTGACGAAGAGCGAATAGTGGCGGAGCCCCGTGGGAAGCTGAACGGAGACTTCGCCGTGGCGCGGCTCGCCGGTGGCGAGCACCTCGCGTTTGAGTTGCACGAGCGAGGCGGCAGCGGGTGCGAACTCGGTGTCACTCTGACCGAGGGCGGGGCGATGCTCCGGGTGTTCGGGGTAAAGCCAGGTGTAGCGGAGCTCGGCGTCCTGTTCGAAGAAGGTCAGCTCGTCGGCGTTGGCGGCGAGGCGGAAGCGTTGCTCGAGGAGCCGGAGCGTCGCCTCGGCCTGCGTGCGGTGATGGAGCTCGGTGTGCAGTTGCGTGAGCGTGCGGCGCAGGGCTTGGGCGACGATGGCGGTCTCCGCGAAGGCCCAGGTGCGCGGCGGGGGCAGCATGCCGCGCGCGAACTTGTCGGCGTCGGCGGCGAGGGCGTTCACGTCCTCCACCGCGTCGCGGCCGATGCGCCACGCGACGAGAACGGCGATGGCGAGGATGCCGAGCGTGATCGCGAGGCCGAGCCAGAGCAGGTGCTTGGCGGAGGCTTCGAGCAGCGCGACCGGAGCGCCGATCACCGTGGCCCAGCCGGTATCGGCGCCGTGGGAGACGGCCGAGAGCACGTCGATACCCTCGAGCGTGCGGCTCGGAGCGAGGTAGGGCGTGCGGTGCAGAACCGCCTGCACGATGTCGGGAGTGGCTTTCTTGCCGATGAATTCCTCGCCGGCGCGGTTGCGCCACACGATCGTCCCGGTGCGATCGAGCACGGACATGATGTAGCCCGGCGCAATCTGCCGCAGGTCGACGCCCTCGACGAAAGCCTGGGGCGTCAGCACGATTGCGACGGCGTAGCGAAATTTCCCTTCGCGCATGTGCGGCACCGTGATCGCCAGCACGTAGCTTTGCGCGACCGAGCCGACGATCACGTCGGAGATGTAGGAACGGCCGGCGCGCCAGGATTCCAGGGCAGCGGGAGGGATTTCACTGCGGGGCAGGGGCGCGCCGAACGGCAGGCGAGTGTTGATCAACTGCTGGCCGGTGTGGTCGAGCAGGACGATCCACCGGGCGTTGCCCGAGGCGATGCGCGCCGCGCGTTCGTAGAATGCGGCGAAGTCGTCCCGATAGAGCGGATCGGCAGTGGCAAGCGAGCCTACGAAGCGTTCGTGGGATTTGAGTTCCTGATCGATCAGCGTGGCGACGGCGCGAGAGGTGTTTTGCAGGTCGCGCGCGATGGCGTCGCGTTCGTGCAGGTAGGCGCCCCAAGTGAGTGCGACGCCCAGAATCAAGGACGCGGCCGCGACGACCACGCCGAGGAGGAGCAGGCGTCCGCGAAAGGAACTGAACGTCATGGGAAGCGAGCGGAACATGCGGGGGCGAATCGGGAGCCGACAGCGAAGGACCCAACCACCAAGAGGAAGTTGCCGGTATGCGGCAAGCTCGCCGGGTCCACCTCCGGAGTTTCCACCGGCGGCAGGATTGCGGATTCACGTCCGGGACGTCGGAGACGAAATCGTCGTCTCTCGGAGCCGCGGACCCTCGTGCGGGAAAGTTCCCCGCAATCCTGCGCCGCGACTGCCCAGTTGATTGCCGCTGTGAGGGCATGACGCCGAGACATTCGCCTGCCCAAATCGACAAACGGAACGCGTTGTCGAACGGAAGCCTCGGTGGCGTCTTGGCCGCGCCACTGCGCGTCCCGCGTTACCCCTTTTCGCCGCGTCGCAGGGCGACCTATGCCTGCCCCCGAACTGCTTTTGCCGCAGCTCCTCGCTCGGACACTCGCGCGCGTCACGGAACGCGTTGCTTTCCTCTCCGAATCCCGCCGCGTGACTTACGAGACGTTTGGCCGCGACGTGCACGCCGTCGCCGCCGGGCTGCAACGGCGCGGCATCCAGCGCGGTGATCGCGTGGCGCTGATGATGCCGAATTCGGTCGAGTTTGCGGTGGCGCTTTTCGCGCTGTGGGAAATCGGTGCGGTCGCGGTGCCGACGTGCACGATCTACACGCGCACCGAGGCGAGCGCGCAATGGCGCGACGCCGGCGCGGTGCTGATTTTGGCGGATGCGAAATGCGCCGAGGTGGCGTGCGCGGCGGCAGGCGATTGCTCGCCCGCGCCGGCTGTCGTGTTCGTCAGCGCCGGCGCACACGGAGCCGACAGCGCGAGCTGGTCCGCCTGGCTGGCGGCGGGAGAACGGCCTGCCCCGGTCGCGCTCACCGCCGACGATCTGGCGTGCCTCCAATACACCGGCGGCACCACCGGCGTCTCGAAGGGGGCGATGCTCACGCACGCCAACATCGTCGCCAACGTGTTTCAGTCCGCCGCGTGCGTGGGACTCGGCCGCGCCGAGCACGACGTGTTGGTCGGCGCGCTGCCTTTCTTCCACATCTTCGCGCTGACCTGCGTGCTCGCGGGCGGAGTGGCGCATGGCGCGACGGTGATTGTCTTGCCGCGCTTCGAGCCGCGGAACGTCGTGGAGACGTTCCGCCGGCATCGACCGACGATCTTTCATGGCGTGCCGACGATGTTCATCGGTTTGCTCAACACACCCGAGGCGGCGCCGGAGGATTTCGATTCGATCCGCGTGTGCATGAGCGGCGGCGCGGCGTTGCCGGTCGAGGTGATGCGGAATTTCCAAGCGCGCCTCCTGCGCCACGGGCAAATCTCGGAGGGCTACGGTTTGAGCGAGACGTCGCCCGTGACGCACGCCAATCCACCCGATGGGCCCGTGGTCGCGGGCAGCATCGGCCGGCCGGCGCCGGAGACCGAGGTGCGCGTCGTCGACGTGGAGACGGGCACGCGCGAGTTGCCGGTGGGCGAGGCGGGCGAGATCGTGATCCGCGGCCCGCAGGTGATGAAAGGGTATTGGCAAGCGCCGCAGGAGACCGCGCGGGTGTTGCGCGACGGCTGGCTGCATACCGGCGACATCGGCTACTGCGACGACGCGGGCTACTATTTTCTCATCGATCGAAAAAAGGACCTCGTCATCGCCGGGGGTTTCAACGTCTACCCGCGCGAGGTCGAGGAGGCGTTGTTTCGTCATCCGGCGATCGCGGAGGCGGTCGTGATCGGCGTGCCGGATCCTTATCGCGGCGAGACGGTGAAAGCCTTTGTCGTGCGGCGGCCTGAAGCGGCGCTCGATGCCGAAGCGGTGATCGCGCACTGCCGTCAGCATCTGGCATCCTACAAAGTGCCGCGGCTGGTTGAGTTTCGCGCGGCCCTGCCCAAGTCCGGAGTCGGAAAATATCTTCGGCGCGAATTGCGGGCCGAGGAGATGGTCCGCGCCCAGGCGGCCCAAACAGATATGCCGAAACGCGCGGCGACAGGATTGCAGGCGTGAGTTCGGCGAGCGGCCGGCTAGCCTGCGCGTTTTCCGGAGCCGTGTGCCTGCCTTCTCCCGTATGAAAATCCCGTTCGCTGTGTCCGCTGTCGGCGCTGCTCTGTTTTGCGCTGCGCGGCTGTCGGCCGCGGAAACGCCCGTCCCCGATGCGACCGACGTCCACTACGGCGCGCACGAGCGGCAGGTGTTCGACCTCTGGCTGCCGAAGCCGACCGGGCCGGATGCGCCGTTGGTCGTGTTCATCCACGGCGGCGGCTTCGTCTCGGGCGACAAGAGTCTCGTGCTCGGCATGCACGGCATGCTCGAGCGGTTGCTCGCGCAGGGATTCGCGGTCGCCTCGATCAACTACCGCTATTGCGGTCCGGGCGTGCCGTTGCCGGAGCCGATGCGCGACGCGGCGCGCGCGGTGCAATTTCTCCGCGCCAACGCGGCGCGCTGGGGCCTCGATCGGCAGCGTGTGGCGGTGTGCGGCGGCTCGGCGGGTGCGGGCATCGCGCTGTGGCTGGCGTTTCACGACGACTTGGCCGAGCGCCGCGGCACTGATCCGGTCGCGCGGCAATCCACGCGCGTCTCCTGCGCCTTCGTCTGGGACGCGCAAACGTCCTACGATCCGCGTTTCTTCCGCCGCTACATCGGCGGCCGGTTCGCGGAGCATGAACTCGGGCCGACGCTCTATCAGATGCCGCGCGAGCAATTCGACACGCCGGCGGCGCACGCGCTGTTCCGCGAAGTTTCGCCGATCGAGTTCGTCAGCGCGGGCGACCCTCCGGTGATGCTCTACTACGAGGAGTCGCGAAAGCCGCTCCCGCCGAATGCGCCGCCGACGGAAGGCGCGCACCATCCGGCGTTCGGTCCGCCGTTGCAGGCGCGCGTGCAGGAAGTCGGCGGCGTGTGCCTGTTGCGCCACAAGGACGACTATGCGGCGCAGGGCGGTTCGTGGGCGGCGGACATCCACGACTTTCTCGAGCGCTACCTGCGTTGAACTGCCGATCATGAGCCAAGACTCCGCGACATCTCCGGGGGACTCGCTGCTCGACTGGGTCGATACGCGGCAAGGCACGGACTCCGATCCGGATTTCTCGCGCGGCAACACGCTGCCGCTGACGACGGTGCCGCACGGCGCCGTCGGCTGGACGCCGCAGAGCGCGACCGGGCGCTGGATATTCGATCGCCGTGCGGCGAAGTTGCAGGGCTTTCGCGCGACGCGCCAACCGAGTCCGTGGATCGGCGATTACGGCGAGTTTCTCGTCACCTGCGCGGGCGGGCATGAGGCGCCGGTCGCGCCGAGCGTGGTCGATTCCTCCTACGACGCGGAGGCGACGATCGCGCGGCCGGACTATTTCCGGGTGCACCTGCGGCGCTACGACATCCGCGTCGAGATCACGCCAACGCCGCATGGCGGTTGCCTGCGCTTCACGTTCGCAGGGCCGGGCGAGGTGTGGCTGGCCTTTCAATCCGGGCGCGGAGAAGTGACTCGGACCGATGGCGCGCGCGGATGGATCAGCGGCTACTCCACCTCGAACCAAGGCGGCGCGCCGGAAAATTTTCGGGCTCACTTTGTGGCGGCAATCGATGCGCCGATCATCGACTCGGGAACCTTCGCCTCGAATGGCGCCACGGTGCCGGGATTCACCGGCACGGGACTCTGGCTGAAGTTGCGCCGGCCGCGCAGCGGAGTCGTGACCGTTCAGGTGGCCACGTCGCTGATCGACGCGGAGCAGGCGCGGTGCAACTGGCGCCGCGAACTGGAAGGAAAGACGTTCGCGCGGGTCCGGGCGGCGGCGCAGCGCGAGTGGGAGCGGGCACTCGGCCGCGTGCGCATCCTCGGTGCCGATGCGGTGCAGTGCCGGACTTTCTACCGCGCACTGTATCGCTGCTGGCTTTTCCCGCGCCGCCTCGACGAGACCGATGGCAGTGGACAGCGCCGGCACTACAGTCCGTTCGACGGCCGCGTGCACGATGGGCCGCTCTACACCGATTGTGGATTTTGGGACGGCTACCGCGCCTTGTTTCCCTTGCTCAGCCTCATCGCGCCCGAAGTGCTCGGCGACATGATCGCCGGTTGGCTCAACGCCTACCGCGAGGGCGGATGGCTGCCAAATTGGGCGAGTCCCGGCTATCGCGCCTGCATGGTCGGCTCGCACGGCACAGCGGTGATCGCCGATGCGTGGCTGAAGGGCATCCGCGGCTTCGACCGCGAGTTGGCGCTGGAGGCCTTGCTCAAGGACGCAACGGCCGACTCCGACTCGGCGCAATTCGGACGCGTCGGCGGCGCGGACTACGCCGCGCGTGGCTACGTCGCGGCCGACCGCACGCCGCATGCCGTCGCGCGCACGCAGGACTACGCGCACAGCGACTTCGCCATCGACCGCTTCGCGCGCGCGCTCGGGCGCGGCGAACTCACCGGCAGCATCGGCGCTCGCGCCGGGAACTACCGCAACGTGTTCGACCGGCGGACGCACTTCTTTCGCGGCCGTCTCGCCGATGGCAGCTGGAGGACGCCGTTCGGGGCGTTCGAGTGGTCGGGCGACTTCATCGAAGGCGGCCCGTGGCAATACGCGTGGGGCGCGCCGCACGACGCGGCGGGTTTGATCGCATTGCACGGCGGCGATGCAGCCTTCGTGCGACGGCTCGATCAGATGCTGGCGCTCCCGCCGCGATTCGAGACCGGCTGTTATCCGCACGAGATCCACGAAATGACGGAGATGGCAGCGGTGCCGTTCGGCCAATACGCGCACTGCAACGAGCCCGTGCACCACGTGCTGTATTTGTTCACCAGCGCGGGCCGTCCGGATCGCACGCAACACTGGGTGCGTCGCGTGGTGGACGAACTCTACACGCCGGAGCATTTTCCCGGCGACGAAGACAACGGCGCGATGGCGGCGTGGTATGTCTGCTCGACGTTGGGCCTCTTCCCGCTGACTTGCGGGCATCCCGGCTACGTGCTCGGCGCGCCGCGTTTCCCGGGCGCGACTCTGCAGGTCGCGGGCGGAGGCGAATTCGTGATCGAGGCACGCGGCGGGCGACTAGGAAAATTGCCGCCGTATGTCGCGCGCGCGGCGCTCAACGGCCGGCGCCACGACAGCCTCGAAATCTCCCACGCGCACATCGTCGCGGGCGGGAAACTCGGTTTTCAGATGACGACGGATGCGGCGCAGGCGGCCGCGTGCGGACGTCTGGCCCGGCCTTTCAGCGCGTCGCTGTCTGCGACGTAGCGCGCGCCGAGCCGGCGGAAAAGGCATCCCACCGCACGGAAGCGGCATGAATTGTCCGTGGCTCGCGCCTGATGTGCGTGGTTGCTTGCGCGCACCCGGCGCGCGGCGCTAGTGCTTGGGCCGGGCTCCAACCCCATGAAACGACTCCTGTTCATTCTTCCTTGGATCGCGCTGGTTGCCGGTGCGGCGCCGGCCACACCGGAAAAACCGCAGCCGATCTTGGCCAACATCCACTACGGAGACCACGAGCGTCAGGTGCTCGACTTGTGGATTGCGCCGGCGGCCGCGAAGGCGCCGACACCGCTCGTGATCTTCATCCATGGCGGCGGCTTTGTCTCGAGCGACAAGTCGATCATCACTCCGGAAATGCTGCTCGGCTTGCTCGGGCAGGGCTACTCGGTGGCGGCGATCAACTACCGCTATTGTGGGCCGGGCGTGCCGCTGCCGGGGCCGATGCTCGATGCGGGGCGCGCGTTGCAGTTCCTTCGGGCGAACGCCGCCAAGCTCCGCCTCGACCCCAAGCGTGTGGCGCTGTGCGGCGGCTCGGCTGGCGCGGGCATCGCGTTGTGGCTGAATTTTCACGACGACCTCGCGCAGCCGGAGAGCGCCGATCCGGTCGCGCGGGAATCCACGCGCGTGTCGTGCAGCTTCGTCTGGGGCGCGCAGACTTCCTACGACCTGCGTTTTATCAAGAAATACGTCGGCGGTCGCCTCGCGGAGATCGACCTCGCGCCGATCATCTTTCAGCTGCCGCGGGAGGAACTCTACACGGAGAAGGCGTTCGCGCTCTATCGGGAGGTCTCCCCCTACGATCACGTCACTGCCGGTGATCCTCCGGTGTTTCTCTACTACGACGATCCGCTGACGCCGCTCGAGCCCGACTCGCCGCCGGAGAAAGGCATTCATCATCCGTCGTTCGGTCCGCCGATGAAGGAGAAGATCGAGTCGGTCGGCGGCTTCTGCCTGCTCCGGCACAAGGACGAGTATGCGATCAAGGGCGGCAACTACGCCGCCGAGATCCTGGGCTTCCTGCAACGCTTCCTCTGAGCGCGGCGGCACGAGCCCGCCGCACTCGCGGGCGACGTCAGTAAGCGTCGGTGCGGAACGGCGCGGCCGGAAGGCCGGCGCCGTTCACCAAGTTGGTCGCGGGACTGTCGGCCCACGCGTAGCGCACGTGCTGTGGCGCCGGCACGGCGGCGGCGGTCACGATCACGGTCTCCCCGTTGATGCGGGCGGCGGCGCGATGAAATTTGCCATCGGCGCCCGCGAGTTCGAAGCCGAGCACTTCGGTCGCACCGTCGCGCGTGCGCAGTCCGCGCGCTGAGTTCCAGTGGATGCGCGCCTCGGCGCCGTCGATCTCGACGCGCGCGAGTGTTGGCCCCGCCGCGACGATCTCGGTTTCCCCGTAGGTGCCGGCGCGAGCCAGCAAGGCGAGGCGGCGTCCAACGTCCTGTTTGTTGCGCGGATGGATGTCGCGCGGATCGCCGATGTCGATGGTCACCGCCATGCCGGTTGCGGGTTCCGCGAGCGTTCGCGTCTGCGCCTCGCGCAGCTGCGGCCAGAGCCCGTTTTGCTCGAAGTTGGCGATCTGCACGAAATAGAACGGCAGCTGGCCTTGCCCCCAACGCCCGCGCCAGTCGCGGATGAGTGCGGTGAAGCGTGCCTGGTAGCTGTCGTGCTGGCCGACGTTGGACTCGCCCTGATACCAGATGAAGCCGCGCAGTCCGAACGGGACGAGCGGCGCGATCATGCCGTTGAAGAGCGCGGCGGGTTGATTCTGGAAATTGATTTCCGGCGGCGGGGGCGGGCAGGTGGCGAAAACGCTGTCGGGAACCTTGGGGATCGTGCGCTCGACCTGCCAGCGCCACGGACCGGCGAGTGGCTGGTTGAAATCGCCGCTGCGCGCGACGAGCGCGCGGGCCGGCCCCATGAAACCGCCGAGTCCGTAGTGATCGAAGACGCGCACCGCGATCACGTTGCGCCCCGCGCGGACGAGGCGGCCGGGCACGGTGTAGCGACGGAGCACTTCGTGGCCGTTCGGCGTCTCGATGCCGGTGTGGCCGACAAGTTCGCCGTTGAAATAGGTGTGGTCGCGGTCGTCGATGGCACCGAGTTCGAGCAGGAGATCGCGGCCGGCGGATTCGACGGGGAGATCGAGTTCGCGGCGGAACCAGAAGATGCCGTTGTCGGCGTGGCCGGCGCTTTGGATTGTCGCGGGAAGGTCGATGTTCGTCCACGCGCGGTCGTCGCAATCGGGAGCGGCCCAGCCGCGGGCGAAGCCGACGTTCTCCGTGTCGCGCGGAAACTCAGCCATGACCCACCGCTGTATTGCCTGATGGTAGTCCGCTTGGATTTTCGGCACTTCGGATGCGGTCGCGGCGAGGTGGGCCAGCTCGACATCCACGCCGGGCCAGGCCGAGCGCAGGCCCGTGGCGCTCGCCCAGGCTTCGACGCGGGTGCCGCCCCACGACGCGTCGATCACGCCAACCGGAACGCGCTGCGAGCGATGAATCTCGCGGGCGAAGAAGTAGCCGACGGCGGTGAATCCCGCGGCGTCTTTCGGCGTGGCGAGCTTCCATTCGACCTGCACGTCGGTGGCGGGTGTCATGGCGGTGCGTTGCGGAACCTTGGCGATGCGGATGGCGGGAAACTGCGCGTCGCGCACTTCCTGGCCGGCGTCGATCACGCCGCCGACGGGGAACTGCATGTTCGACTGCCCGGAGGCGATCCACACGTCGCCGACGAGCACGTCCTCCATCACGCGCTCGCTCGAGCCGGAGACACGCAACCGATACGGGCCGCCGGTCGGGAGGCTGGGGCAGTGGAGCGTCCAACGTCCGTGTTCGTCGGCCACCGTCGACGCCGTGACGACCTGCGGTGCGCCCTCGACGGTGAGCGTAATGGTCTGGCGCGGGCGGTCGGTGCCCCAGATCGGATTGGCGCGGTCGCGCTGGAGGACCATGTGGTCCTGGAAGAGACCGCTGAGAGAGAGGACGGCGACGAGCATCATGGGAAGGGGAGGAGGCTGAACCGAGGCGGAGCCGTAGCGAGTGTCGGCGATTCGACAACCGGAAGCGCATTTCCAATTCGGCATTTTGCGGTGAAATTTCCACCCCGAATCGCGAGCGCGGGATTGCCTGCTGGCGAGTGAAGGATTCACCGTGGCCGTTCTTGCTGCGGGTTGGTCACCGGCGCAGAGCAGGTGCCCAGCCCCGAACGCATCCGCGCCGGGGCGGCACCAACCCCGATCCCAACCAGCCCAATGCAGACCCCGTTCGCCCCCGCACTCCGTGTGCTCCGCCGTCGAGGACAGGCTCTCGCCTGCGCCGCGACGCTCGCCGCTTTGCTCCAACCCGGATTGGCCCACGCGCAATCCGCCACTCCCGCCGAGTCCGCCAAGGAAAAGGACGGCGAAGTGCTCACTTTGCCGCAATTCGTTGTCACGACCGACAAGGACCGCGGCTACATGTCGACCAACGCCAGCTCCGGCACGAAGCTCAACCAATCGCTGCAGGAAATCCCGGCCACCATCTCGATCGTCAACCAGGAGCTGATCCGCGATCTCGGTGCGAACACCGTGCAGGAACTCCTGCGTTACGCGCCGGGCGTCACGACCTCCGATAACAAGACGGAGGACATCCAGGTCCGCGGTTTCAACATCCTCGTGCCGCTGCTCGACGGTTTCCGCGAACCGCAGGGCGTGCCTTCCGAGCAGATGCACGTCGAGCGCGTCGAGATTCTCAAGGGCCCGGCTGGCATTCTTTACGGCAACACCTTCGGTCTGGGCGGCATCATCAACCGCATCTCGAAGAAGCCGGACTTCAGCAAGCCGATCACCGAGCTTTTCGTGCAGGTGCGCGACAACGATTACTACCAGGCCTCGCTCGATTTCGGCCGCAAGCTCGGCGACCGCGCCGCGTATCGCGTGATCACGAACTGGATCGATTCACACGACTTCCAGGACTTCGTGACCCTTCAGCGCAAATACATCCGCCCGACCGTTGAGTGGCGCCCGACGCGCAACACGACCGTGCGCGGCACGCTCGAATACGGACGCCAGATCACGCACGCCGAATACAACGCGGACTTCTGGAATCCCTACAGCGATTCCCTCGTGAAGCTCCCGCAGAAATTCAATCCCGGTGAGAACCTCTCGGAGGAAAAATCCACCCGGCGCGCCTTCAATCTCGAGGTCACGCAGCAACTCGGGCGGCAGTGGATGCTCCGCAACGCGCTCCAGCTCACGCGCCACAAGGAAGACAAGGGCGGCATGACCTTCGGCTTCGCCACCGCCGGCACCGCGGCCGCTGTGATCGTCGCCCCGGACGGCACTCCGCTCATCGGCGGCGTCCCAGCGAATGTTTCCGCCAACTGGCTCGTCCGCAGCCCGCAATACACCGACCGCCTCGTCGGCAATTACTTCAACCAGCTCGACCTCGTCGGCAAATTCGACACCGGCTCCGTGGAGCACACCTTCACGACCGGCGTCGAAGTCACGCAGGACGTCGACGATCTCACGCTCTACAACGGCCTGCTTTCCAGCATCGACCTCTCGAACCTCTCCTACGCCGCGCTCTCCGGGCAATACGGCGACAAGGTGTTCAACAACCTCCGCTACGGCCACCGCCGCACCGAGACGTGGTATTGGGCCGGTTACGTGAGCGATTCGCTGAAGCTCCTCGACGGCAAGGTCGGCGTGAATCTCGCGCTGCGCTACGACGACTTCCAGCAAATCTCCGCCACGCAGATCAAGTGGCCGTTGCCGCCGCAGCAGCCGGTCACCGACCTCGATCTCGGCCGCAACAAATTCTACGCGAAGCCCAACTACATGCCGCGCGGCGGTCTCGTCTACAACTTCAACAAGGACGTGGCGCTCTATGCCGGCTACAGCGAAGCCTACATCATCGTCACCAACTCGAATCCCGACGGCTCGATCCTCAAGCCCGAGACCGGCGAGCAGTATGAAGTTGGCCTCAAGGCCGCCGCGTTGGGCGGACGCCTCGCAACGAACCTCTCCGTCTTCAAACTGAAGCGCGGCAACATCGTCGAGTCCGCTCCGACCCGCGCCGGCTTCCTGCGCCAGATCGGCGAGCAGGAATCTCAGGGCTTCGAAGCCTCCACGATCGCGGTCCTGTCGAAGAACTTTCAGATGATGGGCAGCTACGCCTATACCAGCGGCAAGACCTCGTCCTCCACCGACGCCAGCCAGCTCGGCCTGCCGCTGCAAGGACTCGCCCGCCACCGCGCCAACGCGCTCGCTCGCTACACGATCACGGACGGCGAACTGAAAGGCCTCGGCTTCGGCCTCGGCATGAACTACGCGGCAGGCCGCAAGGTCTGGACGCCCGCCTCGCTCGTCACGCGCCGGTTCGCGTCGCTGCCCGACGCAACCGTGGTGGACGCGATGTTCTATTACTCCGCGGGCAAGCTTTGGGACGTCTCCCTAAACATCCGCAACGTCTTCGATCGCGACTACTACGCGACCGGCAATGAAGCAGGCTGGCTCCGCGGCACGCCGCGTGGCTTCGTGTTTTCGGCTCGGCGTCGCTTCTGATTGCGGGTGAAACCGTGACCGGGCGGCCTGTGCGGGCCGCCCGGCTTTTCCATCTCCTCCTCGACCCCTTTACGCTGTGCACGTCCTCGACTGGTTAGTGATGCTGCTGCCGCTGGCCGCGATCATCGCGGTGGCCATCTACACGCAGCGTTGCATGCGCAGTGTGGCCGCCTACATGGCGGGCGAACGCTTGGCGGGGCGCTATCTGCTTGGCGTCGCGCGCGGTGAGTTGCAGGCCGGCGCGGTGGTGTTCGTCGCACTCTTCGAGGTGCACCGGCACTCCGGCTTCACCACGCTGTGGTGGAGTTGGGCCAACTGGCCGGTCGGGCTCATCATCGCGATGCTCGGCTTCGTCTATTACCGCTTCCGGGAGACGCGGGCCATGACGCTCGCGCAGTTCTTCGAGCTGCGCTACGGCCGCAGTTTTCGCGTGTTTACGGGTATGCTCGCCTTCGTGGCGGGCATCCTGAATTTCGGCATCATTCCGGCCGTCGGTGCGCGGCTCATGGTCCACCTGCTCGGTTTGCCCGTGCACCTCCAAATCGCCGGATTCGCGCTGCCGACGAACGTCGCGCTGATGGCGCTGCTGCTGACGCTGAGCGTGTTGATCACGCTCTCGGGCGGCGTGATCACCGTGATGGTCACGAACTGCCTCGAAGGCATTTTCGCGCAGGCAACCTTCGTGATCCTGATGATCGTCCTCGCGCAGAAATTCGAATGGCGCCAGATCGTCGAGACGCTCACCGCCGCGCCGACAGGGCAGTCGCTGCTCAATCCGATGGATTCGGGCGGACTGAAGGATTTCAACGTCTGGTTCATTCTCATGAGCACGTTCTTCGGCGTCTACGGCACGATGGCGCTGCAGAATTCCAGCTCCTACAACGCGGCGGCGCGCACGCCGCACGAGGCGAAGATGGGCATCCTGCTCGCCCGCATGCCGGAGATCGCGAAATACGCCGTCATCTCCGTCCTCGCCGTCTGCGCGCTCACATGGATGACGCATCCGGATTTCGCCGGACGCGCCGGCGCGATGGCCGCGAGCCTGCAGCAGATCGACAACCCGCAGGTGCGCCAACAAATGGAGGTGCCGGTTGCGATCGCGGAGTTTCTGCCGGTGGGCGTGCTGGGCTTGTTCTGCGCGGCGATGGTCATGGGTATTTTCGGCGGCGACTCCACGCACCTCCATTCGTGGAGCAGCATCTTCGTGCAGGACGTCCTCGTGCCGCTGCGCAGGGAGCCGTTCTCGCCGCAACAGCACGTTCGCGTGCTGCGCTGGGCCGTCGTGGGCGTCGCGGCCTTCGCTTTCGTTTTCGGCAGCCTGTTCAAGCAGACGGAGTATGTCGTGATGTGGTTCCAGCTCACGACCGGCATCTACGTCGGCGGCGCCGGCGCCGCGATCATCGGCGGCCTGTATTGGCGCAAAGGCACGGCGGCGGGTGCGTGGGCCGCGGTGATTGCGGGCATGGTGCTGTCGACCGCGGGGATTTTGCTGCGGCAATTCTACGGCGACGCGTTTCCGCTGAACGGCATCGAAATCTACTTCTGGGTCGCGGTCATCGCGACCACGCTCTACGTCGTGGTTTCGCTCGCCACCAATCGCGGCGATTTCGATCTCGAGGCGATGCTCCACCGGCGAGAAAAGAAGCATGACGCCCTCGAGCCGAAACTGCCATTCTGGGAGCGATTGCTCGGTCTCGATGCCGATCACACGCGCGGCGACCGCTGGGTGGTCGGCGGGATTTTCGCTTTCACGATGGGCATGTCGGTGATCGCGCTGGTCGGCACGCTGTGGTGCTGGCTGTCGCCGTGGTCCATTGAGCGGTGGTCGATGTTCTGGCGGATCTTCGGGCTTGGGGTCCCGCTCGTGGTCGCGACGATTACGACAGTGTGGTTCTCCTGGGGCGGCTTCCGTGACCTGAAGGATTTCTTTACCCAGATCCGAACCAAGACCGTGAACCACGAAGACGACGGCCGGGTGCTGGGACACCGCAACGCCGGAGAGTGAGTGCCGTGGACGGCGAGGGGCATGCGCGCGACGACGATACGCCGGCCGCCGGCGACTGGAACGTGCCGTGGATTTGGACCGCCCAACCGGTCTGGGCGCCGAACGCCTACGTGCGGTTCCGGCGCGCGCTGGAGATCGCTGCTCCGGCAGAACCGCTGCACCTCGATATCACGGCTGACGCGCGCTATTGGCTGTGGGTGAACGGAGCGTTTGTCGGCGCGGGGCCCGCGCGCGCGTGGCCGACGCATTGGAGCTACGACCGCTACGATCTCACGCCGCACCTGCGGCCCGGGCCCAACGCGATCGCCGTGATTGTGAATCATTGGCGCGCCGGGAATTTTCAATACCTGCCCGCGCCGGCAGGGCTGGCGGTGCGTCTCCAGACGGGCGGAGGCCACGTTGTCGATCAGACCGGCACGCATTGGAAATCGGCGCTCGCGCCCACTGAGGCGAGTCACACCGCGCGGATCTCGGTTCAACTCGGCTTCGAGGAACATCACGACGCGCGCGCGGAAGACGGCTGGCGCGCGCCGGACTACGATGACGCGCGCTGGAGGCGCGCCGTGCTGGCGCCCGCGGCGGCGCGTCGTGTGGAGGCGCGCGACATCCCGCACTTGGCGGGCGAGACACAAGCTGCGCGGACGCTGCTCGCCGAGGAGGAAGTTCGCCCGCCCGCGCATGTCTGGAATCTCGACCTCAAGCCGCTTTTCGCGCCGCGCGATACGTCTCCGAATTTCTGCTTCGTGCGCGGCTTCGTCGTCTCGAGCGTGCATTCGAGCGTCGATCAGACAGTGGAGTTCATTCGCCCACATCACCACGCCGGGCCGTTCCTCGTGGGCACGAAACGCTATCCGGCGATCGAGTTGCCGGCGGATCGCGACGTGATCGCGCAGCCCGTCGAGCTGAAGCGTGGCTGGAATCGCGTGGTGTTCCCTTATCCCGGCTACCGCGATGCGCTCGCGGCGGACTTGCCCGCCGGCGGCGTGCATCTCCCGGTGTTCGTGCTGACGGTGCGGGCACAGCGGTGGCTGCGCTGGGCGTATCGGGCAGAGAAGGGCGGGGCAGAGTGGGCGTTTGCGGGCCCGTTTCCGCTCAGTGCCAAGCAGACCGCGGCGATGCGGGCGCAGGTGGATTTCCCGCGCGTGGTCCAAGCCGAACGTTTCCCGACCGGTGCGACGCGGACGCAGGCACTGCGCTGTGCGAGCGCGACGGCCGAGCAGTGGGATGCGTGGCAGAACGCGAAATGGATGCGCCCGCTGACATCCGCGGAGCTGCTTACGACCGACGTGTTTGCGCAATGGTGCGGCGACGAGGTGCTCGCGACGCGAGCGCGTCCGTCTCGTGGCGCGGCGACGCCGCACGGATGGGAAATCGCTCCAGCCGCGCGCGGCCGCGACGTGCGGATGCTGTTCGATTTCGGTCGCATGGTCGTGGGGCGACTCGGTTTTGAGATCGAGGCGCCGGCCGGCGTGCAGATCGACTTGCACGGGTTCGAGTTCATCCAACCGGACGGGCGGCACAATCTGGCCACCGGCATGAACAACACGCTGCGCTACACGTCGCGTGACGGGCGGCAGGAATTTCGCAGCCTCCACCGCCGTGGGTTTCGCTATGTCTGGCTCGTCGCGCGCGACATGCGCGGGCGTGCGGTGCAGCTGCGCCGACTGGATGTCGAGGTCAGCACGTATCCGCAGAGTGGACGCGGTGGGTTCTCCTGTTCTGAGCCGTTGCTAAACCGCATCTGGCGCGTTGGCGCGCATACGCTGCGCTGCTGTGCGGAGGACACCTACACGGATTGTCCGACTTACGAGCAGACGCATTGGGTCGGCGATGCGCGCAATGAGGCGCTGGTCGATTGGGTCGTGAATGGCGATGCGCGCCTGTGGCGGCACTGCCTGCTGCAAGCGGGACGCGGACTCGAGCGCCTGCCGCTGGTGCCGAGTCACGTGCCGAGTTCGTGGGAGAATTTGCTGCCCGCTTGGAGTTTTCTGTGGCTGCGGTCCTGCCGCGAATATCTCTGGTGGACCGGCGATCGCGTCGGCGCGGAGTAGTTGTTCGGTTGGGTCGGCAAGTGTGTCGCTGGCATCGAAGCGAATGTCGGCCGCGATGGGCTCTTCCGTTTGCGCGCCTGGAACATGTTCGACTGGGCCGCGATGGAGACTCCGGCCGACGGCGCGGTGACGCACTTGAGCTGTCTCGCGGCCCAGGCGCTCGACGACGTGGCGGAACTTGCCGAGTGGCTCGACCGCCGCGCCGAGTCGGTCCGCTGGCGAACGACCGCCGCGCAGTTGCGCGAGTCGGTCAACCGCCATTTGTGGGACGACGGCACGCAAGCTTACGCGGATTGCCTCCGGGCCGATGGGGCTCTCGGCGCGGTGCGGAGCCAGCAGACGCAGGTGGCCGCGTTGCTCGCGGGTGTCGCGCAGGGGAAGCGCGCGCAGCGGTGCCGGGAAATCGTCGCGCACGCGCCGGAGGGATTTGTCCGCGCGGGCAGCCCGTTTTTCGTGTTTTTCCAATTGGAATTGCTGGCGCGCAACGCGGACGGTCGAGCGATGCTCGAACTGATGCGCCGCTCCTGGGGCTTCATGCTGCGCGAGGGAGCGACGACGTTCTGGGAACTGTGGTCGCTCACGTCGGGGCGGCTGACGCGCAGCCATTGCCACGGGTGGTCTGCGGCGCCGACGTATTTTCTCAGCGCGGCGATTTTAGGCATCACGCCCGGCAGGCCGGGATCGCGTATTGTTCGCTTCCGCCCCGCGCCGGGTGACTTGCGATCGATCCGCGGCAACGTGCCGACGCCATGGGGATGGGTGAAAGTCGTCGGACGCCGCTCGGGCCATGCGTGGAATTACACTCTAGCGGTGCCGGCGGGCTGCCGCGTCGAAGCGGAGCTCGGCGGCGCGGACAAGGTGACGTTTCGCTGACTGGCGGCAGGGGCAAAACCACGGGCGGCGAAAATGGATATGCGCTCGCGAGGTTGGATATGGGTCGAGGGGTGACGAAAGAGATATGCCGTCTCAAGTTCCCCGTGCTTTAGGGCTGCGCCCCCTCGCAGTCCGGTGATCTCGCTCCGCGCCTGCGGCGGAAACGGATATCCGCTCCTCTCTCACCCCAAACTCGTCTCGCTCCCCGTCATGGTTGAATCGATGCTGTCGACGCCATCGCTCCCGCTGGAGGATTCGTCCGCCGAACGTCCCACTTTGGCCGCCGTGGCGCGGGCGGCGAACGTTTCGCTCGCTACCGCCTCGTATGCGATTCGCGGAGACCCGAAGATTTCCTGCGCCACGCGGCAGCGGATCTGCGCGATTGCGAAACGCATCGGCTACACGCCCAATCCGGAATTGGGTCGTTTGATGTTTCTGTTGCGAGATCGGCATCGTCCGCAGATCAAGGCGACGCTGGCGGTGCTGACGCTCAAGGGCAGCTCGACGGCGGCGGGTGAGTTCGGCCGCGAACTGCGACGGGGACTGCGCGAGCGGGCTGAAGCGCTCGGTTTTGCCTTGGACACGGTCGAGATCGATCGGGTGCAAATGGGACGGGCTCGCGTGACGCAGATCCTGGCTTCGCGCGGAGTGCGCGGAGTGGTGCTCGGTCCGTTGGCCGAGGCGACGGATTGCCGGGACTTGCTGGATTGGGACCAGTTTTCCGCCGTGGCGGTGACAAACCTCGTGCGTTCGCCGAGCCTCGCGCGAGTCACGCCGCACTATTTCCAAATCGCGGAACTCGCGCTTCGGCGTCTCGCCGAGGCTGGGTATCGCCGGGTCGCGTGGGTCGCGCGCGGTGCGAGCGAGGAGAGCGCCGGAGCGCTGTCGCTGGCCGCGCACAGTCTCGCGCAGCGGGGCGTGGGCGTGGATTTGGTTTCGCTTTCCCCGGGCACCCGTGCGGATGACAACGCCGTGCTGTTGCGCCGCTCGGCGATGGACGCGCTGCTCGTGCCGGACGCGAAGTCGGCCGACGAAGTTGCCGCCGTTTGCCGTGCCGCGGGCGTGGACCGCGCGGTCTTCGCGCTCGACGTTCCCTCCGGCGGACGGTGGAGCGGTGTGATTCAAAAGCCGCGGACGATCGGCCAGCTCGCGATCGAGGCGCTGGCGCGCCAGATCCAGGTCGGCGAACGGGGCACCGCTTCGGGCGCCGCCGTCACGATGATCGAGGGCGTGTGGACGGACGGCTCAACTCAAACTTTCAAGAATACCGAGCCTCTCTCGCCTGCGGGCGTGCGGGCGCGCGCTTCCTGAACCACCCGCCTTTCCAGCCGGCGCAACACCCCGACGCCGATGACCGACACGCTGTGCACACCTGCCACCGCAATCCGCCTTGCCCGACGCTGCGACGACCGGAAAACTGTCCTCGTGGCGAAACCCACGGCTCATCGTCTCAGTCGCGTGCGATCCAAGCGTTCGCTCCAGACGGTGTTCGCGAATCCGAATCCGGCGATCGTGCATCTCAACCGCGCCACGCGCGCGCACGACGAGGATCCGGGCGCGATGTGCCAGCCGGTGTTCACACAGTTCATCCTGAACCGCATGGCGGAGCCCTACGTTTTTCGCCGGCACCAGCACTCGGAGTTCGAGATCATTCTCGTGCTGCGCGGCAAATACCGCTGCCTGCTCAACGACCACGAGCTCCGCTTGAGCGACAACTCGGTGATGGTCGTGCAACCCGGAGACTGGCACGAGGACTACTGCGATCCGCCGCTGGATTACGCGGGCCTGCGGTTTTCGTTTCCCCGCACGGCGGTGGGCGCGGAGGCGTTGCGCTTTTTCCGACCGGAAGTGACGCCGGAACAGCAATGCACCTCGGCACCGGCGGAGACTTACCTGCCGCTGCTGGACAAGATATCCGACGAGGCGCGCAGCCCCGACCGGGCCTCGGCGCACGTGCAGGATGCGGTGATGTCGGAGTTGTTTTGGCGACTGGTGCGCGTGTTCCCGACGTCGGTGCTGGCGCCGTGGCTGGCGCCGGTGCCGGCAGAGACGCGCTTCATGGAGCGGTTGCACGAGTGCTTCACGCAGCACATGCACAACTCGCCCTCGGTGCCGGAACTCGCGCGGATGCTGGGCGTGAGCCAGCGCGTGCTGAGCCAGCGCTGCGCGCGGTTCTTCCAGACCTCGCCGGCCCGCGCGCTATTGCAGTTGCGCGTGCAATACGCCCAGCAGCTCCTCACGCAGACCGAAATGTCGGTGAAGGAAGTCGGCTACCGGCTCGGCTTCTCAAATCCCTATCACTTTTCGCGGGTCTACAAACAGATCGTCGGCCGGCCGCCGTCGGCGGACAAATCGGGACATCAACCCGCGACGTAACGGCGTGCGGAACGCGCGCGGTCGAGTTGGGAACGGCGCAGCTCACACGGGCGGCCCGATCGGTGCGCATGGCGCGCGTGGGAAATTTTTCGCGATGAAAATCGTCTCGCTCAATCACCAAGCCTGGCAGTTGAAGGGCTTCTGGCCCTGGGTGCCGCTTCAAGGCCGCAGCATGGAAACGGCCTCGGAGCTGATGGGCGTTACCGACTGGCTCCCTGCGACCGTGCCGGGCGGCGTGCATTTCGATCTGTTTCGCGCGGGGCTGATTCCGCATCCGTATGTCGATGCGCAGAGCCTTGCGTGCGAGTGGGTGGAGAATCGCTGGTGGCTTTACCGCACCACGCTGGAGCGCCCGGCGGATTGCGGCGATCGCGTCGAGCTGTATTTTCGCGGACTCGACTACGAGGCGAACATCTATGCCGACGACGTGCTGCTCGGCGAGCATCGCGGGATGTTTCACCCGGCGGTGTTCGATCTCAGCGCGATCTTCGCGACGCGCGATCGCGTGGAATTGCGTGTGCTCCTGCGCGGCGTGCCGCCGGAAATGGGGCAGATCGGACGCACTTCGCTCACCTCGACGCAGAAGAGTCGCTTTGGCTACAAATGGGATTTCTCGACCCGGCTGGTGAACATCGGTCTGTGGGACGACGTGCAGCTGCGCGTGCACCGGTGCTGCTCGATCACGACGCTGGCCATCGACACGGATGTCGTGGACGGATGCGGCGAACTGAACGTCGGAATGGAGTTCGCGCATTTTGCGGTGACGGACGCGCGTGCGGAATGGGAAATCACGTTGCGCGATCCAGACGGACGCGAGGTCGCCGCAGAGCGGCTGGACGTCGAACGCGACGGCACAGCGCTGCGCCGATCCTTGCTTATCGCGCACCCGCAGCTGTGGCAGCCGAATGGTTGCGGCGCGCAGCCGCTGTATGCGTTGCGGCTGGCGCTCTATGTCGACGGCGAACTCGTGGACGAGCGCGAGCGTCGCGTCGGTTTCCGACGGCTGCGTTACGAGCAGAATCCGGGCGGACCGGCCGACGCGTTGCCCTACACCTTCGTCGTGAATGGCCGCCGACTGTATGTGCAGGGCGTCAACCTCACGCCGCTCGATCACCTCTACGGCAACGTCACGACCGGACATTACGAGTGGATCGTGCGCAGCATGGTGGCGGCGAACGTCAACCTCGTGCGCGTGTGGGGCGGGGGAGTGATCGAGCAGGAGCGTTTCTACGATTTGTGCGACCGCCACGGCATCCTCGTCTGGCAGGAGTTCATCCAGTCCAGCTCCGGCGTGGACAACATCCCGTCGCAGCGGCCGGAGTTTCTCGCGCTGCTGCGTCAGTCCGCCGAGGCCGCGCTGCACGAGCGACGCAATCACACCTGCCTCGCGGTGTGGAGCGGCGGCAACGAACTGATGGACGCCAACAACGTCCCCTCGACCCTCGCCGACCCGAACCTCGCGATGCTGCGCGATCTCGTGCAGCGCCACGATCCGACGCGGCTGTTTCTGCCGACCTCCGCCTCCGGTCCGGTCGAGCACATGACGACGCGCAAGGGCGTGATGCACGACGTGCACGGCCATTGGAAGTATGCCGGACCGATCGACCACTACGCGATCTACGGCGAGTCCGACAGCCTTTTTCACTCGGAGTTTGGCGTGGATGGCTGTGCCGATGCGCGCGCCTTGCGGAAATTTCTGACGCCGCCGCACCAGCAGCCCACCGACGTGAAACGCAGTCTGGTTTGGCGGCATCGCGCTGAGTGGTGGGACACGGCGCAGCGCGACCGAGACTTCTTCGGTCCGGTCGACGATCTCCGCACGTTCGCGGATTGCAGCCAGTGGATCCAGGCGGAGGGACTGCGCTTCATCCTCGAGGCGAATCGTCGCCGCCAGCCCCGCAACAGCGGCAGCATCATCTGGCAGCTCAACGAGCCGTGGCCGAACATCTCGTGCACGAGTCTCGTGGACTACTACGGCGAGAAAAAGATGGCGTATTACTGGGCGCGCAAAGCCTTCGCGCCGCTGCACGCCTCGCTCGACTATCGGCGACTCAGCTACGGCGTCGGCGAGGAATTCGTCGGCTCGGTGCACCTGCACAACTCCGGCGGAGCATGCGAAGTGGAGCTGTGCGCGGAGTTGCTGACCTTCGGCGGCGTGGTGCTCGCGCAGCGGAACTGGCGCGTGCCGGCACAGGAGAACGCTTCCGCAATGGTGGATCGTTTCGCGTTCAAGATCGTGCCCGAGTGCACCGAGTTGTTCTTCGTGCGCCTGCGGTGGAATGAGGTCGGCGCGCCGATGCAGGAGAACACCTACGTCTTCTCCACGAGCACGCGCGAGCCCTACGCGGCTGCACTGCGGACCACGGCGCACGGGCTGGTGGTTCGTGCCACAAGCGGAATGCAGCCGGAATCGCACGGCGTGTTCGTCGCCGAGTATGTGATCGGCAATCGCGGGACCGAAACGGCGCTGTTCGTGCGCGCGGAAGAGACGGCCGGCGGTTGGTGGGTCGAGGCGGGTTGGGACTTCGAGCCGATTTTCCCAGGGGAAGAGCGCCGTGTGGTGGTGCGTTGCTGGCCGAAGTGCGCCGGCGGCTTCCTTGAGACAGAGCGTCCGCGCGCGGGCGAAGTTCCAGTCGTCACTTTTCGCGCCGGACCGACGTCCGGACCAACTATCGCCAATTTCGCAGCCGTCACATGAGCGAGCATCCTTTCATTCTGGGAGCACAGTATTACCGCGCACCGACTCCGCACGAGGGTTGTTGGGAGCACGACTTGCGCGCCATGCGCGAGCTCGGCCTCAACAGCGTGAAGTTCTGGGTGCAGTGGCGCTGGTCGCATCGGCAAGAGGGTAGTTTCCATTTCGCCGATCTCGACCGGCTGATGGACCTCGCCGCGCGGGAGCGCTTGGCGGTGCACCTCAACGTGATTTTCGACGTGGCACCGCACTGGCTCTACACGAAGTTTCCCGACGCGAAGCAGATCACGGCGCAAGGGCGGGTGATCGAGCCGCGCGTGGCGGCGCATCGCCAAATCGGCGGCGCGCCCGGCCCGTGCTACAATCATCCCGGCGCGCGGCGCGAGCGTTACCGGTTCCTGCAGGCGACGGTCGCGCACTTCGACGCGCACCCGGCTCTGGCGATGTGGGACGTGTGGAACGAGCCTGAACTCTGCTATCCGGTGCGGCAGCCGGAGGTGTATCAGGACGGCACCAATCTCGTGTGTTACTGCCCGCATTGCGCGGAGCAGTTCAATCACTGGCTCGCGCGCAAATACGGCACGATCGAACGGCTCAACGCGGTCTGGGGCCGCTGCTACAGCGCGTGGTCCGAAGTCGAGTTGCCGCGGAACGGCGATGCCATCGCGGACTTCGTGGACTGGCGCGAATTTCAGCAGGATTCGCTGACCGCGGAGGCGGATTGGCGACTGGCGTGCGTGCGCGAGGGCGACACGCGGGCGCGTCCCGCCTACCTGCACGTCGTGCCGAACACGATGCGCATCTTCAATTCGATCACCGGTCCCGACGATTCGGCCATTCTCCGGCAGTCGTCCTACTACGCCTCGACGGCGAGCGCCGAGCCGATGCAGCTCGTGCAATGTCTCTCTGCTGCCGCCGGTCGCCCGATGTATAACGTGGAGAGTCACCTCAACTGCGGGATGCTCAACATGCATCAGCCGGTGAACCGCCTGCCGGAGCTGCTCGCCGACTGGCTCCCCCAGATCGGCGCGGGGTTTCGTGGTTTCATGTTCTGGCAATATCGCCCGGAGACGCTCGGGCGCGAGGCGCCGGCGTGGGGTTTGGTGAATCCCGACGGCACGCCGCGACCGGTGACTGAAGCGATGCGTGCATTCGTCGCGAAGCTAACGCCTCATCTCGGTGGCTTGATGCGGAGTCGCACGGACGCGCCGGCGGTCGGCGTCTGGAAGAGCCGCAAGAATGAGTTCTTCCATTTTGCGCAGCACCAGAAACTCGAGGCGCTGCACGCCAGCGTGGAGAGCTACGTGAATACCCTCTACACGGCGAACATTCCGGTGCGTTTCATCGATCAGGCGGCGCTGGAGCACGGCGCCCTGGACGGCGTCAAGCTGCTCATCTTGCCTAGCTGCTACTATCTCACCGCGGGCGAGATCGCGTCGCTCGATCGCTGGGTGCGCGCGGGTGGCGTTGCGCTCGTGGAAGCGCATCTCGCCGGCTACAACGCCGCGACCGGGCGACACGAGACGACTTTGCCGGGCGGCGGTCTCGCCGAGAGCTGGGGATTGCGCGAGAGCGAGACGACCTCCGCCTATCACCTCGATACGAGCGAGGGTGACTACGAGCTCACGGCGTTGTCCGACGATGTTCGCAAGGCGCTCGTGATGCGCGGCCCGAAGGGCGGCAAAAGCTTCCCGATCTCGCTGCGCGGCGAAGGCGGCGTGGTGTGGGGAGCGGAGCGCTTCGCGGTGCTCGACGGCCGTGGACTCGAAACGCTCGGGCAGTTCGGTTCGCAGCTGTGTTTCGCGGCGAAGCGCGTCGGGACGGGCACGGTTTTCTACGCCGGCACGAATCTCGGGGAAGGCAGTGCGACCGACGACGCGGGCTTTCGCGCGATCCTGCGGCGCGCGACCGAGTGCGCCGGGGTGTATCCGACGTTGGAGCCGGCGTGGTCCGACGCGGGCGTGCGCATCGACGCGCTGCGCGAGCAAGGCGAACTGCGCTATCTTGTGATCGCGAATCTGCGCGAGCAGCCCGCGAAGATGAACTGGACGCAGACCCAGCGCTGGCGCGGCGTTTTCACCGATCTCGTTTTGCCTGCGACCGCGCCGGTCGAGTTTCCGCCGCGCTTCGTGGATTTGTTTGTGCCTTCGGGTGATTGAGACAGGCGAGGGCCGATGCGGCACTCCGCGCCGAAAACGGCAGGTGAAATTCCGGGCGGGACATTCCCGGCGAGAGATCGCGGCGCTAGACTCGCGCGAGTTGCTCGGGTCGCGCCACGCGCGGTGCCGAGATTCTGCAACCCCAATACCCCATGAAACTGATACCCCGTCAGCTGTTCCTCGGCTTGGCTCTCGCCGCCGCGTTCTGCGCGCCTGCGTCCCAGGCGCTCGCTACCATCTACTACGTCGATGCCGCTTCCGGCAACGACTCCAATAACGGCACGACAACCGCGACGCCGTGGCAAACGCTGACCAAGATCAACGCCACGACCTTCGGCGCCGGCGATCAAATCCTGCTCAAGCGCGGCGCGACGTGGAACGGCCAGCTCTACCCGAAAGGCTCGGGCACGTCCGCGGCGTGGATCACGCTCGGCGCATACGGCACGGGCAACGCGCCGGTGATCAACGGCGGCAGTCTCGCCTCTGGTGCCGCAGTCTATCTCAAGGATCAGAGTTATTGGGTGATCCAGAATCTCGAGGTCACGAACGATTCCGGCACGGACAACTCCGGCACCGCGACCACCGGCGGCGTCGCACGCTACGGCATCCTCGTCGAGGCGACGGCGGCGCGGAACGGCATCAAGATCCAATATAACTACGTTCACCACGTGAACGGCTCGTTCAACAACTCGCAGATGGATCCGCACATCAACGGCGGCATCTCGGTTCATTCGATCGGCTCCTCCGGCAAATTCAACGGCGTTACCATTCTCGACAACACGGTCGATCACTGCGGCCGTGTAGGCATCGTGCTTTGGCACGAGAAATACTACAATGTCTGGATGACCACGATCGATCGCACGAAGATGAGCACCGGCCTCCTCGTGCAGGGCAACGTCGTCTCGAACTCCGACGGCGACGGCATCCTGGTGTTCGGCTACGTCGGCTCCGTGATCGAATACAACGTCAGCAAAGGCGCCGGTCTGAAATCCATTCCGGGTTTCAACATGAACGCCTCCGCGGGCATCTGGCCCACGCGTTCGGCCGACACGATCATGCAGTTCAACGAATCGTCCGGCTGCCGCACCAACGAGATCGACGGCCAGGGCTTCGACGTCGACCTGCTCTGCGACAACACGCTCGTGCAATACAACTACAGCCACAACAACGAGGGCGGCTTCCTCCTGCTCATGGGCGGCTACAACTCGAACGTCACCGTCCGCTACAATCTCAGCATCAACGACGGTCCGCAGAAGGGCATTTTCACGCTGTCGTGGGGCACGCCGACCGGCCTGAAGATCTACAACAACACGATCTACATCGGCTCCGGCATCGGCGCCGTCCGCCCGATCTACACCGACGGCGATGCGAGCACGAACAACTACGAATTCACCAACAACATCGTCTACAACCTCGGCTCCGGCGAGTGGGAGCTGCCGACCGTCAACGGCGTCAAATACGGCACGTTCGACTACAATCTCTTCTACGGGAACCACCCGGCGTCCGAGCCTGCCGACGCGCACAAGCTAACGAGCAATCCGCAGTTCGTCTCGCCCGGCACGAGCGGCGACGGCTACAACGCCACGCTCGGCTACCAGCTCCAGTCCACGTCTCCCGCGATCAATGCCGGCACGGCGATCGCGAATAACGGCGGCCTCGATTTCTGGGGCAACACGGTTTACCCGGCGTCGGCGCCGAACCGCGGCGCGCACAACGGCTACGCGACCAATGCGGGCTATACCGACTTCTGCGTCGATTTCTCCAAGGTCACCAGTCGCACCAGCAACACCGCGGTGGATACGGGAAATCCGGCCTATTTCTCGGGCGACTCCGCGCGCTTCAAGCGCACCTCGACCGCAGCCGGCAACTTCGTCTACAACGTGACCGGCTGCAAACGCTTCAATGCCGCGATCTACAAGTTCTCCAATTCCGACCTCGCGAAGGTGAAATTCTACAGCTCGCCCAATGGCACCACGTGGACGCTCGTGAGCACGAGCTACACGTCGCCGGTGCTCACCCAGAACGGTTGGTATTCGACCGCCTTCACGCCGACGGCCGACCTGCCGACGGGCACCGTTTACCTGAAGGTCGAGTTCACCGATACTGCTTACGCCTACTCGCCGCAACTCGGCCAGATCAGCATCACCTTGAACTGAGGCGGCTGCACCTCTTGGAATGCCGAACCCCGCGCGACGCCGCGGGGTTCTTTTTGGCCGAGCCGCGTCCGCGCGCCATGAGCCTTCGCAGCTAACTCGGCACCGTCCGGTTTTCGGCGCCGCGTTCGGATTGTCTGCAAGACGGGATGCTCTCGACCAAGTCGAACTGGCCGCCACCGATCCCAGCTTCGGCCGAAAGCACGGCCACTCATCAATGTTAGCGCAGCAGGCAGAATACGGAAAACACCGCGGGTTTGTGGCCCTGCGTCACGCTGCGCTGCCGGAATTTACACGTTTCGGATGGGCGCGATGCGAACCCCGCAAGCCATTCAACAATAAGGCCCTCCCGAGCAGTGGGAGGGCCTCAAATTGGGTGCAGGGGTTGGATTTGAACCAACGACCTTCAGGTTATGAGGGCAACTTCGACCTCCCGCACCCTCAAGCAGTTAACCCCACTTTCGGGGCATGTTTGGCGTAATGTTTGGCTACCGCGATTTCGGGAGGTGCTGTCCGTTGCCCGCAGTTGCTCGGGGTCACAAAACCTCAACGCAACAAGGAGAACAATGTCATGGCATTGGAACTACGTTATCCGCGCAGCAAGTGGTGGTATGGCCGCGTCGCCATCGGCGAGCGCCGCATCCTGAAAAACCTCGCGGTGGAAGTCCGCGGCACCGTCCCGCCTACGCTGACCGAACTCGGCGACATGGCTTTCGAGCGCACGCGCGCGAAGGCCCTGGCCGCCTTGGAAAAGCTCCAACTCGATCTGAAAAAGCGCAGCAGCGCCGAGGAGCTGGTCCAGACGATTCACGAAATCCGCACCGGCTCGCGGGTCTGCTCGATCCCGCTGGCGGAGATCGGCGCCCGCTGGTGTGCGGTCCTGCGCCGCCGGCCGCTGAGCGCGAGCTACCAGAAACAGAAGGTCGCCTGCATCGAGCGGTTCATCCGCTTCGCGAAAAAGACCTCCCCGTCGCTCTACGAGATGGCGCAAATCCACGCTCCGCTGGCCAACGCCTTCTGCCGGGCGGAGCTGGCGCGAGGTGTGGCTGCGAAGACCTACAACCACACCCTGATTCACCTGCGCTCGGTGTTTCACGTCCTGCGCAAGGAGGCGGGCATCGCCGAGAACCCCTTCGCGGCCATTCCGCTCCAGGACGGCGAGACGGTTTTCCGGAAACCGTTCTCGGTCGAGGAACTCTCGCTGCTGGAAGAGAAGGCCAAGGCCGATCCCTTCATCTACCCGCTCGTCGTAACCGGCATGTGCACCGCGATGCGCCGGGGCGATTGCTGCACGCTGCTGCGCAGCTCGGTCGATCTCGAAGGCGGCTTCATCACGGTGAAAACCGCCAAGACCGGCGAGACGGTGCAAATCCCGATCTTCCCGCTCCTGCGCGGCGTGCTCGAAAAGGCGTTGGCGAAACCCGCGCCTCGTCCGCCGTTCTATGTCTTCCCGGACTTGGAGGCGCACTATCGGGTCAACCCCGATCACCTCACCGACCGGGTGCGGCGCGTGATGAAGGCGGCCGGCTTCTTCAACCCGAAGGAGGACGAGGCGCAGCGGCCCACGCGCGGCGCGGTGCAGCAGAAGCGCGAGCACGGCCTGCGCAAGGCCTCGCTCCGCGATTTCCATTCGTTCCGCGTAACCTGGGTGACGGTGGCGCTGACCGCCGGGGTGCCGCTGGAAATCGTGCAGAAGGTCACGGGGCATCGAACCACCGCGATTGTGCTCAAGCACTACTTCCAACCCGGCCGGGAGGAGTTCCGGCGCACGCTTGCCGGCCGGCTGCCGGCCCTGCTGGGGGACCGCTCGGCGCAGCCGGCGGAGGCCTTCAACCTCGGTGAACTCCGGGCCAAGCTTGTCGCGATGGAAAACACGACGTGGCGGCACATCCGGGACGATCTCCTTCGTCGCCTGCCGGCCGAAAGGAACGTCACTCCGCCCGCCCTCCCCAAATCCGCGTTTGCGGCCTGATGAACACGCCAACTACAGCCCGAGCCGCTTCCGGAGCTGCTCCTCGGCGGCGCGACGCCTGGCCGCGTCCATCTTGCGCAGATTGTAGAGCTTCCACTGCGGTCCTGGCAGGCGTTCGACTCCCGGCAACCCGAGCAGCTCCCATTTGGGCTCCAGTCGCTTCATCAAGAGCAGGAACTCCCGCTCGCCGGCGGTGAGGTCAGCGTTGATCCGTTCGATCAGCCGCTCACGGGTGTCCTCCAGCACCGCGAGCGGCACCGGGTCGAGCGTCATGCCCTCGAACTGGTCGGCGAAGACCTGCTTCAAATCCTTGCGATTCGGGGTGAGCAGTTCCCTTTCTCGACATGGTGTCGAGTGATCGCGGGTGCTGTCCGAGGACAGAAACTTCTGGGCAAAAGGGGTCTCGCCGTCGGTGTGTTTGAACTGCCTGCGCAACTGTGTCGCGTTAGTCTCAACAATACTTAAGTCGTCAAAGCGATCGGCAGGGTGGCGTTTGAAGTCGACAGAAATTTCCCTAACTGGATCGACTAATGCGTTGGCTAGGAAATACGCCGTCGCGATATCTTGATATAGATATCCTTTGTGCGCGGCGCCGAGATTTGCCATGAGGACGGTTTAACGTCTTTCACCAGCAGGTCGCGCATATTTCTGCTTTTGCGCCATACCCCCAAGACATGGGATGAACGCGGGATCGGCCTCTCCCTTACTTTGTGGCGGCCTTAAGCCGCGCACTCAGGACTTTGATGTCGATCTCAGCGCTGACGACGGTGGCACGGGCCTTAGCGAGGCGGACCTCGGCTTTCATCAGCTCGCGCTTGAGAGTTTCGAGTTCGGCGGCGGCGGGAGTTTCGGTGGTTCCGTTGTTCATCGTGAATTTCGTTGGATTGTGAAGGCACCGGTCAGCGGAGTGCTGATCGGCGCGGCTGATTGAAGCGGCTCGCGTGCGCCTGGCACGCCAGCGCGCCTACCGGAAACGGGGGATCACGCCTCCCGAAAGAAAGGGAGCGGCCCGCAGGCCGCTCCCCTTGTCGGGCTCAGTTGTTCGCGAACTCGCTTGCGAGACTCCAAAGCGCCTTGTTCAGCTTCTGGCCTTCGCTCAGGCCGCCTACCGGGCGTGTCCGGTTGTGGCGGATGCCCATGTCGGCGGTGTAGCCCATGTAACGGTCGCCGCCTCGAATCAGGTGCTCCTGAACCACGTTGAAGGTGGTCCAGAGGTCAGTGGCGGCATCGCCGTAACGCACCGGCGTCAGCAGCTTCTCCGGGCTGAGGAGCTTCATGACCGGTTGATCAGCATCCCAACGGAGGCCCGCTGCACGCCGGGCGAACTCCACCCGCGTGGCCTGCGGGAGCTGCACGCCCTGCCACTTGGTCACCGCCTCCAGCGCGCGCGGCGTGTTCTCCGCCACGGATTGCGCCGCCTTGGCAAAGGCCTCGGCGGAAACGTCCATGTGCCGGATCGAGACATGGGCAAAGTCGGCATCCGCGACGGTCAGACCGTTGCGGCAAACCAACCGATACAGGCCCGCGTCGATGCGGTAGGCTCGGCTGCCGTCGTGCGCGTTTTGCAGGATCATCTCCGCGCGCGTGCTCCCGACCTGCATCGCGCCTGCCTCCAGGTCTGCGCGTCGGGCAAACCGGATTTCGTGCATCTGAAAACCGATGCGGTCCTCCAGCCTGACCCGCTGCTCCGACGCCTTCACTGGTTCCCAACCCTCCGCGCCAAGCAGGGCAACGACCTGCTGGGTGGAAACGAAGGTGTAACGGGCGGACACCCCCGGTCGCGCGTGCTCGGCGAAGATCGAGGGAGCGCAACGGCGGAGGTCATCGGACGAGAGCGCCTTGAAGACGCGAGCGGGAGCAACGGGAACGGATTCAATCGTGTTCATAACTTTCCTTTTTTTCTGGAGCGCCCCAACGAGGGCGCATCAGTCGCGGGCCGCGCGACGCGGACCCCTACCCGAGCCGAACCGAAAATCGGCCGCCCCGGAGGGATGCCGACGATCAGCACCGTTGCGCAAGGTGGAGCGCAGCGCAGCGAGCGGGATTGCTCTCTCGTCGAAGGGCGGGGGTGCCGGCCGGGACGAGGGGACGGTTGGGGGGATTCCTTTCAAGGAGGACCTAACCGTCCCCGTCCGCGCAGCGGCGGCGCGGCTGGAGGGGCCGCCAGAGAGAGCGAAAACGATCCGTTAAAAAAGAACGTGCCGTTGTGGCGGCGTTGCCCGGAAGAACGCGGACCGCTCGCAGGCATGACCGCATGCAGCGCTGCCGGGGTGCTCCGTGCCGCCATCGGATCATCGCGTGGGAGAGTGAAGCTGGAGAAATTCCGCAACGGTCTCGCCCGGCTCGGGACGACGCCGAGTCACGACACCGCCGGCCCTGATGATCTCCGCCAAGGCGGACGAACCCCACGGTCAATGCGCCTCGCGTCATGAAAATCCGCCGGAGTGACCTCGCGATGAGGGCGGCATGGTCCGGCTGCCTTGGGTCCGTCAGCGCCGTCTGGTTGTGCGGGAGTCGCATGACACCACGGTGATGGATCGGCAGGCCTCGCCCGATACTCTGAGCCTACCGAATCCGGTGTAGGAATCGTCCCGCAATTTCGGCAGGGTGGCTGCGTTGAGGAAGACGCCAACCGGCGCAGAGATGGATGCAGCAAAACCAACCGCATCCATGAAAACCAACCACGAAACATCAACCATCACCGGCCCCGACGCGGAAGCGTCAGTGGCGCGTTATCAAATCCATCGGCAGAACCGCACGGGGCTATTCCTTCCTGGCTTTCGCACCGACTCGGCGCCGGAGGCGGTCGAGGCGTTCTTGAATCAGTCGCCCGCCTTCGATGGCGGCGAGGTGCGCCTCTTCGATCATCGTGAACAGCGTATGGTCGCGGCGGTGGAGTGGAGGACCGAAAAGACCGACTTTGGCTTCCCGGTGTATCACCGCGTGAACCGCTTTCACGATGCGACGGTCGAACAGCTCGCGGCTGATGTCCTGGCGCGCGAGAGCCTCCGGGCATCCGTTCGGCATAGCTTGCTGGCAGGGGTTTGATCGCCATGAATCCGACGTCCCGGGCCATTCTCCAATCCGTCGTGACGACCGACTCCTCCTTGACGAGCGGGGAGCGGGATCTGGTGCAGCGACTGATTTCCGGGCAGGTGGAAGAGGCTGCACGCGGAGCCGACAGCGACGCTCGTGCCCTGGTCACGCAGAAGCGCGCGGCGGAACTCCTCAGCGTGAATCGCGTGACGATCTGGAGAATGACCAAGGAGGGACTGCTTCACCCGGTGGAGATTCTTCCCGGAACCTGGCGTTATCCGCTGGGTGAAATTATGCGACTTACGCAACGTGGGATCGGGTGTTTGGTCGGCTCTCCTCGGGAGCAGGGCGTCTCGGGCATCCCTTCGGCCGCCTAAATTTCTTCCAGTTTTAGCTGCCTTAGCCACTCCTTCGGGAGTGGCTATTTTATTGATGCTCAACGGTCAGGCCTGCGGGTGCGGAGCCTGAAGGCCGATGGGGGAAAGCTGCTTTTCGGCTCGAAAAAATGTTTGGCGTAATGTTTGGTTTTGGTGTCCCAAAGTTGCCTCGTGTTGACTGAGGTTGCACGCGGGCAGTCGCTCTTTCGAAAATCGCGCAAGTCATTAAGCAGAAACCCCCGGGAGCAGTTTCCGGGGGTTTCAAATTGGGTGCAGGGGTTGGATTTGAACCAACGACCTTCAGGTTATGAGCCTGACGAGCTACCAGGCTGCTCCACCCTGCAACAAGCGAGCGGTCAACGTGCGAACCGCGTTTTGCGCTGTCAACGGCGATTTTGAGTTTTTTGGAGAAAGGTCTTGCTCCACTCGCGCGCCATCTCTGTTTTTGCCCTTCCTGTTCCTTCAACCAACCCAACGAAAACTCGTCGCGCGCTCTGTCTGAACAGGAGCAGCGCTCGCGGCACAGTCTGATCGCAAGGCGGCCCAGTTGGCCGACCTGTGTATTCGACATACATAGATCCCATGAACGTCACTCCCAAAGACCTCCTCGATGCCGGCGTCCACCTCGGTCACCAGACCAAGCGCTGGAACCCGCGCTCCAAGCCCTACGTGTTCGGTCACCGTCAGGGCATCACCATCATCGACCTCGAGAAAACCCACGGCGCCCTCGAAAAGGCCTGCGCGTTCCTCGAAAACCTCGTCGCCTCGGGCGATGAAGTCCTCCTCGTCGGCACCAAGCGCCAGGCGCAGGAAATGATCAAGGAGGCCGCGACCGCGACCGGTATGCCCTACGTCACCACGCGCTGGATGGGTGGCACGCTCACGAATTTCGAGACGATCAAGAAGTCGCTCGCCAAGTTCAAGAAATACCAGGCGCAAGACGCCTCGGGCGAGCTCGGCAAACTCTCCTCCAAGGAAGAGTCCGCGATCCGCCGCGAGATGGCCCGCATGACCCGCAACTTCGACGGCATCGCCAACATCACGGCCCTCCCGGGCGCGATGTTCGTCATCGACGCCGGCTACGAAGCCATCGCCGTCGCCGAGGCCAAGCGCCTCAACATCCCGTGTGTCGGCCTCGTCGACACCAACTCGGACCCGACGCAGCTCTCGCACCCGATCCCGGGCAACGACGACGCCGCGAAGTCGATCCGCATCGTCGTCGAGACGGTCGTCGCCGCCATCCAGTCCGGCCTCGCGCACCGCGAAACCCGCCGCGTCCAGCGCGCCGAGAAGGCCGCCGCTGACGCCGCCGCCGCGGCCGCCCCGGCGGACGCCGACGAGGCGCTCGACAAGGTCGTCGCCCTCCCGCAGGACGTGAAGGAACTCGTCACCGAGAAGCCCGCCGCCGCCCCGCGCAAGCGCACCGGCCGCACCGCCGGCGCGAAGAAGTCCACCGTTTCCACGGAAGAAGTCTAATCTCTCAACCAACCGATCACTCAAATGTCCGCTGTTACAGCCAGTATGGTGGCAGAACTCCGCGAGAAAACCGGCGCGGGTATGCTCGAATGCAAGAAGGCCCTCGATGAAACGAAGGGCAACATGGAGGACGCCATCACGCTCCTCCGCAAAAAGCTCGGCAACAAGATCGACAAGCTCTCCGGCCGCTCGACGAAGGAAGGTCTCATCGAGTCCTACATCCACGTCGGCGGCAAGGTCGGCGTCCTCGTCGAAGTCGGTTGCGAGACCGACTTCGTGGCGAAGAACGACGACTTCAAGGCGTTCTGCCGCGACCTCTGCCTGCAGATCGCCGCGACCAGCCCGCTCTACGTTTCGCGTGAGCAGGTGCCGGAAACCGAACTCGCCAAGGAGCGCGAGATCGCCGCTGCGCAGATGGAGGGCAAGCCCGCCGCCGCCGTGCAGAAGATCGTCGAAGGCAAACTCGAGAAGTATTTCTCGCAGGTGTGCCTCATCGATCAGCCCTTCGTCAAAAATCCGGACAAGACGATCAAGGATCTGCTGAAGGAGAAGGTCGGCACCATCGGCGAAAACATGGTGATCCGCCGCTTCGTCCGCTTCCAGCTCGGCGCCTAAGTCCGCGCTTTGCTTTCCCAAACGCCCCGCCGTAAGGTGGGGCGTTTTCATTTATGCGCGTCACGCAGCAACAAGTCATCCAACGCGGCCTCACCAACCGCTGTCCGAATTGCGGCGGCAAGACCCTGTTCAGCCCGGCGAAGCCGCTCGAACTGAACCGCGAGTGCCCGCAATGCGGCCTGAAGCTCGAGCGCGAGGAGGGATTCTTCCTCGGCGCGATGGCACTCAACTACGGCGTCACGTGCATCGTCTTCCTCACGCCGATCGCGCTGCTCTGGTATTACGGCGTGCTGGGCAACACCGTCGCGGCCGTCGCCGCCATCGTTGCGGCGCTGCTCGTTCCGCTCGTGCTCTACCGTTCCTCCCGCAGCTGGCAGCTGATGCTCTACTATTTCTTCCTGCCCCAACACCTCCCGGCCAACCGCCGCGAGCTGTCCGGACGCGAGGATGAGAACGTTTGACTAAGCCGATTCCTCGAAAAGCCCGGAAAACGAAAAATCCGCCGGCACTCGGCGCGGCGGATCTCTGAAACTGGCGGAGAGGGTGGGATTCGAACCCACGTTAGGGTATAAGCCTAAACCGCATTTCGAGTGCGGCGCGTTCAACCACTCTGCCACCTCTCCGGAAGCAAGGCGCGAAAACGTAGACCGCCGGAACGAAAACGGAAGCAGAATTTTGAGGTTCGGCGATGGTCTTTGCGCACGGCCACGGTGCCCGCAGGACACGCCTGCGGAGGATAGCCGGGGAGTCGGGCCGTCTCCAACGGTTGAGATTGGAGAAACAGCGCAGCTGTCGGACCCGCGCATCCACAGCGGTTATGACAGTTACGGGGCGGTAACGCTGAGAGCTGTCCGCCGCTGTGCAAAGTGGGAGTAATGCCGGATTGCGGATGGGGTATCGGCGGTATTGCAGCGACGCGTGGCTCTCAATGTGGTGAGCCCGTCACCTTACCCCCCGACTGACATGGGCCTGTCATTTCGCGAGCGCTACTGCTCGCAACACGGTATTAATCTCACCGAGTTCGAGGAGCATTTGCTTCCTCGCGCACTGTATTTTCACGCCCGGCCCTTTCGAGGCGCGCTGGCGACATTGCCCGACTATTTCGCCGCAGATCGCGAGTTTTTGCGCAGCGTCGGCGATCTGCGCAGTCGTCGCTTTTTCCATGCCGAAGCGGGCGAATATCACACTGCGGCGGGCTGTCGTGGCGCGCTGCATCGGCTCCTTCGGCTTCGTGTCTCGGCGGAGCGCGTCCGTCTGATCATGGAGGAAACGTGGGGCACGGCGGACTCGAATCCCCCGGTCGATTCGCCCGACGTCAGCGAACGCTGATTGTCTTCACGTTGGTGAACTCCCGCAGGCCCCACGCGCCGAGCTCGCGTCCGTGGCCGCTCTGCTTGACGCCGCCGAACGGCAGCGTCGGGTGCGAGCGCACGAACTCGTTCACAAAGGCATTGCCGGCTTCGAGCTGCGTGCGCGCGATACGCTCGCCGCGCGCGCGGTCGCGCGTGAACACGCCCGCGCCCAGCCCGTATGGCGTGCGGTTCGCGAGGGCGATGGCTTCCGCCTCGTTGCGGGCCGGCACGACGGCGGCGACGGGGCCGAACAACTCTTCGTCGAACGCCGCCATGCCCGGCCGCACTCCGGCGAGCACCGTCGGCGGATAAAAACAACCGGTCCCGTGCGGCAACTTGCCGCCGAGCAGCAGGCGTGCGCCGGCGCGCACACTGTGGCGCACCTGCGCGTGCACTTCGCGGCGAATGTCGTCGCGCGCGAGCGGTCCGAGCTGGGTGGCCGGATCGCGCGGGTCGCCCGGTTGTCGACGCGCGAGCGCGGCCGTGAGCTTTTGCTCGAACTCGGCCCGCACAGACGCGACGACGATGAAGCGCTTCGCGGCCACGCAACTCTGCCCGTTGTTGTAGAGGCGCGACTCGGCGCACAGCTCGGCAGCAAGATCGAGGTCGGCGTCGGCGAGAATCACGTAGGGATCGCTGCCGCCGAGTTCGAACACGCCCTTCTTCATCGCGGCGCCAGCGCGTGCCGCGACGCGCTGACCGACGGCGGTGCTGCCGGTGAGCGTGACCATTGCGATGCGCGGATCGGCGACCAATGCCTCCGCGCGCGCGCCGTTCACAACGAGCGTTTGAAAAATTCCGCGTGGCACGCCGGCACGCGTGAAGACGCGTTCGATCGCCAGCGCGCAGCCGGTGACGTTCGAGGCATGCTTCAGCACCATCGTGTTGCCCGCCATCAACGCCGGCGCCGCGGCGCGGAAGACTTGCCAGAAAGG
The DNA here is from genome assembly GCA_016217545.1 of Opitutia bacterium. Taxonomy (NCBI): domain Bacteria; kingdom Pseudomonadati; phylum Verrucomicrobiota; class Opitutia; species Opitutia bacterium. The sequence goes on along the minus strand of JACRHT010000003.1, from coordinate 99,573 downwards.
GAAATTCCACGGCTCGATGGCGAGCACGACGCCGAGCGGTTGGTAAGTCACGTAGCGATGCGCGGGCGCGCCGGGCGGGCAGGCGTCGGCCAACATCGCGGCGGCATGTTCTGCGAAGTGTTCGCAGTTCGCGGCGCATTTCTCGATCTCGGCCACGGCTTGCGTGATCGGCTTGCCCATCTCGGCGGTGATCAGCGCGGCGAATTTTGGGGCGTCGCGCCGCAACTCGCGGGCGATGGCGCGCAGATGACGGGCGCGGGCGGCGAAGCTCAGCTCGCGCCACTCGGCGAACGCGGTCACGGCTCGCGCGAGCGCGCGGTCGACGGTGCGCGCGTCGTGTTCGCGGTAGCGCCGGAGCGTGCGGCCGGTGGCCGGGTTCGTGGTGACGATTGCCATGGCCGCACGTTCGGCGGCGACGGTGCGGTTGTCGAACGGCAATGCTGGACGACCGCTACAGCGCCCTCAGTCCTTGAAATAACGGGCGAGCAGGCCGCGCAATTTCTCGCGGGCGCGGTAGAGGCGGGTTTCCACTGCCTTCGGCGTGGCGCCGACGATCTCGGCGATCTCGGCGTGCGAGAGATCCTGGAACTCGGAGAGCAACACGGCTTCGCGCAGGTCGTCAGGCAACTCGCCGACGGCGGCGCGGACAGCGGCGGCGGCCTCGGCGTCGGTGGCGTCGCGTCGCGGCGTCTGGGCGGTGAACTGTTCGGGTGCGGCCTCGAGCGAATCCGTGGGCCGGCGGCGCGTGCGTCGGGCGTGGTCGCGCGCGAGGTTGAGCGCGATCTGGAACATCCACGTCGAGAAGCGCGCGCCGGCGCGGTAGCGGGCGCGGTGCTGGTAGACGCGGACGAACGTCTCCTGCGCGAGATCGAGCGCGTCGTGCTCGTTGCGGGTCGAGCGGTAGAGGAAGCTGCGCAGCGGCCGCTCCCAGCGCGTCATGAGGCGGTTCAATGCCAGCTCTTCGCCCTGTTGGAGCGAGAGCATCATCTCTTCGTCGCTGGGCTCCGCGGCAGGCGTCATTTCAGGCCGAAGGCGGCGTGGTGGTCGTGGTGCAGGATGCGCGGCTCGACGAGCGAGAGAAAGCGCTGGCCCTGCTTTGCGTCCATGCACGCGGCGACTTGCCGGACGTGCGCGAGCGTGGCCTGTTGGCACTCGCGCTCGAGTCGGGCGAGTTCCGCGTGCAGGGCGGCGTCCTGCGGAGTGAGCGAGAGACGCTCGCGGACATCGACGATGGCGGCGCAATGGTCGGAGCAAACCGGCAGGTAGGCGTGGTGGAGTTTTTCCACCGCGACCTTTTGTTCGGCGCTGAGCTTGAACTCGCGGGCGAGCCAGGTGACTTGGTCCTCGTTCGCCGGCGCGGCGGGCCAGAGCACGCGCGTGAGGCCGTAGGCGGCTCCGCCGACGAGTGCCACGACCGCGAAGAGCGTGAGCCAGCGTTTCACTTTCGTTCCGTTTGCTCGGCCTGATGGACGGCGTCGATGGTGCGAACGTAGAAATCGGCCATCTGTTCGGCGTGCGCGCGCTGGGCTTGCAGGCGCGCGGCACCGATGCCGAGGAAGAGCGCGAGCGACGCGGCGATTGGGAGCGCCCAGCGAAACGCGATGACGACGCGCTCGTCCTTCCGGGCCGCGTTGATGCGCGCCCACACGCCGGCGGCGAATTCGGGCGCGGGTGACGGCTCGTGCTGCCAGCGTCTCAGCAGGGAGCGGAGTGGGTCGGGAGGCGTCATGCGAGGTGATACGGTGGAGGAGCGGGAAACCCTCGGCAAATTGTTTGGTGTTGGAGCGCGCCTGCCCGGCGGCTTGCACCACGTTCTCGGCGGGCCCAGCGGTCCCGCCCTACCATTCATGTGCACGATCCCGCGTCCGGAGGTCGCGGGCTGCCAATGAAAAGAGCCGGTCAGGTGACCGGCTCTCGTGGGTGCGGGGAATGGGCGGGCGGCTCAGGAGCCGGCGCTCTTGTTCGGGTAGGGCGGGGTGGGCGGGATGTCCTTACCCTTGGTCTTCAGCTCGCCGAGGATGTGCTCGATGGCTTTGTCGAGCTGCTGGTCCTCGCCGTGGAATTCCTTCCAGGGGTCGTTGTCGACGACGATGTCGGGGTCGACGCCGTGGCCTTCGATGGTCCAGTTCTTGCCCTCTTTATCGAAGCCGTTGGCGAATTCGGGGCGGTTGAGCGAGCCGCCGTCGACGATCGGGAGCGAGCCGCGGATGCCGACGACGCCGCCCCAGCTGCGCTTGCCGATGAGCGTGCCGAGCTTCCGCTCGCGGAAGCGATACGGGAAGATGTCGCCGTCCGACGCCGAGAATTCGTTCATCAGAAGAACCTTCGGGCCGAGGGCCATCGCGGTGGGATTGGCCGAGGGCTGGCCGTTGCGACCGACCGAGAAGAAGTCGAGCGTGCGGCTGAGGCGCTCGGCGATCTGAGGCGAGACATTGCCGCCGCCGTTGCCGCGGTCGTCGATGATCCATGCCTTCTTGTCGAGCTGCGGGTAATACTGCTTCGCGAACTCGTTGAGGCCGTCGCGGCCCATGTCGGGGATGTGGATGTAGCCGACTTGGCCGTTGGTCTTCTTGGCGACGTAGTCGCGGTTCTTCGCGACCCATTCCTGGTAATAGAGCGGCTTCTCGTCGCCGATGGGAATGATCGTGACGTCGCGTGTGCCCTCGTCGGTGGGCTTCGAGTTGACGCGGAGCACGACCTGCTTGCCGACCGTGCCGACGAGCGCAGCGTAGATCGACTGCATGTCGCGGACGGGCTTGCCGTCGACGGCGAGGATGTAGTCGCCCGCCTTCACGCCGACGCCCATCTCGGTGAGCGGCGAGCGGAGGCCGGTTTCCCAATTCTGGCCGGGCACGATGTGGTCGATGCGGTAGGCGCGCGACTGCGGATCGCGCGAAATCTTGGCGCCGAGCAGGCCGGTGGCGATGCGCGGGGCCTCGTTCACGCGGTCGCCGCCGCCGGTGTAGGCGTGGCCGGCGGAGAGTTCGCCGATGAGTTCGCCGATGAGGTAGTTGAGGTCGTTGCGGTGGCGGACGGACGGGACGAGCGCGCCGTATTTCTTGGTCATCGCGGGCCAGTCGACGCCGTGCATGTTCGGCGCGTAGAAGAAGTCGCGCATCTGGCGCGAGGCTTCGTTGTAGATCTGGTTCCATTCGGCGACGCGATCGAGTTTCATCTCGAGGCCGCTGAGGTTGAGCTTGTCCTTCAGCTCGAACTTCGCCGCGGGCAGGTCGATGATCGCGAACTCGCGCTGCGCGGAGACGAGCATCTTCTTGCGGTCGGCGGTGACGGCGAAGCCGTTGGCCGCGCCGAGCTCGGTCTCCTTTGGTTCCTTGAGGTTGTAGACGAACATCGTGCCGCCGCCGCCGAACGGTCCGGAGGTGCGCAGGTAGTAGACCTTGTCGCCCACCATTTCGACGGCGCCGTAATTTGACGCGGCGATCGGGAGGCCGATGGTGCGTTCGTTGAAGCCCGTCGGGTCGACCTTAACAGTCACGGTCTTCTTCTTCGCGTCCTTGCCGTCCTTCTTGTCGGTGGCGGGCGCGGCGTCCTTCGCGTCCTTCTTTTCCTCTTTGGCGTCGGCCACGGTCTTTTCGGCGGGCTTCGCGTCGGCAGACTTCTCGGCGATGGGCTTTTCCTTCACCTCGTCGTCCTTGGCGATTTCGACTTCGTCGCTCTTCGGCTTGAAGGGCGAGTCGGTGCCCTGCGCGAGTGCGACGAGGTAGATGCGCTCCCAGTCGCGATAGATGTGATTGAACTCGGTGACGCCGTAGGTCGGGTTGAAGTCGCGGCCGGAGGCGTAGAGCAGCCATTTGCCGTCGTCGCTGAAGTTGACGTTGCTAACGGACCACCAGCCATCGGTGACGTCGAGAGACTTCTTTTCCTCAAGCGAGTAAAGGCGGGCCTTCGGGTAGCTGCCGCGGTTCGGCGAGATCCACGCGACCCACTTGCTGTCGGGGGCCCATGCGATGTCGGTGATTTCGTAGGTTTCGTTTTTCTCGATGAGCGTGACCTCTTTGGTGGTCACGTCGACGAACTGCAGGCGCTGCTCGCGGTCGCCCCAGAGGAGCTTCTTGCTATCGGGCGACCAGACAGGCGCGTAGTAATAAGTGGTCGCGCCCTTCGTGATCTGTTGCGGTTCGCCGCGGCCGTCCTGCGGGCGAACCCAGATTTCATTCTCGCCGGTGGTGTCGGAGAGGTAGGCGATCCACTTGCCGTCGGGCGACCACGAGGCGTCGCGCTCGTGCACGCCGGAGGTTTGCGTGAGGTTGCGGACGGGGCCGTTCTTCGCGGGGACGGTGAAAACCTCGCCGCGGGCGACGACGACCGCGCGTTTGCCGTCGGGGGAGGACTGCACGCCGGCGACGTATTTCGAGACGTTGACGATGCCGCCGCGCGCGACGGCGAGGTCTTCCTTCACCGTGATAGGGATCTGGCGCGCCTTCTCGGTCTTCAGGTCGAAGTGCCAGATGAGGCCGCCCTGCTCGAAGACGATGCCGCCTTTGCCGAGCGAGGGGAACTTGACGTCGTAGTCCTTGAACGTCGTGAGCTGCGCGGTCTTTTTCGAAGCGAGTTCGTAGGAGAAGAGGTTCAGGTGGCCGTCGCGGTCGGAGAGGAAGTAGATGCGGCCGTTCGGCGCCCACATCGGGATGATGTCCTGGGCGGGGTTGTTGGTGATGTTTTCGAGCGCGCCGGTCTTGAGGTCGATGATCCAGACGTCGTCGGCCATGCCGCCGCGGTAGCGCTTCCAGGTGCGGAATTCGCGAAACACGCGGTTGTAGGCCATCTTCGTGTCGTCGGGCGAGAAGCTAAGGAAGCCGCCGCGCGGCACGGGGAGTTGCTGCGGGACGTCGCCGTCGAGGCCGATCGTGTAGAGCTGGCCGAGGAAGTCGTTCGCGTCGACCCAGCGGCCGCGGAACGCGATTTCGTTGCTCTGGTTTTTCCAGGCGAGGACGATGTTGTTCGGCCCCATGCGGTCGCTGAGATCGTCGCGACCGTTGAGCGCGGTGTAGGAGAGGCGGCGCGGCGTGCCGCCGTCGGCCGGCATCACGTAGACTTCGGTGTTGCCGTCGTATTGGGCGGTGAAGGCGAGCTGCGAGCCATCCGCGGAAAAGCGCGGGAAGACGGCCCAGCCGGGCGCGTCGGTGAGGCGGCGCGCGACGCCGCCGTCCATGCCGACCGTGTAGAGCTGGCCGGCGTAGCTGAAGACGATCTGCGAACCGTTGGTAGCCGGAAAGCGCAGGAGGCGCGTCTGATCCGGCGGCGTTTGCGCGAAGAGGGCGGTGGCCGTGAGCGCCAGCGCCAGCAGCGTGCGGGGTAGGAACTTCATAGGGGGAAAGAGCAAACGCGGCCGAAGGCCGTCCGCAAAGCTAAACGGGACAACCAGCGCGCCCAAAAAGTTTGCCCGCGCGAAAGGCGCGATGTGAGCTGTCGTTTCGCCGACCAACCGATCCCGCAATGGTTTCACGCCCGACCCCCGTCACCTTGGCCGATTTCCAAGCCCGCGCCGCGCAACACCGCGCGCGCCTCGAACTTGTCGTTTATCCGACGAGCGCCGATGAGGTCCGAGCCCAAGCCGAGACGGCCATCCGGGAAGCGGACGCCGCGCTGGCGGCGATCGTTGCGCAGGATGCGGCGGGCCGGACGTTCGCGAGCACCTTTGCCGCGGTCGACGCCGCGCTCGCGCGCGTGAACGACGAGGCGGCCAAGGTCCAGACGGTGGCCGAGTCGAGCCCGGATCGCGCGATGCGCGACGCGGCGAACGAGATGAACGTCAAACTCTCGGAATGGTCCGTGGGCGTCACATATCGCGAGGACCTTTATCGTGCGCTGAAAGCCGTCGCTGACGCGCGGCCCGCGCTCGCGCCCGAGGAGCAGCGGCTGGTGGATTTCACGATGCGCGACTATCGCCGTGCGGGTCTGGCGCTGCCGCCGGACGAGCGTGCGGAGGTGGAGAAATTGCAGAAGCGGCTCGCCGCGCTGAACACGGAGTTCGGCGTGAACATCAACGAGGCGCGCGCGACGCTCGACTTCACCGCCGAGGAACTCGCAGGCGTGCCGGAAAGTTTTCTCGAGGCGCCGGGCGTGAAGCAACCGGACGGTCGCTATCGCGTGGCGGCGCATGTGACGTGGCACGCAACGACCCTGATGCAGAACGCGAGCTACGCCGAGACGCGCCGGCGTTTCTCGCAGCTGCGAGGCAATCTCGCCCGCGAGAAGAACGTCGCTGTGTTGCAGCAACTCGTGGCGCTGCGCGCCGAGATCGCGCGCCGTCTCGGCTACGCGAGCTGGGCGGATTACCAGACGGAGACGCGCATGGTGAAGGACGCGGCCACCGCGATCGGCTTCGAGGAGAAACTTGTCGCCGGGTTGCAGCCGAAGTTCGCGGCGGAGTTGGAGACGTTCCGCCAGATGAAGGCGGCGGAAACCGGCCGCGCCGACGCCGTGCTCGAGCCGTGGGACGTGAGCTATTATCTGAACCAGCTGTCGAAGCAACGCTACGCCGTCGACCATGAGGCGCTGCGCGTCTACTTCCCCTACGAAGCGGTGCTGCTGGGGATGTTCGCGACGTTTGAGCGCGTGTTCGCGCTGAAGTTCACGCGCGTCGAGCCGCCCTACGCGTGGGCGCCGGATGTGCAACTGTGGATCGTGGCCGACGGCGACAGCGGCGAGGTGCTCGGCGCGTGCTACCTCGACATGTTTCCGCGCGAGGGAAAGTTTAACCACTTCGCTTGCTTCCCACAGAAGAGCGGCGGCGTGCTGCCGGACGGGCGCTATGATCTGCCGGTGATGGCGTTGCTCTGCAACTTCCCGTCGCCCGCGCCCGACAAGCCGTCGCTGCTGAAACACGACGACGTCGTGACGCTGTTCCATGAGTTCGGCCACGTGTTGCACGGGCTGCTCAGTCGCGCGCGCTTCCCGAGTTTCAGCGCGTTCGCGGTGCCGCGCGATTTTGTCGAGGTGCCGTCGCAGGCGCTCGAATGTTGGGCGTGGGACAAGGCCGTGCTCGATACCTTCGCCGCCGATTACCGCGACGCGACGAAGAAGGTGCCGGCGGAAACCATCGCGGCGCTCGAGCGGGCGCGGCAGGCGACCGAGGGCTACGCGACGCGCCGGCAGCTGGCGTTCGGGCTCATCGATCTCGGCCTGCACGCGCTTGGCGCGGCGGACGCGCCGGCGGTGGACGTTGTGCGCATGGGCAACGACACGCTCGCGCGCGTCGTGACGGCTCCGACGCCCGACACTGCGTTCGTGGCGTATTTCGGCCACCTCGCGGGCTACGATGCCGGTTACTACGGTTATCTCTGGGCCAAGGTGCTCGCGCTCGACGTGGCGGGCGTTTTCCCGCGCAGCGTGGGTGGCTATTTCGACGCGGTGGCCGGACGACGGCTGCGCGACCAAATCTACGCCGTCGGCCACACGCGCGATGTGAACGAATCGGTGGAGAAATTCCTCGGCCGCGCGCCGTCGCAGGACGCGTTTCTCGAATACGTCGGCATCGCGCGCTAAGGCGCGCGCTCGTTGGCGTTTCAGGATTTCTCGGAACTCGCCGGGAGGTGGTGAAGACGCCGGATGACGTCGTGCTGGGCGGCGAGTGCGGCGAGGATCCGTGCGGAACAGACGGCCGTGTCTCCGGAGTGAACGAGGTCGGCAAAGGCGCGACTGAATTCGGTCGCGTGGCCGGCGATTTCTTCCGCGAGTCGCTCGCTGTTGGGCAGGTGGGCAGGCGGCGTGGAGGGCAAGACCGGACGCGCGGCGGAGAGGAGCGTGAGCGCGAGGTGCGCGCGGTCGAGAGGGGAAAGCGGGGAGTTCATGCGGGAGCGGGGGCGAGTTCGGTGGCGAGCCGCTGGTTGACCCAAGCGAGGGCGTCGGCGAAGGCGGCGCATTCGTGCACGCAAGTGGCGCTGTCGAGGGCGGCGACATCGCGGAGCACGACAAGCTGCCGCGTGGCCTCGATGCGGAAGACGCGATACGGGCCCGCGGCGCAGCGTTTTTGCGCAGGGCGCAACCGTGTCAGGTGCAGGTAAGCCGCGGCGGCCAGACGGCCGCGCGTTTCGAAATCTTCGGCCAAGCCATCCAGCTGCTCCGTGACGCTGCGGCAGTCTTCTGGAGAGGCGGAGACGATGGAGGCTTGTTTGCGCACGTGGGGCCTAGGCGTGGGAGACGGAGGGGAACAGGCTGGCGATGGCCAGCTCCGACGGAGGCACGTTGGGGAACGCGAGCGTCACGGGCGCTTGGACGTAGAGCGGTTGTCCGTTCGTGACCCGAAACGGCGCGGTGGCGGTCCCGTTTCCCGTGATGCTTTCGTCCGCGGGCGGCGCGGCGAGCTGGGGGGCGGCGCGGGCGCCCGTGCGCGCAAGAGCGGCGGCGATCGCCGGTCGCAGGGGGCTCGGTGCGTTTAGCGTGGCGATCGTCTTCGCCAGCACGGCCTGCGAGACGTCCGCGCGGGTCGCAGGCGCGGCTGTGGGGCGGGCAGGGACCTGAATCATCACGATGGAGCCGCCGTTCCCGAAGGGCATCGGTTGCGTGTGCGCCAGAACCGCGCGCAGCGCCGGGGCGGGAATGTTGGTGATCTCGAGTGCCGCGGGCAGCGCGATCCAGTAAGGGGCGTCCGCCGAATTGGGCGGCAGCGGGTGGTCGCGCCACGCCCCCGGCTGCCGCTGCGTGTCGACCCGCAGCGCCGTCGGAAGCTCCGCGCACCGTGCCGCAGCTTTCTGCAAAAGCGCGCGCACTTCGGCGCGCGCCGACGCAGCGGCAGTGGCGGGTGAGGCCTCGGACGGGGGGCGGGTCACGATTGGGGCTTTTGCGTGAACGTTTGGATAACGGCGCGCAGGGACGCGATTTCGTCGGCCAGCGCGTTGTCCGTCAGGACATCGACGGCGGAGCGCGCTTCGAGCGGCCCGAGATCGGAGACCTTGTTCACCGTCTTGCCGACGATCGAGATGCCGAGCTCGTTCATCGCCTGTTGATTGGCGACGGCGTTTTGCTGCGAGAGGTTGGTGTTTGCGATGGCGTTCGAATACGCGAGGTTCGAGAGCATCGCGGGTTGTTCGGCGATGCTCTTGAGGTTGGTGATGCCGATAACGGTGGCGGTTTCGGCGATGCTGGGATTGAGGGAGGAGTCGGCCATGGGCGTGGTGGGTTGAATTGAAGGAAGGGTGGGGATCAGGACGCCGGGGCGGCCGGCGGCGTGGGACGCAGCGACTGCAGGACGCCAAGCAGGTCCTTGATGTCGTTGGCGGAAGCAGCGCCGTCGGCGGGGCGGTCGCGCAGAATCGTGGCGACGGATTTGGCGACGACGGCGAGCGTGAGCAGATTCACCGCTTGCTGTTGGGTGATCTGCGCCTGCTGTTGCAGGTTTGCGTTCAGGATTTCGTTGGCGAGGGCCAGATTGGCCAGGATCGCCGGCTGGGATCCGATCGCGGTGGCGTTCGAGATCGCGATGCTTTGGACGATTTCGTCGGGCAGCGCGCTCGGGGAGGAGTCGGACTGGGGCATGGGAGCGTGGAAGCGTCGCTGATGGAGCGACAGCCATGGCCCGTGTGCGCGGGAGAAAGTCGGAGCGATGCGCCGAAGTCAACCGAAGAGCCCTCGGAGAAATCCCCAGACGATGGCCGGCAATCCCGCGGCACCTCCCCGCCGGCAACGGGCGACGTGCGGGATTCGCCCGGCGGGAGATCCGACGGAAACGGCATGGGGAAACGCCCCACGCTTCGCGGGAACGCGGTGCGCAAACGCGTTCGCGTTTTCCGAAGACCCGCTCCGCCCGAGGGAAAAACCGCCGGCGAACGGTGTGCGCGCACGAAGGGGGCGACGCGGGCGACGGGGCGGCGGGGAAAGCCGGCGCGGGTGCGGAAAGATTTTTCGAACCTTCTTCGGATCGCCGAGTCGTTGGGCCCGTCATCGCTTTGAACGTCCATCAACTTCCCATTCGACTTCCCGGAGATTCCTCCCGGGACGAAGTCCCGCGTCTCATCCGGCGGATCTGCGTGCTGCGCGAGCGCGGCGACGCGGCGGCGGCGGATCGTCTCGAGCAAGATCGGCTCGGTCCCGCGATCGCCGCGATGCGCGCCGCGCACGGAGATGCGGCCGCGAGCCAGGCGGAAATCGATCGGATCTTCGCGACGGAATCGGCGCGCGCGGCGGAGGCGGTGATCGTCGCCGATCTTCTGCTCCAGCAACTCTCCGAGCGCTGGCCGTTCCCGACGGGAGCGCCTCCGCGCGCCGCTCCCGCGACCGACGAAACCCAGGCGCCGGACGCCGCGATGCCGCGGAGTGGCACGTTGGAGATTGCCGATTTTCTCGACGCGATGCTGGCGGGGGATCGCGCCGCGAGACGCCCGGCGAGCCGCTGAATTTAATCCCACCCACAATCCAAATCATATGACCACTGCCACTGCTCCCGTAGAAAAGAAGGTTCCCGCGGCCGCCATTCCCGCCAATGCCGATCGTCCCGCCGAGAGCGCGGCGCCACGGCGAATGGGTGAACGCCGACGGCTGCTCGTCGGTTTCGATCTCGGCACGAACGCGTCCTGCGTGCTGGCCGGGCCGGCCGAGACCCGCGACACCACCGTCAGCAAAGTCATCCCTTCCGTCGTGGGCTACGCCCGCGAGGGTTTGGTGGACGGCATCATCGCCGGCAACGCCACGACGTTGATCGGCGAGGAAGCGCTCAATCACCGCCTGCAGCTGCGAATGGTCGCGCCGCTCGAGGACGGGATCATCGCGCATCGCGACGCCGCGCGGGATTTCATCCAGCGCCTCCGCGCCGTGGTCGACCCTGCGGGCGGGGCGGAGATTCGCGCCGTCGTCGGCGTGCCGGCCAATGCCGGCGATCCGGCGCGCGAGGACATCCGGGCCTGTGCGGCGGGCGTGTTTGATCGCATCCTGTTGATTCCCGAGCCGTTTCTTGCCGCGCTCGGCTTTCGCGACGATTCGCGCCTCGGCCAGCCGAACTACCTCGATCCGGTGACGAACTCGCTGTTCGTCGACATCGGTGGCGGCACGAGCGACCTCTGCCTGATCCAGGGCTTTTTCCCGACGGCGGAGGATCAGATCAGCATTCCCTTTGCGGGCGACGCCATCGACAAGATCATCGAGGACGAGCTCGAGCGCATCTATCCCAACAACGGCCTCACGCGCGGGACGATTCGCGCGATCAAGGAGGAGCACTCCTATGTCGGTCCCATCCGCAAGCCGATCGACGTGAAAGTGCTGATCGGCGGCAAGGCGCACACGCTCGATCTCGGCGAGATTGTCGGCCGCGCCTGCAACCGGCTGCTCGACAAAATCTATCCGGCGCTCACGACGCTCATCGCCCGCGCGCCGTCCGACTCGGTTGCGCAATTGCTGCAGAACATCGTCGTCACCGGCGGCGGCAGCCGGATTCGCGGCATCGACACGGTCCTGCAGGAGAAGCTCGCGAAAGATGGCTTCGAGGAGCCGAAGGTCCGGCTCGCGGGCCTGGACTTCAAGCGCTACGTCGCGGTCGGCGCGCTGAAAGCCGCGCGCGGCGCGCGCGACGACCAGTGGCAGCACCTGCTGGCCTGACGGATGTCGCAAACGCGCCGGTTTGCCCCTGAGGCGCAAACCGGCGCAGCGTTGCGCTCAGACGCTTTCGAGGAGCTTGTTCAGGCGCGCGACCATGCGGCTCGGGTCTTCGAGGAGGCCGGCGGCGATGAGCGCGTTGTCGAGGAGCTGTTCGGCGACGAGTTCGGCCTTGTCGGCGTCGGCGGTGCGCATTGCGTGGAGTTTCTTGATCACCGCGTGGCGCGGGTTGATCTCGAGGTTCACCTTCACGGGCTCGTCGGCTTCGCCGGGCTTTTTCATCGCCTTCATCATGCGGCGCATCATCGGCGAGGCGAATTTGTCGGCGTTGGTCGCGAGCGCGGGCGAGCCGACGAGACGGTCGGAGGACTTCACGTCGGCGACTTGGGCGCCGAGCGATTCCTTGAGCCACGCGGCGAGGTCCTTCACGTCGGACTCGCTGAGGGCTTCGCCGGTCTGCGGGACGTCGTCGAGCTTCACGTCGCTGTGGTCGGCGGAGAGGAATTTCTTCCCGTCGAATTCGCGGACGTTGTTGAAGACGTATTCGTCCACCGCCTCGTAGCAGAAGAGCACCTCGAGGTTGCGGGCCTTGAAGCCTTCGAGATACGGGCCGGACTCGATCGCTTCGCGGTTCGGGGCGACGAGGTAATAGATTTCCTTTTGGCCGTCCTTCATGCGCGAGACGTAGTCGGCGAGCGACGTGGTCTTGCCCTTCTCGGTGAGCGACGACTCCCAGCGGAGCAGCTTCACGAGCTGGTCCTTGTGCGTGAAGTCGAGCGCGGCGCCTTCCTTGAGGAAAATGCCGAACTGGGCGTAGAACTCGTTGTAGGCGTCGGTGCGCTGCGTGGCTTCTTCTTCGAGGAGTTTGAGGAAGCGCTTGGTGATGACCTTGCCGAGTTTGTCGAGCAGGGCCTTGTCCTGCATCGTCTCTCGCGAGATGTTCAGCGGGAGATCTTCGCTGTCGATCACGCCCTTGAGGAAGCGCAGCCACTCGGGGAGCAGGTCCTTCGGCTTGGCGTCGATGAGGACCTTGCGGCAGTAGAGCGCGACGGCGGGCTCGAGGCGCGAAAAGCCGAGTTTCTCGGTGTTCTCCTGCGGCACGAAGACGAGGGCGTTGATCGTGAGCGGCGCGTCGGCGTTGAAGTGCAGGCGATAGCGCGGCTCGTCGTGGGCGTGGGCCTGGAACTTGTAGAACTCGGTGTATTCCTCGTCCTTGATCTCGGACTTGTTACGGAGCCAGAGCGCTTGGACGGTGGTGATCTTCTCGCCGTTGAGCGTGATGGGGAAGCCGACGAACGCGCTGTAGCGCGTGAGGATTTCCTTGAGCTTCCAGTCCTGGGCGAAGTCGGCGCAGTCGTCCTTCAGCTCGACGACGATCTTGGCGCCGCGGCGCTGGTCGGCGACTTCCTCGACCTCGTAGCTGCCCGAGCCGTCGCTGGTCCAGACGTGGCCGGGCGCGTCTTTTTTCCAGGAGTGCGAGTAAACCTTCACGGACTTCGCGACCATGAACGCGCTGTAGAAGCCGACGCCGAACTGGCCGATGAGGTTGGAGTTCTTCGCGCCGGACTCGCCGAGGGCCTTGAGGAACTGCTTGGAGCCGGAGTGGGCGATGGTGCCGAGGTTTTGGATGAGTTCCTCGCGCGTCATGCCGAGGCCGTAGTCCTGGATGGTGACGGTCTTGGCCTTGTCGTCGGTGGTGATGGCGATTTCGAGCGGCTGGGCGTCGTCGTGGATGTCCTTCTCGGTCAGCTGGAGATGGCGGAGCTTTTCGAGCGCGTCGGAGGCATTGGACACGAGTTCGCGCACGAAGATTTCCTTCTCCGTGTAGAGCGAGTGGATGACGATATCGAGCAGCTGCTTGATCTCGGCCTGGAACTCGAATTTTTGCGGAGTGGTGTTGGACATGGCTCTGGTTGAGAGGTGGTGGTTGAGAGTTGAGGGACGAAAAAGAAGAGCCCGCTAGTGTAGCGGGCTCTGGGAAAAATCAAGCGGGGTGATTCCGTGCTTTCAAAAGCGATTGCGGGTATCCGATGTCGATGTCCGAGCCGCCGGGCCGCGAGCGCCGTCTCTGCCGGCTGGTCCGAGCCTCCGCTCGGACGCAGTTGAGGTCCGTGTATCTACTCTTGGGTGTTTTCGATCTGCGGATCGATCACACCGATTTTCGATGAGATTTCGATGTCGCCTTGTGAGACCACCTGCTTGAGGACGACAGTGAAGCTCCACGAGCCGGCGGGGCTCACATTATCCACGATCGTGACGCAATTGGTGCCCGCGCCCGTGGGTTGACAGAATGCTTTGCTGTTGCCGACCCCCGTGAAGAAGATGCCCATGATAGTGTAGGTCACGCTCTGCCCGACGGGCGGACCTTCCGTGCCAGCGTCCGCGATGGTGAAAACAAGGCCAAGCGGCCTGGTGTTGGTCTTATCGGGCGTGATGACGACCGTGTTGGTCTGCGGGTTGATCGAGACACGTGAATCGCCGACGGCGGTCATGGTCTGGATGGTGCAATACCCCGCTTTGGCCTCGTGGAAGTGGAGGTATTTGATGGGTATGGTGATGATGGCTGCTGACATGGTGGTGTTGTTTTGGGGTTTACGGTTGGGGACAAAATTCACGGGAGCAGCGCGGCCGGCCAAGGCGACGGCGGCACGTAGCCGGAGCGCGAAAGGCGCGCGACCAAGGCGCGCGCTTCTTCGTTGCGGCCGAGCCCCGAGAGGGCTCGGGCAGCGGGGTCGAGCAGGCGCCAATCGCGGCTTTGATCCAAATACGGGGCCGCGACCGCGACGGCGCGTTGCCGAAGAGCCGTCGCTTGGGCCGTATCTCCCGCCTGCTCGCTCAGCGAAGCGGCGGCCTGACACGTGGTCAGGAACTCGCCAAATCCGGTGCCATTCACCAGCTCCAATCCGATGAGCCACTCGCCGAGTTCGATGGCCTTGCCCATGGTCGCGCCGGCATCGCGCTGGCCAAGCGCGGCACCGAGTTCCGCGTCCCAATGTCGCGCCCGCAGCAGCAACACTGCGAACTCGCGCGATGAGGGCTCTAGCAGCACGAGTTTCTCCAGCGCGTTGCGTGCAGAGTTCGCCGCTACGCTCGCGCCCTCAACCTCGCCTCGTGCTCGCAGCAGCGCCACCTCGCGGAGACGAATGGCTAGCGCTATTCTCTGCCACGTGCGATTTGCAGGGTCCTTTGCGCACTGCGCAGCGATCAACGCAAAGGCTCTTCGATTTGAAGCTTGGGAATCAGTCACGCGTTGTGTGTGCAATGCGAGTTCGGCCTTGAATCCAAGCGCATCGGCCAATCGCACCGACCAGCGCACGTTGTCTGGCTCGGCTTGCAGAAGCTCTTCGATCCGTCGCACCTGATCTTCGTAACGTGCGCGCGCTTCACCAAAGTCGCCGCTGCGCTCGGCGGCTGAACCGAGCCAAGAGTGCACGTCCGCGATGTTGTAGCGCAACGCGGTGTCGCCGCCGCCCGGCTTGGCGGCGCTTTCGCGCTCCAAGATGGCCAACTCGGCGAGGAAGCCGGCGCGCGCGGCTGCGTAGTTGCCGCGATCCATCTCGAGCACCGCGAGACTGTGGTGGCCGAAGCCGAGCTCGATTTGCCACGCGGATCTCGTGGGATCGAGGGCGACAAGTCGGAGGGCGCTGTCGCGATAGGCGGTGAGCCAGCGGCTGGCGCCGGGCAAATCGCCCTTCTTGCGGCGGGTGACGCCGAGCCAGTATTCCACCTGGCTGCGGGCGAAGATCATGTCGCCGTTGCCGGGACGGCGAGTCGCCAAGGTTGAGGCGCGATCGTGGGCGGCGACGAAGGCCGCCTCGGCGTCGGCGAAGCGCGCTTGGTCGAGGCGGATTTCCCCGATCTGCGAAAGTGCGGTTGCGTGCTGGAGCAGCGCGTTGTCGGTCTGGTCACCCGGCGTGAGCGCGGCGAAGTGCGCCATGGCCTTGTCGCCGACACCATCGAGCAACGACAGGCGGCCGAGTTTCTTCAGCTCGGCGCGAAAATCGCCGAGCATGAAACCGAGGATCGCCTCGGCCTGCTCTTGTCGGCGTTGGGCATCGGATTGGGCGAGGCGGGCTTCGTGTTCGGCGCGGGTGGCGCGGATCGCTTGCCACGTGCTGACGGTGGCGCCGGCGAGCAGGGCGACAGTGAGGGCAGCGGCGCTGGCGCAGGCGAGGCGGTGGCGGGAGATGAATTTCCGGGTGCGATAAAGCGCACTGGGTGGGCGCGCGGTGACGGGCTCGCGGCTGAGGTGGCGCCGGATGTCGCGGCCGAGTTCCTCGGCGGTGCCGTAGCGACGGTCGCGCTGTTTCTCGAGGCAGCGCATGACGATCCAGTCGAGGTCGCCGCGGAGGGCGGACGGCAGGCGGGCGGGCGAGGCGCGGCGGCGTTGCGCGACGGTGGTGCGGTCGGCGTCGGCGAGCGTGGAAACGGCGGCGGAGGGCCGCGGCGGATCGGTTTCGCGGATGATGCGGCGGACCTCGGCGACGCCGGCTTGGAGGAGCGACTGCGGATCGAAGGGCGGGCGGCCGGCGAGCAGTTCGTAGAGAAGGACGCCGAGCGAGTAGATGTCGCTGCGCGTGTCGATGTCGGTATCGCGCAGGTCGGCCTGCTCGGGGCTCATGTAGACCGGCGTGCCGATCATCTGCTCGAAGCGGGTGACGAGCGTGTGCGCGGTGAGTTTGCCCTGCGTGGCTTTGGCGATGCCGAAGTCGATGATCTTGGGCGTGGGCACGCCGTCCACGAGCGTGACGAGGATGTTGGACGGCTTAAGGTCGCGATGGATGATGCCCTTCTGGTGCGCGTGCTGGAGCGCGAGGCAGAGGCGCGCGAACAGGTCGAGCCGCTCGGGCACGGCGAGTTGTTGCGTGTCGCAAAACTGCGTGATCGGCACGCCGTCGACGAATTCCATCACGAAATACGGCCGGCCGGCGGCAGTGGCGCCGGCATCGAAGACGCGCGCGATGTTCGGGTGATCCATCAACGCGAGCGCCTGTCGCTCCGCTTCGAAGCGGGCGATGACCTCGCGCGTATCCATGCCGAGTTTGATGACCTTGAGGGCCACGTGTCGGCGGACGGGTTCGTGCTGCTCGGCGAGGTAGACCGAGCCGCAGCCGCCCTCGCCGAGTTTGCTGACCAGCGTGTAGCGGCCGAGGACGTCGCCGGGCTTCTCCTCGATCAGGCCGGGCGGAGGCAGGAGCGCCGGCGCGGCGAGAAAGTCGTCCGACGACGCGTAGGCGTCGAGCAGCTCGGCGAGTCGCCGGTGCAACGGCTCGTCGCCGGCGCAGGCGCGTGCGACGAACGCGGCGCGGTCGGCCGGGGGCAGGGCAAGGGCTTCGTTGAAGAGTTGCTCTTCTCGGGTCACGGGGGTTGCAAGACGGCCCGTGAAGTGAGGACGTGGTGGCGACAGATAAACACGGTGGAGGGAGACGGGCCGGTTCCAATGCGTGGAACACGGGCCGAAACTGTCATCTGGAGGTGAAAATCAGGGGCGCTCGGCGTGGAGGAGCGGGAGACGGGCTGGCTCAGGCGCGGAGGCGTTTGAGCTCGGCGAACAGCCACGAGCGGGCGTAGGCCCAATCGCGGTGCGCGGTGCTGTGCGAGATGCCGAGCAGATCGGCGGCCTCCTCGAGCGAGAGGCCGATGAAGTATTTCTGTTTCACCAGCTCCGCCTTGCGCGGGTCGATGGCCGCGAGGCGATCGAGGGCTTCGCTCACGAGCAGCATTTCCTCGTCGTCCACCGCGGTGGCGATGAGGTCGAAGCCGGTTTCGTCGGCGTTCACGCGGACGAGGTCGCCGCCGTGGCGCACGGCGCGTTTGCGGCGCGCGCGGTCGATGAGGATGCGGCGCATGCACTCGGCGGCGGCGGCGAAGAAGTGCGCGCGATTGGCCCACGCGGGTTGGGCGTCCGCGCCGAGCCGCAGCCACGCTTCATGCACGAGCGCGGTGGCCTGCAGGGTTTGTCCCTTGGCCTCGCGCGCCAGTTTTGCGGCGGCCAGTCGGCGCAACTCCTCGTAGACGACCGCCAGCAGCTCGTTCGGCGTGCGCGGCTCCGTCGGTGAGGAAGGGCTGGGGTCCCCGGGGTTCACGCTGCCGACCGTGAGAGCCACTCGCGCCGGGGGAAGGCGAAATTCTCCTCCTGTGTGTCACTGGAGGGTCGCGACGCGAGGCGAGCGACCCAACGCGCAAAAATTGTGCAGCTCAGCGGGGTGCCAGCTTGGTCAGCGGCACGAGGCGCACGGGACCGAGCAGGCCGGAGGGGGCAAGATCCCAGTTCGAGGCGTCGAAGGGCTTGTAGCGGATGTCGACGTAATTGATTTCGTGCATGATTCGCCAAGTGACGCCGCGGCGATCGAGGTCGCGGATGCGATTGGCGGCGAGGTTGGTGACCTCGATTTCGAGGAGGTTGCGACCCGGACGGAGAAATTCGCCAACGCGGAGGTGGAACGGCAGCGACCACGCGAGGCCGGCGTCGCGGCCGTTGAGGCGGACGCGAGCGGTCTCGCGGACGTCGCCGAGGTCGAGTTGCCAGTCGTCGGCGCGCACATCGGCGGGCAGGTCGAATTCGAGACGATAGTGCGCGGTGCCGGCGAAGCGTTGCGCCTCGGCGTCGCCGAGTTCGGTCCAGGACTTCAGCTCGGTGGTGCGGATCGGCGCGGGAAGCGCGGGGCCGCCACGCGTGAAGTTGATCTGCCAGGTGCCGGAGAGCGCGACGCCTTCGCCGGCGGGTGCGAGGTAGCTCCACGCGAGCGCATCAGTTTGGCGGCGCGCGCTCGTGCGGAGGATGAGCGTTTCGCCGCGGGCCAGCTGGAGATGGACGGCGGCGTGTCCCGCCTCGGCGCGGAGCGCCGCGCGGCCGGAGCGACCGGTCAGCGGGTCGAGGATGAACGCGTCTTCGGCGGCAACGCCGAGCGTGACCCAGCCATCGAGCGGTGTGGCGCTGAGATTGGCGAAGAAGTAGTCGTGGCCTGCGTCGGTGCGGCGGCGGATGAAGCTCACACCCGCGTCCACGATCGGTTCGCGACGCACTTGCTGCGCGAAAGCAGGCGCGGCGAGCAGCGCGTCGGGTTCGGTGCGGCCGACGACAGTGGCGCGCGTTTTCCCGAGGGCGGCGAGCAGTTGCCGGAACGCGGCGCGGCGCTCTTCCAGACGGCCGTAGCCGGGAACGTCTTCGGGGAGCTGTTGCACGATCACGGTCGCGCCGGCGGCGGCGAGGGCGGTGATTTGGCGCAAGGTTTCCACCGGCATGCGGCGAGCGGCGGGGATGACGAGCACGCGGCTCGTGTTGCCGCCGGGGGTGCGGAGGAGGTGGTTATTTCCCTCGGCGGTGGTGGTCGCGGCGAGCTGCGCGTCGGAGATGTAGTCGAACATGACGCCGTGCCGTTGAAACGCCTGAGCGAGCTGGCCGGTCGGCGATTTGCCCAGCCAGCTCACGTCGTGCACGCCGAGTTGGTTGATGAGTTTGCCGGCATCGTGCCACACGTCGTGCACCGGCCAGTAGAGCAGCACGTCGGTGTCGGGCGCGCCGGCCTGGAGGACCGACTGCACGCGGGCAACGTAGGTGTTGAGCCCGGCGAGGTCGGGCCAGAGCGGATTGCGGTCGTTGAACTCGGTGGAGGCGTAGAAGAGCCAGCCGGGCCACGGTGCGTCGGCGGGCGAGTAGGCCGTGCCGTGATAGACGATATGGTTGACGCCATCGACGAACAGACGGTCGATCTCGGGCTTCATCATCGAGGGCGCTTCCTTCCAGTGCTCGCGCAGCCAGGTGAGCGTCTCGCTCGACACGAGTTTGCGGCCGGCGACGTGCGCGGCGGAGGAGGCGACGCGGATGACGAGCGAATCGGGGAGGTCCTGGTCGTTGCGCAGCTCGGCGACGACACGGCGCAATCCGGGGATCGGAAACGGCGTCGAGCCGAAGACCTCGGTCTCGGGGATGTCGGCCGTTGCGTAGAGATCGAGCAGGTTGGCGGGCGCGCCGTGGGATTGGTTGCGGATAACCCAGCCGCGCTCGTGCGACCACTTGGACCAGGCCTGGAGATACTCGAGGTGGAGTTGCGCGAGCGTGGCGCGGTAGTCGGCCTTGAGGCGCGCGAGCTGGTCGGGCGCGCATGGTTTCTGGTCGAGCAATTCGGCCGCGAAGTCGTTCGCGTCGTAGCCGTGCATGGCGCGAAAGCGCTCGGCGACGGCGGGTGTCCAGCTGGCGCTGTAGTATTCGAAGGAGTCGTGGAACTGGCCGCGCAGGAGCTCCCGCGGAAATTGCGCAAAGGCCGCGCCGAACGGCGCGAGGTAGCGGTCGAGCGCGGCGGTGGAAAAGGGATCGACGACATTGCCGGCGCCGCCGGGCGCGGCGCGCTTCACCTGCATGCCGGTGGGTTCGCCGGCGAGGCGGTTGTCCTTGAGCACGAGTTTTTGCGCGGCATCGACGAGGGAAACTCCCGGACCGCCGAACGGCCAGCCGGTGCCGGTGGCCATGTCGACACCGAGGCCGAGGCGCTTCGCCTCGCGGCCGGTGTGTTCGACGAGCTGCAGCCAGCGGGGCGAGAGGAAGTCGACGTAGCGCGCCTCGTAGCCGCGCGCGCCGTAGATGGGCGTGATCTCGACGCCGCCGAGGCCGGCCGCGGCGAACGATTCCAGTTCGCGCGTGAGGTTTGGCTCGTCGACGGCGTTGCCCGGCCACCACCAGCGGACCCACGGCTTGTTCTCCCGCGTGGGCTCGGGCCAGGAGTCGAGCGGCGCGGCAAACGCGAACGGGAGGGTGGAGGCGAACAGGGCGAAACAGCCGAGCGCGAGACGAGCTTTCATGGGGTGGCGAAGCAGGCTGCGTGGGGCGCGGGCGCCGCGCAACGCCGGGCGTGCCGGACTGTCGGGGGCCTCAGCCGCCGAGGTAAGCGGCTTTCAGTTGCGGGTCGGCGCGGAGTTTTTCCGAGGGGCCCTGCATGACGACGCGGCCGGTTTCGAGGACGTAGGCGTCGTGGGAAATCTCGAGCGCGAGCTTGGCGTTCTGCTCGACGAGCAGGATGGTGACGCCGCGCTCGCGGTTGATCTCGATGATCTTCTCGAAAATGGTGCTGATGAGTTTCGGAGCGATGCCGAGCGAGGGCTCGTCGAGCATGAGCAACTGCGGGTCACCCATCAGCGCGCGGCCGATCGCGAGCATTTGCTGCTCGCCGCCCGAGAGCGTGCCGGCGGCTTGGTCGAGGCGTTCCTTCAGGCGCGGGAAAATGCCGAAGACGTAGTCGCGATTGCGTGCGATGCGGGCTTTGTCCTTTTGCAGGTAGGCGCCCATCGCGAGGTTCTCGTCGACGGTGAGATTGGCGAACACCATGCGACCTTCCGGCACGTGGCCGAGGCCGCGCGCGACGATGTGGTGCGGGGCGAGGCGCGTGATGTCCTCGCCTTTGAACTTCACCGTGCCGCTCTTCGCGCGCAGGAGGCCGGAGAGGGTTTTGAGTGTGGTGGTTTTGCCCGCGCCGTTGGCGCCGACGAGCGTGACGATGCGGCCCTGCTCGATGCGGAACGAAATCCCGCCCAGCGCGCTGATGGCGCCGTAGGAGACGGAGAGGTCGGTGACTTCGAGCATCGGAGGGAACCACTAATGGACACTGATGAGCACTAATGAATCAAACCGCCGTGGAATGAGTGAGGCCTTAGTGTGCATTAGTGGTGAGAAAGAGAAGTCGCGTGGTCTTCGCCGAGGTAGGCTTCGATGACCTTCGGGTCGGCTTGGATCTGCGCGGGCGTGCCGTCAGCGATCTTCACGCCGTAGTCGAGCACGCCGATGCGCGAGCAGCAGCCCATGACGACGCGCATGGAGTGTTCGACGAGGAGGATCGAGAGTTGGAACTCCCGGTGCACGCGCTGGATCAGCTCCACGAGCGCGACTTTCTCGCTCGGGTTCATGCCGGCGGCGGGTTCGTCGAGGAGCAGCAGGCGCGGCTTGGTGGCGAGGCAGCGCACGATCTCGAGGCGGCGCTGTTCGCCGTAGGGCAGGCTTTTCGCCGGCGCGTCGCGGAAGCGGCGAAGGTTGAAAAGGTCGAGCAGCTCGTCGGCGCGTTGCGTGAGCGCGTCTTCCTCGCGGCGGAATTTTCCGAGGCGCACGAGCGCTTGCACCGGCGAATTTTCGCGGTGGAGGTTCATGGCGACGCGCACGTTGTCGAGGACGCTGAGGCTGCCGAAGAGGCGGATGTTTTGAAACGTGCGTGCGATGCCGAGTTCGGCGCGCTCGAACGCCGGCGTGCCGGCGAGATCGCGGCCGGCGTAGCGCACGGCGCCTTCGGTGGGGCGATAGACGCCGGTGATGAGGTTGAAGACGGTGGTCTTGCCCGCGCCGTTCGGGCCGATGAGGCCGGCGAGCTCGCCCTCCGCGATCGAGAAATCCACGGCGTTGACGGCGGTTAGGCCGCCGAAGCGAATCGTGACACGGTCGAGCTGGAGGATCGGTTCGCTCACGGCGCGGGCCTCCGGCGACGGAAGTTAAACAGGCCCTCGGGGCGCACGAGCATGAGCACGACGAGCAGGAGCGAGTAGACGATCATCCGGTAGTCGGAGAACTCGCGGAGCACCTCGGGCAGCAGCGTGAGCAGGATGGCGGCAAGGATCACGCCGAGCGTGTTGCCCATGCCGCCGAGGATGACCATGACCACGATCTCGATCGACTTCGTGAAATCGAAGCCGCTCGCGGAGATGGTCTGCTTGAAATGCCCGTAGAGCCCGCCCGCGATGCCGGCGAAAAACGCGCCGACGACGAACGCCACGATCTTGTAGCGCGTGGTGTTGAGTCCGACCGCCTCGGCGGCGATCTCATCGTCGTGCGTGGCGAGGAAACCGCGGCCGTAGGTCGAGTGCACGAGGCAATAGATCGTGAAGACCGTGACGGCCGCGAAGGCGAGGACCCAGAAGATGGTCGTGTAGGCGGGGATGCCATTGAGACCGAGCGCGCCGCCGAGCGGTTCGCAGTTTTGGAAAACCACGCGGATGATCTCGCCGAAGCCGAGCGTGACGATCGCGAGGTAGTCGCCCTTGAGCCGCAGCGAGGGCATGCCGACCAGCAGGCCGGCGAACGCCGCGCTCAAGCCGCCCGCGACCAGCGCGCCGAAGAACAAGCCGCCTTGCTGCCACGCGGTGCCGCCGGATTCGCCGAGGAGTTTGGGACCGAGCAGCATCGTGACCGCCGCGGAGAGATACGCGCCGACCGACATGAAGCCCGCGTGGCCGAGCGAGAACTGGCCCGTGTAGCCGTTCACGAGGTTGAGCGAGACGGCGAGGATGATGTTGATGCCGATGCCGACCGCGACGTCGAGGTGGTAGGGATCGATGTGGCCGGACAGCGCCGACACGCCGAGGGCGGCGGCGATCGCGACGAGGAGGCTGAGCAGCGGACGCGGCATGTCAGACTTTCTCCTTCACGTAGCGGCCGAGCAGGCCCGCAGGGCGGAACAGCAGGATCAGGATCAGCAGCGCGAACGCGATGGCGTCCTTGTAGGTGGACCACTCGCTGCCGTTGACGAAGGTCTCGACGATGCCCAGCAACATGCCGCCGAGCGCGGCGCCCGGGATGTTGCCGATGCCGCCGAGCACGGCGGCGACGAACGCCTTGAGGCCGGGCAGCACGCCCATGAGCGGGTCGATCGACGGGTAGTTGAGCGCGTAGAGAATGCCGCCGGCGGCGGCCAGTGCCGAGCCGAGCGCGAACGTGAACGAGATCACGAGGTCGTTGTTGATGCCCACGAGCGAGGCCGCCTGCTTGTTCATCGAGACGGCGCGCATCGCGGTGCCGATTTTCGTCCGCATGACAATGAAGCGGAGCGCGAAGAGCAGGAAGAGCGTCACGCCGATCACGACGAGCTGGTTGCTCGAGATGAAGATGCCGCCGAAGTCGTAGGTCGTGACGGGAAACAGCTCCGGAAACGGCCGCGGCGTGGCGCCGAAGACGAATTGGCCGAGATTTTCGAGCAGGAGCGAAACGCCGATGGCGGTGATGAGGACGTTGAGTGTCGGACCGCCGCGCAGCGGACGATAGGCGAGGCGCTCGATCACGACGCCGAGGATGGCGCACGCGATCATCGCCAGCGCGAGCACCAGCATCCCGCCCCAGATCGAGTGCTCCGGCACGAGCTTGCCGGCGTAGTAGCCGACGAACGATCCGACCATGAACACGTCCGCGTGCGCGAAGTTGATGAAGCGCAGCACGCCGTAAACCATCGTGTAGCCCAGCGCGATGAGCGCGAAGATCGCACCGAGGGAGATGCCGTTGAGCAACTGTTGCAGAAACTCGGTCATCGCGGATCGACGGATTCGAGATAGACGAACTTGCCGCCGCGGACGGTGAAGATTGCGGCGGACTTGGCGGCGTTGCGCTGGGCGTCGATCGTGATGCGGCCGGTGACGCCGGCAAAGTCCTTGGTCGCGGCCAAAGCGTCGCGCACGGCGCGGCCGTCGGTCGAGCCGGCGCGCTTGATGGCGTCGGCGAGGAGCATGACGGCATCGTAGCCGAGCGACATGCCGGTGTCGGGTTTGAGGCCGAAGCGCTTTTCGAAGCGGGCGACGAACGACTGCACGGCGGGATCGCGCGCTTCGGGTGAGAAGTGCGCGGTGAAGTAGCCGCCTTCGACCGCCTTGCCGCCGAGTTCGACGAGCGCGGTGGCGTCCCAAGTGTCGCCGCCGAAGATCGGCATCGTGAGGCCGAGCGCGCGGGCCTGGACGCAGAGCAGCGCGGATTCGAGGTAATCGCCCGAGGCGAACACGGCGTCGGGTTTCGCCGCGCGGATGGCGGTGAGTTGGGCGCGGAAATCCTTTTCGCCTTCGCTGTATTTCGGCTCGGCGACGATTTCGCCGCCGTCGGCGGTGAAGCGTTCGCGGAAGTATTTCGCGAGACCGACGCTATAGGCGGAGCCGTTGGCGATGACGATGGCG
Source organism: Opitutia bacterium (assembly GCA_016217545.1). Classification (NCBI taxonomy): domain Bacteria; kingdom Pseudomonadati; phylum Verrucomicrobiota; class Opitutia; species Opitutia bacterium. The sequence continues at coordinate 75,117 of JACRHT010000003.1, read as the reverse complement.
ACGCGGCGCGCGTGGAGGCGGTCCTTGGCGAAGCGGGCGAGCACGGTGCCCTGGAACGGGTCGGCAAAGCACGCGCGGAAGATGAAACTGCCGACTTCGGTCACGCGCGGATTGGTGGCGGTGGCGGCGACGAGCGGGATGCCGGCGGCTTGGCACAGCGGAGCGACTTCGAGCGCCGGCGACGACGCGGTGCCGCTGACCAGCGCGACGACGTGGTCGCGATGGAGGAGTTTCTTCGCGGACGTAGCGGCTTCGCCCGGCATCGAGCGCGTGTCCTCGACGAGCAACTCGACTTTGCGGCCGAGGAGGCCGCCGGCGGCGTTGAGTTCCTCGACGGCGAAGGCGGCGCCGCGGCTGTTGGTTTCGCCGAAGTAGGCCTGCTTGCCGGTGAGCGAGGCGAACATGCCGATCTTGATCGGCTCGGGCACGGCGCGGGCGGAGGCGGCGAGGACGAGCGCAGCGAGGAGCGCGGTTAGTTGAGAGATGAGAGCTGAGAGTTGAGAGCGCCGAGCCACGATTGCGCGCTATGGAAGCCCACAGCTCTCAACACTCAACTCTCAACTGGCGCAGGTGGAGCGCGTTGACCTCAACGCGCTCGGACTTTCGAACTGCGGCGGGAGTTCTTGAACGCGTTGGGGGCAACGCGTTCCACCTCGCCGCACGCGGGCATTTCACGGCGCGACGCTCGTGACGAACTGATACTGGCCGTTCCTGACGGTGAGGATGACGGCGGGCTTCGAGGCGTTGCGCTTTTCGTCGATCGTGATGCTGCCGGTGACGGCGGCGAAGTTCTTCGTGGCGGCGAGGGCGTCGCGCAGGGCCTTCGGCTCGGTGCTGCCGGCGCGCTTGAGGGCGTCGGCGAGCACGGCAACCGAGTCGTAGCCGAGCGCGGCATAGGCGCCGGGCGCCTCGCCGAAGCGGGCGCGGTAGCGCTGGTTGAAATCCTGCACGGCCTTGCTCGGGTTGTCGGGCGAGTAGTGGGTGCAAAAGTGCGTGCCTTCGACCGCGGCGCCGCCGATGGCGATGAGCGCGGGATCGTCCCAGCCGTCGCCGCCGAAGATGGGCAGCGTCAGGCCGAGCTGGCGGGCTTGCGCGCAGATGAGCGCGGCTTCGGTGTAGTAGCCGGGCACGATGAGGGCGTCGGGCTTGGCGGCCTTGATGGCGGTGAGCTGGGCGCGGAAGTCTTTGTCGCCTTCGTTGTATTTCTGCTCGATGGCGACGGTGCCGCCGTCGGCGATGAAGCGCTCCTTGAAAACCTTGCCGAGGCTGACGCTGTAGGCGCTGTTCACCGAGGTGAGGACGGCGACGCGTTGGGCGCGCAGGGTCTCGCGGGCGAACTTGGCGAGCACGACGCCTTGGAAGGAATCGATGAAGCAGACGCGGAAGATGTAGTCGCCGACCTCGGTGATCTTCGCGTTGACCGCGCCCGGGGCGATCATGGGGATCTTCGCGTTTTGGATGACGGGCGCGGCCTCCAGCGTGCGGATCGACGCGACTTCGCCGAGGACGGCGACGACGCGGTCGCGCGCGATGAGTTTTTTCACGCCGGTGGCGGACTCGCCTTGCTTGGATTGGTTGTCCTCGGTCAACAGTTCGAGCGGGCGGCCGAGGACGCCGCCGGCGGCGTTGATTTCCTCGACGGCGAGGAGCGTGCCCTTGTGCGAGCTCTGGCCCCAGGCGGCCTCCTTGCCGGTGAGCGAGGCGTATTCGCCGACTTTGATCGGATCGGCGGCGTGAAGGCAGGCGGCGGCAAACAAGGCGCCGCCGAGGACGAACGGGGTAAGGCGGTTCATGCGGGAGTGTGCGACAGGCAAACGGCCGGCGGGGTTCGCCACAATCTTCAACTGTGAAGGGGCGGCCGGTCGGTCGGGTTTGGCGCCGGTTGGGTGTGGCCGGGATCGGCGACCCCGGCTACAGGGCACGGTGCTGCTCCGTCAGGGATGCACCGACTCGAGGAACTTGAACCTGCCGTCCTTGACCACGACGATCGTCGCGGATTTGGCGGCGTTGCGTTTCTCGTCGATGGTGATCGGGCCGGTGGCGCCGGGGAAATCCTTGGTGGCAGCGAGGGCATCGCGGAGCGGCTTGCTGTCGGTCGTGCCGGCGCGCTTCAGGGCGTCGAAGAGCAGGATGGCCGCCTCGTAGCCGAGCGTCGTCGTGGCGTTGGGCAGCTCGCCCCAGCGCTTCTGGTAGCGCGCGACGAAGGCCTTCATCGCGGGGTAGTCGGACTCGTTGGAGGCGTGCGTTGAGTAATAAGTTCCTTCGACCGCGGCGCCGCCGATGGCGAGGAACTCGGGGCCTTCCCACGCGTCGCCGCCGAAAATCGGGCCGGTGAAGCCGAGCGCGCGCGCCTGTTTGCAGATGAGCGCGCCCTCGGTGTAGTTGCCGGAGTGGAGAATGCCTTCGGCGCCGGCGGCTTTGACGGCGGTGAGCTGGGCGCGGAAGTCCTTGTCGCCTTCGTTGTGTCGCTGTTCGGCGACGACGGTGCCGCCGAGTTTGGTGACTTGTTCGCGGAAATTCTTCGAGAGGCCGACGCTGTAGGCGTTGTTGACGGAGGTGAGGATGGCGACGCGCTTGAGCTTCAACGAGCCGACGGCGAATTGAGCCAGCGCGGTGCCTTGGAACGGGTCGATGAAGCAGACGCGGAAGATGTAGTCGCCGATCTCGGTCACGCGCGGATTCGTGGACGTGATGGCGATCATCGGCACCTTCGCGTTCTGGAAAACCGGCGCGGCTTCGAGCGAGTGGTTGGACATGTTGGCGCCGAGGACGGCGACGACCTTGTCGCGCGAGACGAACTTCTTCGCGATGGTGGCGGACTCGCCCTGCTTCGACTGGTTGTCCTCGACGACGAGCTCGATCGGGCGGCCGAGGACGCCGCCGGCGGCGTTGGCTTCCTCGACGGCGAGCGTCACGCCCTTGCGGGCGGCGAGGCCGAAGTCGGCGTCCTTGCCGGTGAACGCGCCGTATTGGCCGATCTTGATCGGCTCGGCGGCGGTGAGCGTCGCGGCGAGGAGGCTGGCGAGGGCGGCGAGGCGGGCGAGTTGCATGCGGGGAGGGAAGCGCGGCGGGCGCACGGGGCAAGACTGCCAGCATGACATATTGGCTTGGACACCGGAGGCGCGGGCGCTTGTCTGACCGCGCGTGACGCTCCTCGATCGCTACATCCTGCGCGAATGGCTGAAAATCCTCGGCCTGATCCTGTGCGCCACGATCGGCCTGCTGCTGATGCAGGCGCTCTACGACAATTTCCGCGACCTGATCGAGGTCGGCGCCAGCACGCGCGACATGCTGTTCTACTACGCGGTGCTGATGCCGAGTTATTTCTCGATCGTGCTGCCGCTGGCGCTGCTGCTCTCGCTGCTGTTCGTGCTGGGAAAGCTGCATCGCAACAACGAGATCATGGCGATGCGCGCGGCGGGGCTGAACATCTTCAGCACGACGCGTTCGCTGTGGATGGCCGGACTGGTGTTCTGCGGCGTCTCGCTGTTGCTCAACGCGCGCGTGGTGCCGTGGTCGGTGGAGACGTCCCGGCGGCTGCTCGAGAGTTTCGAGTATCGGGCCGAGGAGCGCAAAGGCGCCACCGGCACGCTGGGACTCGTGGCGAGCGTCGCCTTCGACAACTCCCGGGCCAACCGCATGTGGTATATCAACCGCTACAGCCGTTTCGCGCAAAAGGCCTACGGCGTCACGGTGTCGGAGCTGGACCTGAAGCGCCGGGAGAAGACGCGCATCATGGCGCGCGAAGCGACTTACGATGCGGTGGCGAAGAGTTGGACGTTTCGCGACGGACGCGAGCTGTGGTTCGACGTCGAGGCGGGCGAAGTGATGCGCTCGGTGGCGTTCAAGGAGCGCACGGTGCCGCATTTCAACGAAGATCCCAAGCTGATGCTGATGCTGTCGCTGAAGCCGAACGAGCTCTCGTTCTTCGAACTCGAGCGCATCGTCGACTACTTCACGATCGAGGATAACCCGAAGGTCATCGCCTACGCCGTGCGCTATTGGGGGTTGTTGGCCGACACGCTCGGGCCGCTGATCATCCTCGCGATCGCGATTCCGTTCGCCGTTTCGGGCGTGCGCGTGAATCCGGCGGTGGGCGTGTCGAAGTCGATCGGTTTATTCTTCGGCTACTACCTGCTTTCGATGCTGGCGAAGACGCTGGGCGGGAACGGCTACGTCGATCCGGTGTGGGCGGCGTGTCTGCCGAACCTCGCGATGATCGGCATCGGCGCGTTCCTGTTCGGCCGGATGCGTTAAAGGCAGCGGCGACGGGGCGTCAGAGTTTTTCGAGAAAATCGATGTAGGCGCGCGCGGCGGCTTCGCGTGGCTCGGCGATGGTCTGGATGCGGGCGTATTCGGGATCGAAGACGGGCTTCACGAGTTGGATGAAGGCGGCGTGCTGGGCCTGGCGGCTGGAGAATTTTTTCGCTGGTGCGACTTGCTTCTCGTAGGCGACGCCGAGGTCGCGGCTGTCGAGTCCGCGGATGAGGCGTTGCTTGATGACGCCCCAATCCGTCGCCACGAAGGCATCGTAGCTGCCGAGCCAGGAGCGGATTTGCTGCAGGGTGGTCCACTTTTCCTTCACGCGTTGGTAGCGCTCGTCCGCGGTCGCGAAGGCGTCATTGAGCGCGAGCAGCTTTTGGTGTTCGGCGCTGCCCTCGGCGACGGCGGCTTTGAAGGTGGCGCGCGTTTGGCCGTGTTCGCTCACGGTGAGTTGCGGGGCGATGGACGGGGCCGGGTCGCTCACGGACACCACGGCTTGGAAGGGCGCGGAGAATTTTTCCCCGGCCGAGTGGACGCGGCGAATGACGGTCGCGTTCAACTCACCGGAAGGGCGCTGCACTCCGAGACGGCGCACGCCGACAAAGGAGTCTTCGGTCGCGGCGAAGATCGCCTCGCCTTTCAAGGTGACGGCGGAGTCGACGCGCGAGGTCTCCGTGAACGTCGCGTCGGTGACGACGAGATGCGCGGGAATTTTGCCGAGAGTGCCGCGCTTGAGTGCGTCGGTAACCTGCGCGCGGTCGAGGGAGGCGGCGACGAGCGATGTGCCGCAGAGGGCGGTGATTGCAGTGGCGAGAAGGAGGCGGAGTTTCATGGGGGAAGGGTGTCAGGGCTGGATCGACAGGCGGCGACGGAGGGCGGCCAGCAATCCCAGCACGCCGAGTGTGACGGCAAAAGTGGATGGCTCGGGCACGGCGGTGGCCGCGACCGCGAGCGTGCCGGCGCTGTAGAGCGCGGAGGTGTCCCACGTCAGACCGGACGAGAGCGGCGCGAGGTCGAGCGTGGCGAAGGTGCCGGCGATGGGGTTGGCGAGGTCGAAGAGCTGAAACGTCGCGCCTGCAGTGGGTGTGTAGCTGTTGAGCAGTTCCACGCTCAGTGTGCCGGCGGCGGTGAACGTGTCGCCGATGACCAGCTGGTCGTAGCTCGAGGCGCTGCCGAGGCCCAGTTGGAGCGTGCTGGTGTTTTCGAGCGTGAGGGCGTGCGTGAAAGTAAGCGTGCCGATGGCGGCATCGCCGGGCGCGAGCACGCCTTGGATGGTGTTGGAGGATGCGCCGACCAGGCCGCTGCCGGCGAGCGTCGCGCCCGTGCCGATGATCAGGTAGCTGCTGCCGATGGCGGACTGGCCGCCGACGTTGGCGAGGACTAGCTTGCCGCTGCCGGCAAGCGTGGTGGTGGCGCCGCCCGTGCCGGTCAGCGTGAGCGTGCCGTTGCCGACTTTCGTGAGACCGCCGACGCCGGAGAGCGAGCCGGCGAAGGTGGTGTCGGCGTTGGTCACGCCGACGGCGAGCGAGCCGCCGTTGAAGGTGACGGCGCCCGAACCGGAGAGCGACCCGGCCTCGACGTGGGCGGTGCCGACTGCGAGCGTGGTGCCGTTGCCGAGGCTCAGGGCGGACCCGGAAGACAGCGCGGTGTCGGAGCCGAGCGCGAGAGTGCCGGTGGTGAGGCTCGTGGCGCCCGTGTAGGAGTTGTTGCCCGAAAGGGTGAGCGTGCCGCTGCCGGATTTGGTCAACGCGCCGGAGCCCGACAGATTGCCGGACCAGGTGGCGCCGAGGCTGTTCGTGTCCAAGGTGGTCGTGGTGGCGGCGGCGAGGATACCGTGGGCGGCGGTGGTCAACGCGCTGCCGGTGACTTGAATCGTTCCGCCGGCGAGGTCGAAGGTGTAGCTGCCCGCGCCGGTTTGGATGCCGTTGGTGCCGCCGATCTGAAGCGTGCCGCCCTGCAGGTGGTAGGTGTTCGTGCCGGTGTTGAACTTGATTCCGCCGGTGGCGGTGAAGGTGCCGCCCGATTGGGTGACGACGGCGTTGGCGAGCGTGGTGAGGCCGGTGCTTTGCAGGGTCGCTCCGGTGCCGAGATCGAGGGCGACATAGGCGCCGCTCCCGGACCCGGAAAGCGAGAGCGTGCCGCTGTTGGTCCATGACGAGCCACTGCCGCTCAGGGCGACGGAGCTTTGATTCTGCGCGTTGCCGGAGCCGGTGATGTTCGCGCCGGCGCTCGTGACGGCGCCGCCGGCGGCGATCGTGAGCGAGCCCTTGCCGCTGTTGCCGACGTAGAGCCGTCCGCTGGAGAGCCATTGCGAGCCGGTGCCGGTCACGGTGGCGGTGCCGGACGCGCCGGAGAGGTAGCCGAGGGAAGCGGTGGTGTTGGTGACCTTGCCGCCGTTCGAAATAGTGAGCGAGCCGGTGCCCGTGGTCGGATCGAGAAAGTAGCTGCTGCCGCCGACGTCCAAGCTGCCGGAGTCGATCCATTGTGAGCCCGTGCCGTCGACGGTCACCGTGCCGTGGGAGCCGCCGTTATAGCCGACGATACCGGAGGAGCTGGTGACTTTGCCGCCTCCGGTGATGTTGAGCGCTCCGGTGCCGGAATAGGAGGCGTAGAGGGCGGCGGCGGACAACTGCGAGCCCGAGCCGCTGATATTGACGGTGACGTTGGCGGAGGAGGCGCTGCCGATCTGGGTGTAGCCGCTGCTGAGTTGGAAGCCGTCTTGCACGGTGAGCGACACGGTGCTGTTCGCCGAGTTGCCCAGGTAGAGATTGAAGGTGGCGGCGTTGGCGGTGCCGACGACGGGCGCATGGGTGCCATTGCTGTTGATCGTGATGCCGTTCGAACTGGTCGGCACGGATGCGGGGCTCCAGTTGTTGGGATTGCTCCAGTCGGAGCTGACGGCGCCGGTCCACGTCTGCGCGGGAGCGAGAGTCAGAGAACAGCAAAAAACGACGGGGCAAAGGAGTTGCCGGACGCGCGAGGCGAGATAGTCCATGCCGCGATGCAAGCGCACCTTACCGGACCGAAGCACAATCGGACTTACCGCCGGTTTGCGGGGGCGGCCCGAATTTTGGTGGGGTTATTTTGCTTGAGTGCGTCCGGCGCGGAGACGCCGCCGGTGGGCGAGCTGACGCCGGGTCGATTTCAGCCACTGCTCAGTCGGGTCGAAGGATTTCCCACCGGGATTCCCTATATCTGGACGATCGCGAAAGGCCCGCGTGGGCTGCTCCTAGCCTGTGAAGGATATGGTTTGTTGGAGGAAACCGCAGCGGGCTGGCGGCGCATACCCTGCCCGGCGGGGGTTCAGTGGCTTCTGGCAGCGGCGGCGACCGAGGGAGAATACTGCGCAGGCGGCGTCGATTGTCTGGCGCGCTTGAGGCAGGGAAAGTGGGAGATTGGAGCGGTCACGGGATATGTGAGAAAGGTGTATCGGCTGCCGGGGGCGTGGTGGGCGGCAGCGGCAGCTGGAACCACTGGCTATCTCGGATATGTTTGGCGCGATGGAGACGCAGCACCACGGCGATTGGATGATGCGATGAATGGAGCGATGCTGATCGAGCTGGGCGAGGTGCCGCTCCTGGTCTCGAAAACCGGCTGCTGGCGATGGCAGGACGGCGGGTTCGAGTCGGTGGCCCCGGAGAAGGTCGGGGTGCATTTGGAGTCTGCGAGTTATACGACCGAATTTTGGGGGCTGAACTTCGGTCTGAACAGTCGCGGGGTATTTTGCTACGAGACCGGCGCCTATCTCGTCGAGGAGTCGCCGATGCCGCCGATGGTGACAGGGTTGGCGGTGACGGCGGAGCACGTCTGGGTGACATCCAATCAGAATGGCCTCCACGTCTGGTCGCGCCGCACGCGGCAGAAGGTGGCCCAGCTAGCAGGCGTAAACGTGCGCACCCAAACCGGAGATAGAATATATGCGACCGATCCGGCTCAGACGCTCGTTTATCTGCACGATCCGGCGCGGCTGGCCATAATGCCCAAGACAATCCAAATGGCCTCTTTTGTGCAGGGTGCTGACAATCGACTCCTGCTGAGTGCCGGGTCAGGTCTGGCTGTAGTCGAGGGAGCATCGTTAGCCGACGCCGGTCTTGCGATGTGCTACGGGTATGATGGGAGGCGGGAAGTATATGGGGGCGACGGATTCTTTGCCGAGGGGGGCAAGGTGACCCGGGTGGTGGGCACGAGATTCTACGGATCCCACCCATTGCCAGACGGTGCTATTCTCGCGGTTGAAGAGAGGGGCCTCAAACGAGTCAGCCCAGAGGGAGACATCACGGCCAGACGGGACTACAGGACTTTCATGTATGGCTATGCCCGCTGCGGCGATGGCCGCTGGCTGCTCGGGGGCACGGACGGCGTGACGCTAATCGACGATCAATTGGTCGAACGAGCACACCTGCTGGCAGAGACGTGTTTTGTTTGGTCGGATTTCGGGGCCGCGTGGATTTCCAACGCGAAGAACGAGATTTTCGACGAGCAGGGACGACGGGTGGCGCAAGCGCCGTCGGGCGTAATCGTCGGCGTGACTCAGCACGAGGGGCGGATCGTGGTGGCACTCGATCATGGTGCAGATGCAGCGGGCGAGATCGGCTATGTTACCCCGCGCTGGGAGCCCTTGCGGGTGCCGTTGCGGGATCTCGGCGTGGGCCCGCTGCAATCGTGGCAGGGACGGCTGTATGTCGCCACGCCGCGAGGCGTGGTGCGGCTCGGGCAACTGCAACCGATCGAGATCGGCACGATGGAGTTTATCTGCAACGCGCGCGACAGCGGCGGGCGGTGGGAACTGCCGGCGGCGGTGGGGGACTTTGAGCTGAGTTTTCCGAGTCGCGTCCTGCCCGGGGAGAACACCCCGCGCTACGCTTACGAGTTCAATGGCGAGGAGAAGGTGGATCTTGGCAAGGGGCGGACGATCTCGCTGCCGCGTCTGCCCTACGGCGAGTCCACGCTGAAGCTGCATCGCGACTACGTCGGCTTCGCGGAGGATCGCACCCTGCGGCTCTATCGCCCTTACCCGTGGTATTTCACCGGGTGGGCGCTCGGAGGCTATGGCGTGCTGACCGTGGGCGGACTCTGGTGGGGCTATCGTTGGCGCACAGGAGTGCTGCGGCGGCGGGCGCAGGAATTGGAGCGCCGGGTGGAGGAACGCACGGCGGAACTCGTCGAGGCCAAGCGGGCGCGCGAGTATTTCATCTCGGCGATGAGTCATGAGATCCGCAACCCGCTCAATGGCGTCGTGGGGCTGTGCGAAATGTTGCATGCGGAAGCGCCGACGCCCCGGGCGCGCTCGCTGACGGCGACGCTGCAGAGTTGCGCCCAGCAGTTGCGCAGCATGTTGGACGACGTGATGGACTGGTCGCGCATCGAGCGTGGTGAGCTGGCGGTGGCCGACGAGCCGTTCGAGCTGGCGACGACGATCGAAGCGGCGTGTCGCGCGCAGGATCCCGAGTTGCGGGACGTGCGCGGGATGCGGGTCGAGGAGTGCTGGTTGCGGGGCGACGGCCCGAAGCTGCGCCAGATCGTGATGAATCTCGTGAGCAACGGACTGAAACACGGCCAGCCGCGCGGCGTGGAAGTGACCGTGACGCGGCGGGTCGACGAAGGTCGCTGCGCCGTGCGGCTCGAGGTGGCCAATGCGGGCCCGCAGTTCAGCGCGGCCGAGATCGAGGGTTTTTTTGCCGAGTATCATCGCGGGGAGGACGCGCGGCGGCGGCGGGCGCCGGGCCTCGGCTTGGGCCTGCATATCTCGCGGCGCCTGGCGACGGCGATGGGCGGCGCGTTGACCGGGCGCTGGGAGGACGGGCGCATCGTTTTCGCTCTTTCCCTGGAGTTGCCGACCGCGAGCGCCCCGGAAGCCGAAGGGGGGCCGACCCGCGCCGCGGGCCCGTTGCGGCTCCTCGCGTTGGAGGACGAGGTCTACAACCGGCTGGTGCTCGGCCACCTCGTGGGCCGCATGGGGTGCCGGCTCGATTGGGCGCAGGACGAGCCGGAGCTGCGGCGAGCATTGCAGGAGGGAGAATACGCGGCCGTGCTCACCGATTTTTCGATGCCCACGCTCGACGGATTGCGCGTGGCGGAAATCGTGCGCGAGGTGCGGGGCGCCGGCGCGCCGCCGATCCTCGCCGTCACCGCCTATTCGACGGACGAGAAGCGCGCGCTCGGGAGCCGGGCGGGCATCGTGGAATTCGTAACCAAGCCGGTGAGCGCGGCGGCGCTGGATTCGGCGTTGCGCCGCCACGTGGCGGGGTGGGGCGAGGGGATTGCCGCGGAGGCCGAACCATTCGAGCCCGAGCACGCGGAGTTCGACTTGTCGCTGCTGGATGGATTGGGCGAGCCTTCCGCGGTGCGGCGGCAGTTCGCGGACGACGTCGAACGCGCCTGGCGTGAAGTCAGCGGCGCCGCGGCGGGCGGCGATGCGCCGCGAGCGGTGCACGCGTTGCGCGCGCGCGTGCTGGTGGTGCGGGCGAAGGAACTCGCGGAACAACTCGCACTGCTCGAGGCGGCGTTGCGGGCGAACGACGCGTCCGCGACGGAGGGACTGCGCGCGGTGGCAGGGAAACTCGTGGCGCGGCTGGTGGCGGCGATCCGCGCGGCCACCCCGTGACGTTCAGACGCGGGCGACGCCACGCTCGATCGCGCAGCGCAGGAGATCGTTCGCCGTCGCGGCGCCGAGCTTCTGCATGAGGTTTTTCTTGTGGTCGGAAACGCTGCTGGCCCGGATGCCGAGAGTGCTGGCGATCTCGTCGGTCGTGTTGCCGCGTCCGATGAGGCGGAGCACCTCGAGCTCGCGCGGCGACAGGATTTTGTGCAGGGCGTCCGGGCGGCGTTTGATCGCGGTCTGCAGCTCGCGGATCCGCGGCGAAAGATAGTGGCCGCCGCTCAGGATGGTATCGATGGCGTGACGCAGGACGGAAATGTCGTCGGACTTGTGGGCGACGCCGTCAACCTCGAGGGCGACGGCGTGCAGGATGACCGCTTCCTCCTGCGCCGCGGTGACGATGAGGACGCGGCCGGCGGCGTGCGCGGTGAGCCACGCGAGCGCGTCGCCGTCGGCGAAACTCAGATCCACGATCGCGAGATCGAACTCGGTCAGTTTTGTCGTCCGCAACGCCGCAAGGCTGGTGACGAATTCGCAGCGACAACCCGGCAGCCATTGCGCCAGTTGGGCCGCGAGGGCCTGGTTGAAAAGGACGTGATCGTCGGCGAGGAGGATCCGCTTGGCGGCCATGGCGTCTTCAGGTGCGCAGGTAGGAGGCGCCGTTGGCGTCGATGATGCAGCCGGTGAGATTGGCGGGAGCGTCGAGGGCGAGCCAGGCGACGGTGGCGCCCATTTCGTCGGCGGTGCCGACGCGGCCGAGCGGGTGTTGCGCGAGCACGTCGGCGGCGCCGGGACCGGTGAGGGCGGCGACAGCCATGTCGGTGTCGATCCAGCCGGGCGCGACGGTGAAGACGTGAATGTGGTCGGCTCCGAGGGCGCGGGCGAGGGATTGGCCGGTGATGTTCAGCGCGGCTTTCGAGGCGGCGTAGCTCTGGGCGGTCAACTCACCGCGGAAGGCGGCGCGTGAGGTGATGTTGACGATCCGTCCGCCACCGCGCGTGCGGAAGTGTTGCACGGCGAGGTAGGTGAGGTTGGCGGGGCCGAGGAGATTGGTGTCGATGGTGCGGCGCCAGACGCGCTGCCACTCGGCGTAGCTGGCGGTCTTGATCGAGTCGTCCTCGTAGACTCCGGCGTTGTTCACCAGCACGTCGAGGCGGCCGAAGTGGGCGATGACGTCGGCGACGAGTCGCTCGCAAGCGGCGGGGTCGGCGACGTCGGCGCGGAAGAGCGCGTGGCCGTCGCCGGCGAGCGAGGCGAGCGTGTCGCGGGCGGCGGTGTCGTTGCTGGCGTAGTGCAACGCGACGCGCGCGTCGTGTTTGGCTAGGTGTTGCGCGATGCCGCGGCCGATGCCGCGCGAGGCGCCGGTGACGAGGACTACGGGAGGAAGTTGGGCGGCCATTTCAGGAACTCGAGCGTCGCGATGCGATTCCAGTTGGCGAACAGGATGACGCCCCAGACGACAAAGCAATTGATGTAGGCGAGAAACACGGCGGCGCTGCCCATGTCCTTGGCGCGTTTCGCGAACGGCCGCTTGGCGAGCGAGATGTCGTCGATGGTCCACTCGATGGCGGAGTTCACGAGCTCCATGATGACGATCAGGAAGAGCGAGAAGATCATCACCGCGGTCGAGACGGCGTTGACGGGCAGGATGACGGCGAGCGGCGTGAGGAAGACGACGAAAAGCAGGTCCTCGCGGAACGACGGCTCGTGTTTCAGCGCGGCCCAGAATCCTTCGACGGCGTAGCGGACGGAGTGGAAGAAGTTCTGGAAACTCCGCGTCTTGTTCTCGGGCTGAATGGGCGCGTCGTCGGACATCGCGCGCAGTCCAGCGGGCGGCGCGACGCGCGACAAATCCAAAGTGCGTTGTGCGGTATGGCTGCTGCGCGGAACCCGTCTTGGCGCGAGAGACAGGTCACGCGACGGCGACGCGAGCGATAGGCGCGCTCCTGCTTGTGAGCAACGTCGGAGGCGTGGATGCATCGGCCGGTCGGAGACCGGCCCTACTCCTTCAACCGGCGAGCAGGCGGAAGCCGTGGCTTTGCGCGTGTTCGAGGCCGATGGCCCGGATGGCTTGCGCGATGGTCTCGTCGTGGCAGCCGATGAATTCGAGGAGGCGGCGGACGAAGCGGGCCCGGGTCGCGTCGTCGATGGTCATCACGGCCCAGAATTGGGTGCCGTCGATCTGGCGCGCGTGATTGTGAGCGCGGACGTCGTTCGCCTCGTCGCGACTTAGCATGAGGTAGCGGCGGGCGCTTTCCTGGTGCGAGATGAAGTCCGCGAAATCGCAGGCGTAGTTTTTCGCCGCCCAGGCAAGCAGCGCGAGGTAACGCTCCGTGAGGGTGGGCAAGGTGGTGAACTCCGCGCTGACGAGATAGAACAGCAGATGGTCACCGGAAAGCGGTTTGCCGGCACCGAGAAGGGAGGCGAGCACTTCGGCCGGGGCCAGGTTCTTCGCGGCCGCGAGCCGCTGCAGGGCCGCATAGGCCTCATCGCTGAGCTCCACGTTTTTCATGGCGGAAAGGTGTCGCCCGCGAGGGTGTTTCTCAAGGGCCTTGCGACGAAACGTGCACCGGGGGCGTCGAGGGAGCAGTGCGCCGCGCCGGACAACGACTACTCGGTGGCCTTGGCCGGCGGCGGAGCGCTGGCGTGGAAGTCGCGCTGCACGCGCGCGAGGTAGTCGACCTGGAGTTGCTCGACGCGCGCGTAGCTCGGCGAACGCCAGACGAGGCCGACGTGGTGGCGTTTGCGGTGGCGGATGATGACTTCGTTGTCGGCGAAGACACTGAGATCGGGCCATTCCTGCCGCGCCAGCGACATGATGAGTCCGGCGTAGTCGCGGCGCCAGAGCGGCACGCGGTAGGCGCTCTCCTGCGTCTCGACCTTGGCCCACTCGCGCCAGAGATTGAGGCCGGTGGCGGTCTCGATGAGGTCCATGATGTTCGCGCCGCCGACGCGGGCGGAGGTTTCGAGGAAGTGGAACGTGCCGTCCTCGGCGCGGATGAACTCCGTGTGCGAGGCACCGCGGACGTGTCCCATGGCTTTCAGGACGGCGGCGTTGGCCATGATCAAAGCGCGTTCCTCGGCTGAGCCGTGTTCGCAGATGATCGTGGAGAAAATGCCGCCGCCGTGCATGACGGCGAGCGGCGGCGTGCCGTAGCGACTGGCGATCGAGAAGACGACCTCGCGGTCGTTGACGATGCTGTCGACGTGGTAGACGCGGCCGGGCACGAATTGCTCGAGCAGGTGAAACGACTGCTCGTCGCCGAGCGCGTCGAGTTTTGGCCAGAGGTCGTCGGGTTTCTCGATCTTGTGGATGCCGAGCGCGGAGGCGGAGAGGCGGGGCTTGAGCAGCCACGGGCCGGGCACGCGCGCCATGAACGCGCGGATGTCGTCGTAGTTGGCGACGTTGGTGAATTCCGGCACGGGGATGCCGGCTTCGCGCGCCTTCAGGCGCATGGCGAGCTTGTCGCGGAAATAGCGGGCGGTCGTCTCGCCCATGCCGGGAATGCGGAGGTGTTCGCGGATCATCGCGGCGACCTCGACGTCGAAGTCGTCGAGTGCGGCGAGGCGGTCGATCTTGTGGCGGCGGGCGAGGTAGCTGACGCCCTTGATGACGTCGTCGCGTTTCCAGACCTTGTTCTCGTCCGGCATGTAGAAGATCTCGTCGATCGCCTCGCGCGGCCACTCCTCGTGTTGGAGCGATTGCGAGGTGAGTAGCAGGACGATCCAGCCCTCGGCCTTGGCCTGTTTCAGGAATTCGAAACCTTTGTGGAAACTCGCGAGGCAGAGAATCGTGCGGGGCTGATCCATGACGGGGTAGGGTAGCAGGGACGATGCCGATGGGCGCTTCGCGGTCAAACGAGCAGATGAGCGGGACCGGCTTGGCGCGCCGGAGGGTGTGGGGCGCGAGCAAGCTCGCTGCCTACGGAGGGGCTAAAGCTCGCGAGGCCATGTAGGCCGCGAGCTTGCTCGCGCCGGTGAGTTGTCCGCTTGCATCGCGAGCGGGGCGCGCCACCTTCGCGGCGCAGATGTCCACCACCCACGAAAAGGACCCGACTTGGGACCCGGCCCGCTGGCTCCCGACGACGCGCGACGAGATGGAGGCGCGCGGCTGGGACTACGTGGACGTGATCCTCGTTTCCGGCGACGCCTACGTGGATCATCCCGCGTTTGGCACGGCGGTGGTGGGGCGGCTGATCGAGCGCGAGGGGTTTCGTATCGCGATCTTGGCGCAGCCGAATTGGCGCGACGACCTGCGCGACTTCAAGAAGCTCGGCAAGCCGCGCTACTTTTTCGGCGTCACGGCGGGCTGCATGGACTCGATGGTGAACCGCTACACGGCGGCCAAGAAGCTCCGCAGCGAGGACGCCTACACGCCGGGCGGCGCGCATGGCTTCCGGCCGGATTACGCGTCGATCGTCTACTCGAAGATCCTGAAACAGATTTACCCCGATGTGCCCGTGTTGCTCGGCGGCATCGAGGCGAGCCTGCGGCGCGTGACGCATTTCGATTATTGGTCGGACCAGCTCATGCCCGGCATTCTCGCCGACAGCGGCGCGGACATGCTCGTCTACGGCATGGGCGAGCTGCCGCTGATGGAAGTGCTGCGCTTGCTGAAACGCGGTGTGCCATTCGCCTCGCTCACGACCATCGCGCAAACCGCGGTCCTGCTGCCGGCGGGCGAGGCGGCGCCGAAGAACAAGAACTGGGACGACTTCGAGCTGCACTCGCATGAGGCCTGCGTCGCCGACCGCGCGCTATACGCGGCTAATTTCAAGAACATCGAAACCGAGTCGAACCGCGTGAAGGCGCGCCGGCTCCTCCAGCGCACGGGCGAGCGGCTCATGGTCGTGAACCCGCCTTACCCGACGATGAGCGAGGCGCAGATCGATTCGTCGTTCGATTTGCCTTACACGCGCCTGCCGCATCCGAAGTATCGCAAGCGCGGGCCGATTCCGGCCTACGAGATGATCAAGCACTCGATCAATATGCATCGCGGGTGCTTCGGCGGTTGCAGCTTCTGCACGATCTCGGCGCACCAGGGGAAGTTCGTCGCGTCCCGCTCGAAGGCGTCGATCCTGCGCGAAGTCGAGTCCGTGAAACAGATGCCGGATTTCCGCGGCACAATCAGCGACCTCGGCGGCCCGAGCGCGAACATGTATAAGATGAAGGGCAAGGAGCAGTGGATCTGCGACGAATGCGTCCGCCCGTCGTGCATCTGGCCCGACGTCTGCCGCAACCTCGACACCGATCACACCGCGCTCCTCGACATCTACGAATCCGTGCGCAACACCGAGGGCGTGAAGCACGCCTACGTCGCGAGCGGCATCCGCTACGATCTCTTCCTGCACGACAAAGGCGCGACGCCGGAGGTGAAGGCGAGCCACGAGAAATACATCGAGGAACTCGCCGCGCACCACGTGCCCGGCCGCATCAAAGTCGCGCCCGAACACACGAGCGACCACGTGCTGCGCATCATGCGCAAGCCGAGCTTCAACCTGTTCTACAAGTTCAAGGAAAAGTTCACCGCCGCCGCCGCGAAGGCCGGCAAGCCCGACATGCCGGTGACGCCATATTTCATCAGCTCGCATCCCGGCTCGCGATCGGAGGACATGGCCGATCTCGCGCTGAAGACGAAGGACCTCGGCTATCGTCTCGAAGCCGTGCAGGACTTCACGCCGACGCCGATGACCGTCGCGACGGAAATCTACGCGACCGGCGTGCACCCTTACGATGCCAAGCCCGTCGAAGTCGCGCGCACGCCCGACGCGAAGCAGGAGCAGCGCAGCTTTTTCTTTTGGTATAAACCCGAGATGAAGGCCGCGCTGCGCGCCACGATGCACCGGCTCGGCTTGGACGAGACCGCGCGGCGCCTGCTCGACGAAAAGAAGTCCACGCGCAACGTCACGCCGTCACCACACATCACGCCGTGCGGCATGAACGCGGCCAATATGCAACCCGGCGCGCGCCTCGCGGCGGCGACGAAGGGCGTGAAGAAACCGATCCAGTCCGCGCCTTCGAGTGCGGCACCGAAGCCGAAAAAGCCGACCGATCTCGACCGGCTCTTGCGCGAGTCGGGCGTCAAGTTGCCCGACAAAAAGTAGCGCCGCCGCCGCGCGTCTCAGCGCGCGCGCAACAGCGACGTCATTTGCACGACCCACGGAGCGGCGAGCGGGACGCGCGCCACGCCCGCGATCACCAGGTCGGCCGACTCGCCGGAGATTTCGGGACGCGGCGGTTGTTCGAGGGCGGCAATCCAACCCCAAGCCAGCGCAGCGGCCGCGGCGCACAGCGTGGCGCGGGCGAGCAGGCGAAGGACAGAGTTCGTTTTCACGGCGGGCAGCTAAGCGGCTTGGAGCGCGGTGCTCAAGCGAGCGACCGTTACACGGCCCCCGCTTGTTTCGAGCCTCAGATCACCGTCGGCGGGGGCGGATCCTGCACGACGGTGTTGGGCAACTCGTCGCGGTCGTCCGGTCGATGCGGGAACTCGCGGGCAAGCAATTCTCCCGCGCGCGCGATGCCTTCCACGACGGCGTCGGTGTGCTGACCGGCGCGGAATTTCGCCTCCATCGCCGCCGCGACGTTGCGCCAGAAATCGTCGCCGCACTTCCCGTGCACGCCTTCGTCGCCAAAGATCGCGAACTGTCGTGCGTCGGGCGCGATGAGGATGAGCACGGCGTTGCGTTCGCGGGTGGCGGTCATGCCGAGGCGCGCAAATTCGGTGCGGGCGAGCGCGGTGGCGTCGGCGACTTTTCCCGGGTGAAAAACGACGCGCAGCTCGCCGGAGGTGAGCTGCTCGGCGTCGGCGATGGCGCGTTCGATGCGCGCGCGGTCGAGTTGATCGAGGAATGTTTTCATCACCATTTGCCTCCTGCGCCGCCGCCGCCGAAGCTGCCACCGCCGCCGGAAAATCCGCCGCCCCCGCCGCCGGACCAACCACCACCGCCCGAGGCCCCGCCGCCGTCGGAGCCGGGGCCGCCCCACCAGATGTTCGGAATGCTCGAACTGCGGTAGCGTCGCGGTCCACCGAGCACCAACGGCCCCCGGCGCGAGCCGCGAGCGAGACGAATCACGACCACGACGATCACGACCAAAAAGAAAAGGGCTCCAATGGCGGCGCTGGGATCTCCCGATTCGCGCTGGAGTGGGTGCCGCGCCTGATGAACGGTCCGCCCCGTGCCTTTGAATTCGCCGCGCGTCGCCGCGATCATTGCGTCGACGGCCGCGCTCACGCCGCCGTCGAAATCGCCGGCGCGGAATTTCGGCTTCAAGATGCTCTCCACGATCTGGTGGCAGACCGCGTCGGTGAGCGTGGGCTCGAGGCCGTAGCCGACTTGGATGTAGATCTGGCGGTCCTGCTTGAAGATGAAGAGCACGGCGCCGTTGTTCTTTCCTTTCTGGCCGACTTTCCACGCCTCGGCGACGCGCACCGTGTAGTCTTCGACGGACGAGTCGGTCTCCATGCGGGCGAACATCGCGACGAGAAACTGGTTCGAGGACTCCCGTTCGAATTGTTCGAGACGCGCATTCAGGCGCTCCACCGTGCCGCCCGAGAGCGTGCGCGTCGTGTCGATGACGAAGCGCGTCGGCGCGGGCGGGATGCGCTCCGCGGCGAGGAGTGACGACGCGAAGACGCACGCGACGAGGGCGAGCGCGGCAAGGCGTCGGAAAGCAAGCGGGAGCGCGCTCACGGCTTCTTCGCGCCGAAGTCGAATTTCACCTCGGGCGGCGTGTCGGCGCCGGCCTTGGCGGCGAAGTAGGCCTTGGGCTGGAAGCCGAACATGCCGGCGAAGAGGACGGCCGGGAAACGCTTGATCGCGGAGTTGTAGTCGCGTGCGACGTCGTTGAAGCGGCCGCGTTCGACCGCGATGCGATTCTCGGTGCCTTCCAGCTGCGATTGGAGCGCGCCGAAGTTGGCGGTCGCCTTCAGATCGGGATAGCGCTCGGCGACGACGAGCAGGCGCGAGAGCGCGGTGGCGAGCTGGCCTTGCGCGCGCTCGAACTCGGCGAGTTGCGCGGCGTCGGTCGGCGCCTTGCTCGGGTCGAGCTTCACCTGGCCGACGGAGGCGCGCGCGGCGGTGACTTCGGTGAGCGTCGACTTCTCGAAATTCGCGGCACCGGCTACGGTGTTGACCAAATTCGGGATGAGGTCGGCGCGTCGCTGGTAGACATTCTGGACCTGCGCCCACTGCGCGTCGACCGCTTGCGAGCGGTTGACGAGGCCGTTGTAGCTGCTGACGGCAGCGATGCCGATCAGACCGACGAACGCGGCGAGCACGCCGAGAACGATGAGGAGAGTTTTCATTGCGCCCGCAAAATGCACGTCATTGCGCGGGCGCGCAAGCGGCGGGGCGTTACACGCGCCCCGGATTTTTCATCGGGCGGAACGGCGGCGCGCGCGCTCACTCGGAGCGGAGCGCTTCAGTCGGCGCGACACGGGCGGCGCGGCGCGCGGGCAGCCAGCAGGCGAGCAGGCCGATGGCGGCGAGCAGCAGCGCGATGGAGACGAAGACGAGCGGGTCGCGCGGCGAGACGGCGCCGATCATGTTCGCCATGAGTTTCGCGGCGGCCAGAGCGCCGGCAAATCCCAGCGCGAGGCCGACGCCGAGTTGCGCGAGTCCGCGGCCGACCATGAGACGCACGACGCGGCCGGCGGTGGCGCCGAGCGCCATGCGGATGCCGATCTCGCGCGTGCGGCGGGCGGTGTTCTGCGCGACGACGGCGTAGAGTCCGACGGATGCCATGAGCAGCGCGATGGCGGCGAAGGTGAAGAAGAGGGAGCCGAAGATGGCGAGGAACCAGTGCTCCTGCTCGATCGCCGATTTGAGCGTGTAGACCTGCATCAACGGCAAGTCGGGATCGATTTCCTGGACGGCCGCGCGCACGGAGGCGGCGAGGGCGGTCGGGTCGCGTTGGGTGCGCAGCAACACGCCGATCCATGCCCACGGTTCCTGGTGATTGGAGAGGAACGCGAGCGGCGGCGCGTTGCGCTCCTGCGTGCTCTGCACGATGTCGCCGCACACGCCGACCACCGTCACCCACGGCCCCGCGACTCCGTCGAAGCCGGTGAGGCGGAAGCGGCGGCCGATGGGCGACTCGCCTTCCCAGTAGCGCGCGGCGAATTGGCGGGTGACGACGGCGGCTTCCTTGCCGGGGACGCCGTCGGCGGCGTTCAGCGCGCGGCCGACGAGCACGGGGAGGTTGATCGCGGCGAGGTAGTCGGGAGAGGAGAAAACGGCGGCGGCCTGGAACGGCTGCTTGGGGTCGGCGGCGGGCTTGCCCTCGATCTCGACGGCGCGGTGCTGCGAGCCGAGGCCGGGGAAATCCGAGGTGAGCACGGCGTGGGTGACGCCGGGAATGGTGGCGAGACGCTGTTGCAAACGCTCGTGCATCGCCTGGCGCGCCGCCGCGGAGTGGTAGCGCTCGCCCGGGCCGTCGGGCAGGGAGAGGCGCACGGCGAGGATTTCGCGCGCGGGGACGAACGGATTGATCTGCTGAACGGCGAAGAAATTTCGCACCATCAGTCCGGCGCTCGCGAGCAGGATGACGGTGACGGCGAACTGGAACACCACGAGCGCGGCGGTGAGTTTGCCGCCCTGCGAAGAGTAGCCCGCGGTGCCGTCCTTCATCGCGGTGTTGAGGTCGACGCGTGAGGCGCGCAGGGCCGGCACGAGACCGAAAACGAGGCCGGCCGCGATGGAGAGCGCGGAGATGTAGGCGAAGGCGCGCCAATCCATCGCGAAGTCGATCCAGTAGGGTCGACCAATGTCTTGCGTCGCGAGGTCGAAGATGTGCGCGCCAGCCAGCGCGAGGCCGAGGCCGAACGCGCCGCCGATGACGCTGAGCAACACGCTTTCGACCAGCAGCTGGCGCACGAGGCGCGAGCGCGAGGCGCCGAGGGCGGCGCGGACGGAAATTTCCCGCTGGCGCGCGAGGGCGCGGCTGAGCGTGAGGTTGGCGACGTTGGCGCAGGCGATGAGCAGGACGAAGCCGACGGCGCCGAGCATGAAGAGAAAAATGATCCTGACCGGGCCGCCGGCGAACCGCTCGTGGAAGGTCTGCACGCGCGGCATGTAGTCCTTGTTCGTGTCGGGGAATTGCTGCGCGAGGCGCGAGGCGATGACGGCGAAGTCAGCCTGCGCTTCGGCCGCCGTGACGCCGGACTTGAGGAGGCCGTAGAACACGAGGCTGCGGTTGGCGCGGTCCTCACGGGCGTGGGTCGGCGTGAGCGCGATCCAGAGGTCTTCGTTGCCGGGGAAGCGGAAGCCCTCGGGCATGACGCCGATGATCGTGGCCGGCTGGCTGTTGAGGCGCACCGAGCGACCGACGACGTCGAGCGCACCGGCGTAGTGGTGTTGCCAGACCTTGTGGCTGAGGAGCAGCACGGTCGGCGCGCCCGGGGTGCCATCGCTCGGCAACAGCGCGCGGCCGAGGATCGGTTGCGCTTTCACCAAGCCGAACAATCCCGTCGTGCACACGCCCATGCTGTAGCGCTCGGGCGAGACGCCCGGCTCGGCGATGACGCCGACGCTGGTCTCGATCGCTTCGAGGCCCTCGAAGGTGCGATTCTGGCTTTGGTAGGCGCGAAACTCCGGCAACGAGAGCGGAGCGCGCGTGAGGCGACCCTCAGGCCAGTCCTGCGTGACGACGGCGAGCCGCTCGCCGCCGGGAATCGGCAGCGGCTTGAAGAGCACGGCATTCACCAGCGTGAAGACGGTGGTGTTGATGCCGATGCCGAGGGCCAGGGTGACGATCACCGCGAGGGAAAACCAGCGGTGGCGCGTGAGTTGACGCAGGGCGAAACGGAGGTCGTTGAGCATGGTGTCGATCCAATGACGAAGTTCGCCGAACGGATGGAACGGCGGGACGCAGGTGTTGTGTTGCTTGTTATCACCCGCGAGGCAGTGCGCGGGTTGCAGATTTCCTGCGCTGACCCGACACGGGTGGCGGCGTTCGGCGGCGACTATTCGGCGCGCAGCGCCTCGGTCGGCGCGACGTGCGCGGCGCGGCGCGCGGGGAGCCAACAGGCGAAAAGCCCGAGCCCGCCGAGCAGGGCGGCCACGCTGACGAACACAAGGGGGTCGGTGGGCGAGGTCGGACCGAGAATGGTGTCCATGAGCCGCGTGGTGGCGAAGGCGCCGCCGAAGCCGATGATGAGGCCGAGGCCGAGCTGCATCAGGCCGCGCCCGAGCATGAGTCGCACGACGTTCGTGGCGGTGGCGCCGAGTGCCATGCGGATGCCGATCTCACGCGTGCGCCGCGCGGTGTTTTGCGCGACGACCGCATAGATGCCGACGGAGGCCATCAGCAACGCGATGGCGGCGAAGGCGAAAAAGAGGGAGCCGAACACGGCGAGGAACCAGCTCTCGTGCGCGATGGCTTCCTTGAGCGTGCGCACCTGGAAGAGCGGCAGGTCGGCGTCGATCTCCTGCACCGCGGCGCGCACGGCTGGCGTGAGCGCGGTGGGATCGCCTTCCGCGCGCAGCATGACGCCGATCCAAGCCCACGGTTCCTGCCGGTCGGACATGAACACGAGCGGCGGCGAGTTGCGCTGCTGGAAACTTTGCACGAGGTCGCCGCTGATGCCGACGACGGTGATCCACGGGCCGGGCTTCTGGTCCTCGCCGAGGAAGCGCAGTTTGCGGCCGAGGGGAGATTCGTCGCCCCAATAGCGCGCGGCGAACTCGCGCGTGACCACGGCGGATTCCTTGCCGGGTGCACCGTCGGAGTCGTTGAGGCCGCGGCCGACGAGGACGGGGAGATTGATGGCGGGCAGGTAGTCCGGCGTGGCGAAGATCACGGCGGCTTGGTTGGGGCGCTTCGGGTCCGGCGTGGGCTTGTCTTCGATTTCGACCGTGCGGTGCTGCGAG
The DNA here is from genome assembly GCA_016217545.1 of Opitutia bacterium. Taxonomy (NCBI): domain Bacteria; kingdom Pseudomonadati; phylum Verrucomicrobiota; class Opitutia; species Opitutia bacterium. The sequence continues at coordinate 52,386 of JACRHT010000003.1, read as the reverse complement.
CCGAGGCCGGGGAAATCTGACGTGAGCACGGCCTGCTTGACGCCGGGGAGCGCGGCGAGGCGCTGTTGCAGTCGTTCGTGCATCGCCTTGCGGGCTTCGGGTGTCTCGTAGCGTTCGCCTTTGCCGTCGGGCAGCGCGAGGCGCACGCCGAGGATTTGCTCGGCGGGCACGAAGGGATTGATCCGCTGCACGGCGAAGAAGCTCTTCATCATGAGGCCGGCGCCGGCGAGGAGCATGACGGTGGCGGCGAACTGGAACACGACGAGCGCGCCGGTGAGCTTGCCGCCGCGCGCGGTGCCGCCGGCGGTGCCGTCTTTCAGCGCCGTGGTGAGATCGACGCGCGAGGCCCGCAGCGCGGGCACGAGGCCGAACACGATGCCGGTGCCGACGGAGATCGCGGCGAAATAGACGAACGCGCGCCAGTCCATCGTGAACTGGATCCAGTAGGGTTTCCCGACGTCCTGCGAGGCCAGGTCGAAGGCGTGCACGCCGAATTGCGCGAGGCCGAGCCCGATCGCGCCGCCGAGCACGCTGAGCAGCACGCTCTCGATGAGCAGCTGGCGGACGATCTGGGTGCGCGAAGCGCCCATGGCGGCGCGCACGGCCATCTCGCGGCCGCGGGCGATGGCGCGGCTGAGCATCATGTTCGCGACGTTGGCGCAGGCGATGAGCAGGACGAAGCCGACGGCGCCAAGCATGAGCAGGAAGATGAGCTTGATCGGGCCGCCGTTGAACAGGTCGTGGAACGTCTGGACGCGCGGCACGACGTCCTTGTTGGTATCGGGGAATTCCTTCGTCATGCGCGCGGCGATGACGTTGAGGTCGGTCTGGGCCTCGGTGACGCTGGCGCCGGGCTGGCGCAGGCCGAAGAGCATCAGGCTGCGATGGCGGCGGTCGGCGAGTTCCTTCGTGGGACGCAGCGCGGTCCACAACTCCTCGTTTTCGGGAAATTTGAAACCTTCGGGCATGACGCCGACGATCGTGGCGGGTTGGCCGTTGAGGCGGACGGTGCGGCCGATGACGTCGGAGGCGCCGGCGTAGCGCTGCTGCCAGACTTTGTGGCTGAGCATGAGCACGGTGGGCGCGCCTGCGGCGCCGTCGGCGGGCGTGAACGCGCGACCGAGGATCGGCTGGGTTTTCAGGAGCGAAAAAAGTCCGGGCGAAACGACGCCCATCCCGTAGTTCTCGGGCGGCGTGGCCGGTTCTGCGATGATGCCGCCGGCGCGGTCCACGGCTTCGAGGCCCTCGAACGTGCGATTCTGTGTCCGGTAAGCCTCGAACTCGGGATAGGAGACCGGGCCGCGGTTGTAGCGATTTTCCGGCCATTGCTGGGTGACGGCCACGAGCCGCTCGCCGCCGGGGACGGGCACGGGCTTGAAGAGCACGGCGTTGACCAGCGTGAAGACGGTGGTGTTGATGCCGATGCCGAGGGCGAGAGTGACGATGACGGCGAGGGAAAACCAGCGGTAGCGCGCGAGCTGGCGGAGGGCGAAGCGGAGATCCTGAAGCATGGGCGAGCGGGCAAATGGCGCGGCCCCGCCGGGCGTGGGCACGGCGGAGGGACAGCGCGGTTGGTGCTCCAAAAACCCGCCGGGCGAGGGAGAGTCGCAAAAAAAAATGCCGGCCACTGCCGCCGCGCGAACCGGCGGCGCCGGGTCAGAAGCTCAGGGCGGAGGCGTAGACGTTCCGCTCGGCCGCGGTCTGCAGCTCCTTCCACTTCGTGATGCGATAGCCGCCGCCGCCACTGGAGCCGAGGGCCTCATCGTAGTGGAAATTCACCCCGCCGAGCAGTTGCATCGTATTGCAGCAAAAGGCGCCCATGACGTTGGTGCCCGAGTCGAAATTTATGGCGGCGTTCTCGGCGATGACGGAGCCGTAGAACGTGCCGCCGCCGCGAGTGGTGAACGTCTGGCTGCTGGATGCGGTCCCGTAGATCGTGGTGCGGGCGGGGGCGCCGTTGGCGAACCAGTTGGCGCCGGAGTCGAAGTTGATGTTGCCGTTGGTGTAAATGGTCAGCGAGCCGTTGTCGCCCGCGGCGGTGCCGTAGGTGAACGTGGCGTGATCGCTGGTGGAGATGGCGTTCACGCCGGTGTGGTTGGTCATCATGAACACGACGGGCTGTTTGATCGTCATGGTGTTCGCGGCGTAGGAAATGACCTTTCCCGAGGCGAAGTTGTAGTAGTATTTGCCGTCCGAGGCGGCGACGTCGCCGCCTCGGGGGAAGGTAACGTTCGAGGTGATGTTGGTGGAGATGGTGTTGACCGCGGAGGGCGTGGGCACGGTGACGGTGGGGAAGGCGTAGGTGAACGATCTGTTCTCGAGGGCGGTGTTCCAGCCGGAGCCGCCGGGCGTGCTGGTGAGTTTGGCGGAGCCGCTTCTGCCGATGGTGCCGCCGCCGGTGTTCACTGTGCCGTAGATGGTGGGATTGTCGCCGACGTTGAGGGCGCCGTTGCCGGAGGCGACGACACCGAGGGGGCCGAAACCGCGGCGCACGGCGGTGGAGTAGGGAGTGAAGGCGCCGGTCGACGGGTTGGTGGAAATCCAGCTGTCGACGTAGAGATTGCTGTCGCCGCGCAGCGAGGTCTTGGCGACCAAGCCCGCGAAGACGGAGCGGCTGGCGAGCGTGACCTCGATGAATTTCTCCAGCGGCGGACCGCCGTCGGGCACGGTGATGGTGGATTTCGCAACCATGAGCACGGTGCCCGTGAGGTCGTAGTTGCGGACGTAGACCTTGGTGCTGCCCGTGGCGTTGGGGCCGGGGGTGAAGCCGGAAAATGTCGCGGTGGCGACGTGCGTGCCGCTGTTGGTGGTCCAGCCATCGGCGGAAGACCAGGCGGTCGCGAGGGCGACGCCGTCGACTTGGTTGCGGTTGACGCAGTAGAGTGCGCGCTCGAGGCCGGCTTCGGCGAGGTTCAGCGCGGCGGTGCCGTAGAAGTTGCGTCGACCGAGGTTGAGCGAGCTGGTGCTGAGCTTGATGAAGGAGGCGAGGGCGACCGCGATGATGGCCGCGAGGAGCATCGCGACGATCAACACCGCGCCACGCTCACCGGACCTATTTGTTCCGGAGGACATAGGTGGCGGAGAGGATGTTGTCGGTCGCGGAAGGGACTGTCTGGTTTCGCGTGCTGACGCTGATGGCGAGCTCGAGGCGTTTGGTGGCGGCGTCGGTCGCGACGGCGGTGCCGAGGACGTCGTAGCGGGTGAACGTGCAGGCGGTGGTGTTGCGAACGAGCGGGGTGGCGGCCGCGGCGGAGGCGCTGCCGCCGGGCCGGCGGTAAAAGCAGTTGGTGTAGGTCGTCGTGCCGACGGTGACCGTGCCGTAGGCGTAGGTCACTTGATTCGAGTTGGCCGCGTAGTTGTCCGGCACGGTGAGCGTGACCGAGGTGGCGCTGTTGTAGGTGAGGGCGCTCGCCATGCGGACATCCTGGCCGAACTCCTCGAGCGCGGTGCGGGCGGCGCCGGCCATGTTGTTGTAGTTGTAGAGCAGCTGGCCGCTGCGTCCCATCATCAGGAACGAGGTCATCACGCCGGTGAGGACGATCGAGCCGAGGACACCGGAGACCATGACTTCGACCAGAGTGAAGCCGGCGGAGCGGGGGCGGAGGCGGACAGGTTTCATGAGGCGAAAAAATCGTAGAGGCCGTAGCGCGCGTAGAAGGTCGTCATCGAGCACGAGAGCGGCCGGCCGTCGTAGTTGCGCCAGCTGACCGTGACGGTGAACTGGCGGAGGTTGGTCGCGAGGTCGCTCACGCTCCGGGTGAGGGTGAAACGCGAACCGACCGCGGGGTTGGCGGTGAAGGCGGAGTCGATGGCGACGGCAGGGGAATTATCGGTGTAGTCAACGACGCCGGTCACGGTGCCGGTGCTGGTCCACGGACACACGCGGATGCGCTCGATCTCGCTTTGCATGATCTGCGAGGCGAGGACGTAGTTGCGCGAGGAATCGATGGCATTGAATCCGCGTTGGATCACCGTGATCGACGTGGTGATGGCGAAGATCATCACGAGCGACGCGAACATGACTTCCACCAAGGTGAAGGCGGCGCAAACGGCGCGCGGGCGCGGTCGTGCGGTCGAGGAGGGGACGGAAGGTTGCTTCACGGCCCCAATCTGCCGGAATTCCGCCCGGTCCGGTAGGGCGAAGGGCCTCTAGCGTTCGGGTGGCAAGCACTAGGCCGGAAATTACCTAGGGGGTGGTCGGTCGGGCCTTGTTGTCGAAATAAAGCCCGATCGCCTGCGACCGGCGTTGGACGCCGAGTTTCTCGAACACCCGCCCGATGTAGTTCTTCACGGTATTCTCGCTCAGGCCGAGGAGTTGGGCGATGTCCTTGTTCGTCTGGCCGTCCGCCATGGCCGCGAGGACCCGGCGTTCCTGGGGCGAGAGTTCCTGCAGGCACGCGGCGCGGTCGAGGCGGGCGTGGCCGTCGCGCAAGATGTCGACCATGCGCCCGGCGATATCAGGCGAAAAGACGGAACGTCCGGCGTGGCCGTCGACGATGCCTTGGACCAGCGCGGCGGGATCGATCTCCTTCAGAAGATAGCCATGGGCGCCGGCGACGATCACGTCGTAGATCGCCCGGCTGTCGGTGGACGAAGTGAACACGATGACGCGCGCCGAGGGGGCGACCCCGCGAAGCTCGCCGCAGATCGCGATGCCGCTGGTGTCGGGGAGCCGCAGGTCGAGCAGCACGACATCCGGCTGCACGCGCTGCGCTTCGCGCAGGGCATCGGCGGCGGTCGCGGCCTCCGCGACGATCTCGAGGCGGCGCCCGGCGGCCGCATACTCGATGGCCGCGCGGATGCCGTGGCGGACGATGGCGCTGTCGTCGACGAGGAGGATGCGGATCGGGGCGGTTGCGGGATTTTTCACGGCGAGCGTTCGGGGGGCGGGAGGTGCAGCGTGATCTCGGTGCCGGTGCCCGGTCGCGAGTCGATTTTCAAGCGGCCGCCGAGCACGATGGCGCGTTCGGTGAGATTGCCGAGGCCGCGGCCGCGGGTGTCGATGCCCGCGATCTCGAAGCCCCCGCCGTCGTCGCTCAAGCGCAGCACGGAGCCGCGCTCCGCCGCGCACCAGCTGAGTTCCACGCGGCTGGGCTCGCCGTGACGGACCGCGTTGCTCATGGCTTCGCGGGCGAACTGAAGCACCTGACCGCGGATCAGCGCGGGATAGCGGCTGGCCAGCGCCTCGTCGATGTCGACGGATATCTCCGTGGCGGCGCTGCCCCGCAATTGTTGGCCGATCGCGCGGGCGGCATCGGCAAATGCGCCCTCGCTCGGGCGCGGGTCGGTCCGCTCGATGTAGCCGCGCAACTCGGCGACGACGTGGTTCAGGTCAGCGCGGGTCTGCACGGCCAGTTGCTTCGACGCTTCCGGATCGGTTCCGGCGAGGGTTTCTATCTTGGTCAGGGACATGCCCACGCCGAAGAGGCGTTGGATGATGCTGTCGTGCAGATCGCGTCCCACCCGGGCCTGCGCCTCGAGGGCGTGGGCGAGCGCCTCCCGATCGCGCAGGGAACTGTGCACGATGCGGCTGAGCCGCCCGAACTCGTCGCGCCGATGGATCAGGCGCAACAGCGGCGTGGTGTCGCTCTGGATGATGCTGTGTTGGAGCGTGGCGAGGGGGCGCCAGATCCAGAAGTGCAGCAGGAGTCCCGCGATGAGCACGGTGCCGACGGCGTTGAGCGCGAAGAGCGTGAGTTCGGTGTTTTCCTCGTCGACGTCGCTCGCCTGCGGGTCGAGCACGTGAAAATCGAGGCCGGCGACCACGCGCCCGCGGTGATCCTTGAGCGGTTGCCAGGTTTCCATCTCCCCGTGGGCGACGGCGTCAGGCGTGTGGGCGCTGGTCGTCAGCCTGATCTGGCCCTGCGCCGCTGTCGCGATTTCCTCCAGGAGCGGCGCGTTCCAAACGCGGGCGGCCACGAGCCAGGCGCCCGTCGGGGCCCGCTCCGGGTTGGCGCTGATGCGTTGGCCAAACATCTGGTGCAGGGCGCCGCCGATCACGCAGAAGAAATCGAGAGTCCCGGACGATCCGGCGAGCAACGGCTGCAACTCCGCCTGCGGCAGCGGGGGTTCGCTCGTGAGTTCGCCGGTCAGGCGTTTGAAGCCGTGGATGGTGGCGCCGCTGGCATCGAGCACCCAGACGGCGTCGACGCGGTAGGTGTCGAGGCGGTCCTGCAGGTTGCGCTCGGCCCAGCGCGCGTCGCGGGTCGCGACAAACTCCGCCAGCGCCGGTCGGGCGGCGTAGTTGCGCACGTAGCGCCGCAGCGCGCCGGAATTCTCGGCGAGCGTCGATTGCAGGCGCGCGGCGAGTTCGCGCTCGCGACGCACCCGGATGGCCTCGTATTCGCGCTGCTGCAGGAGCTCCAGGCCGAAGAAGATGGCGGTGGAAAAAACGCCGAGCGCGCCAATCAGAATCAACAGTCGAGAACGGATGGTCATGGGCCCCGGACGCATCCCGTCGCAACGAATGCGCGGCGGCAATCCGATTTCCCGCGCGACTCGTCCCTTGAATTTCGGCGCGGTTCTCCGCAGCGTGGGGCGAAAATCCCCATGAGTTCCCCGACCGCCCCTGCGACCCCGGCGAGCGAACCGGCCAAAGTGCCGATCCCGCGCCAGATCCCCTACATCATCGGCAACGAGGGCTGCGAGCGCTTCAGCTTCTACGGCATGCGGAACATCCTGACGGTGTTCCTCGTGTCGTCGTTGCTGATGTATCTGCCGGAGGGCGATCGCGCCGGCGCGGCGAAGGAGGTTTTCCACACCTTCGTGATCGGCGTGTATTTCTTCCCGCTGCTCGGCGGCTGGTTGGCGGACCGGCTCTGGGGCAAATACAACGTCATCTTCTGGCTGAGCCTCGTTTACTGCGTGGGGCAGGGGATGCTCGCGCTGTTCGTCGACAACCGCGTCGGGTTCTACACCGGTTTGTTCCTCATCGCGCTGGGCTCGGGCGGCATCAAGCCGTGCATCTCGTCGTTCGTCGGCGACCAGTTCGACTCGACCAACAAGCACCGCGCGAAGGTGGTGTTCGATGCGTTCTACTGGATCATCAATTTCGGGTCGTTCTTCGCGTCGCTGCTCATGCCGATTTTCCTGAAGCAATTCGGGCCGGCGGTGGCGTTCGGCATTCCGGGCGTGCTGATGTTCCTCTCGACGGTCGTGCTGTGGGCGGGCCGGAAGAAATACGTCATGGTGCCGCCGACGCCGCCCGACCCGCACTCGTTCCTGCGGGTGTGCTGGACGGCGCTGATGTCCGGCACAGCGGGCAAAGTGCTCGCGGCGCTCGGCGTGCTGGTGGCCGCGCTGGGTTTCTACTGGTTGCCCGGCTTCGAGAATTTCGTGAAGGCCGTCTGCCTCGCCATCGTCGCCATCGTGGCGCTCGGCGGCATCGGCGTGCGGCTGCAGCTCGAGGGCGCGCGCGGCGCGCATCCGGACGAGGCGGTCGAGGGCGTGCGCGGCGTGTTGCGCGTGTTGGTGCTGTTCGCGCTCGTGACGCCGTTCTGGTCGCTCTTCGACCAAAAGGCTTCGACGTGGGTGCTGCAGGGCAAGGCGATGGAGGCGTGGCACCTGTTCGACGCGGCGGCGTTGCGCGAATCGAGTCCGCTGCTCGCGACGATTTTCGGGCATTTCGCCACGATCGAGCCGTCGCAGATGCAGGCGCTGAATCCGCTGTTCGTGATGCTGCTCATTCCGTTCAACAACCTCGTGCTGTTCCCCGCGCTGCGACGGATGGGCTTCGAAGTCACGGCGCTGCGTCGCATGACGCTCGGCATCGCGTTCGCCGCGCTGTCGTGGATCGTGATCGGCTGGTTGCAGCTCTCGCTCGACGACGGCGCGAAGGTGAACATTGCGTGGCAGGTGCTGCCCTACGTGTTGCTCACGCTCGGCGAAGTGCTCGTGTCGGCCACGGGCCTGGAGTTCGCCTACAGCCAGGCGCCGCAATCGATGAAAGGCGCGCTGATGAGCTTCTGGCTGCTGTCCGTCACGATCGGCAACCTCTGGGTGCTCGTCGCCAACGCAGCGGTGAAGAACGACGCCGTGACCGGCATGATCGCCTCCACGGGCTTCGGCGTGACGGCGTTCCAGATGTTCTTCTTCGCGGCCTTCGCGTTCGTGGCGGCGGCGATCTTCGGACTCGTGGCGCGCGGCTACGCCGTGAAGGATCACTACCGCTCGGCCTGACGCGCCGGCTGCTTCGCGCGCGTCTCCTGCGGCGCGATCGCGGCCGCTTCGGTCTTGCCGCCGCGGAGACGGGTGAGTTGGGTCTCGGGCGACGAAATTCTCCGGGGCCAAGGAGAACCAGTCGCAGGCTCCGTGGAACAACTCGCGCGACCAGCCGCGCGGGTCGCATTCCTAACGTGGAGCCTGTGGTCTCCATCGCTACCCCCATGAAACGCCCTGTCCACGCGCGCGCCTTGCTGCGCTTTGTTTCCGTTCTCGCCGGCCTTTGCGCCGTGCATGTCGCCTCCGCCGAAACCGCTCCGGTGCCCGAGGCCTGTCCGCCCAACGGCTGGCAGGAAAACCTGCCCAACTATCTCAAGCCCGGCGCCGCGTTCCCCACGCAGGACACGCCGATCGGCGCGCGCGATTGCGCGTTCCACGAATGGTCGTGGGAAGCCTTCACTTGGGCGACGGCGCTCGACGGCCAAGGCACGCCGCGCTTCCTCTCGCTCCACACGCCGGAGGATCTCTTCAAGCCGGCCGGCGGCGCGCCGCGCGAGCTCCATCTCGGCCTCCGCGCTGCGCATCCGGCCGATGCGCCGCACATCGAGGGCGCGGGCGCGATCGTCGAGGCCGACGGCAACCTGCTCGTCGCACCCAACGGCTACCCGATCTACGCCTCCGTGCACATGAACGACGCCTACTTCGAGACGGCGAAGCGCAACCTCGTCTCCAATGGCGGTTATCAGGCCAACACCGACGCGGACCACTTCCCGGTCGGCGCCGCCGTCTTCAAGGCCACATGGCTGCGCCTCGACGACGGCGAGATGCCGCCTCCCGGCGCCTACGTCACGCTCGCTCGCGTCCCGGTCCTTGGCGTCGCGCTCACGCCCAACAATACCCTCTACGCGTCGCCCAACGGCCAGACCAAGCTCGTGAAAGTCGCGCTGCTCGGCCTGCACGTCGTCGGCCACACGATCAACCACCCCGAGTTTCTCTGGGCCACGTTCGAGCATCGTCTCAACTCCCCGCGCGTGCCCGACGGCACCAACAAGCCCGCACCGAGCACCAGCGTGGCGGAGAACTTCACCCTCTACGCCGGCAACACGCCCTTCGGCCAGTGCAACATCCCGAGCACCGCGACCACCGTCAGCACCACCAGCTCGGTGACCTCGCTCAGCACGCCCTCGACCACAGTGACGACGAACAGCACGGTCACGCAGACCCCGCGCTACACCTTCGACGCCGCGACGCAGAAATTTTCGCCGTCGACCAACGTCGTGCTCTGGAACGCCACGGGCAGTGAAACCCACTCGCTCAACGGCCCCGCCAACATCGCCGCGCTCAACTTGTCCGCCCAGCGGTTTTTCCGCACGCAGAAGGAGCCGCAGTCGACCTTCGCCCACTACGACCTCATCGGCACCGTGTGGATGGATGCCGGCACCTACAACCTGAACAGCAACCAGAGCAACGCCGTCGGCTCGGTGAATCTCGCGAACAGCACGGCAGAGACTTTCGTGCAGAACGCCGCCGGCACCACGACGCCCGCGACGGTCGGCAACTGCTTCTCGTGCCACAATCCGCAGACGTTCACCAGCGTCGCGCCCATGCCCAATCTCCAGCCGCGCCGCATCGCACTCAGCCACGTGCTCTCCGCCGGCACGTTCTACGCCGTGCCCAACCAGATCGCGGTGCAGGTGCCCGCCGGCACGGTCAGGTAATTCCCCGGCTGTCGTCGTCGCGTTTCCCCCGCGCCCCTTTCCGTGCTCTCCGCAGCGCGGCAAGGGGCGCTCCATTTGCGGGACGGGGTGGCCGGTGCGCCGCACGCCGCGGGAGAAATCCGGAGATTGCGATTTTCGGTGAACCCGCGCGGCTCGCCGCAGTCACAGCCGAAATGAAGAACACGCGAGTCCGAGTGCCGTGGCCCGAAGGACTGCATCTGCGGCAAGCCATGCGCTTGGTGCGGGCGGCCCAGCAGTTCCGCGCCGAGATCCGCTTGCGCAGTGCGGAACGGATTGCGGACGTGCGCAGCCTGCTCAGCGTTCTCGCTCTCTGTGCCGCGATGGGCGCGACGCTCGAGCTCGAAGCGAGCGGAGAGGACGAGCAGGAGGCGATCCGCACCGTCCAGGAACTCTTCAGCCGCTGACCGCGCGCGGCGCGCTCAATCGCCGGAAGCGCCCACGGGTTTCTCCACCGCCGCGCACATGCGCTGGTGGTGGGCGTCGAGTTGCTGCTTGGCGCACTCGGGGCAGATGCCATGGCTCGTGCCCGTGGCAAATTTTGAATCGAAATAGTCTTCGACCGACAGCCAGCGGTCGCCGTCGCCGACCTTGCGGCACCACGCGCAAATCAGGAGGAACTCCTCCAGCTCGTGCAGGCGACGCAGCAGACGCTTGGTGGTGAAATGCACGAGCGCCCACACGGCCAGGACGGTCAGCGTGCGGATGACGGGCCGCGCGAGGATGAAATCCGACGACTCGCCGAACAGGAGGTGCGGGATGCGGAATATCTCCACGACCCACATGACGGCGACGAGTGCGGAGAAACCGATGGCCTGCCAGCGCAGAATGCTGCGCGCGCTGAGGTGAGTCGGAGAAGGGCCCATGACGGAGGTGCGTGAAGTGAGGCTGCACGTCGGGTGACGTTCGTCGTGGAGCCCACCGCGCCATTTGCGGAGAGCCGGGACCGGGAAGCAAAGGAAAATTGGGCCGAAGCTGCCCCGCACGAGGTCAGCGCAACAAGACGTCGGCCACCGCGGCCCAACTTGCGCTCGTCGTCGCCTGAGCGATGGCAGTGCAGGCGACCGCGAAAGCCGCGAAGCCAGCCGCCAGTCGCCGGTCGAAACGGCGCGTTAGCGCTCCGTGCGCCACGACGGCGAGCGCGCCGAACGTCACGACGCCGCAGAAATCGCCGAAGACGCCATACCAGCCGTGCCGGACGAAAAAATCGGTGAGCGACTGGATGCGCCCAAGTCCCGCCGCGCAAACGGAGAGCGTGGCGAGAAACATCAACGGGCGGTGCCAGCCCGCGTCGGCGCGGAGCCGGACGCCGAGCGTCACGAGCGCGGCGAACAGCAGGATGCCGAGAAAAGGCACCGCCATGAATTGTCGCGGCGTGAGCGGGCCGATCATCACCCCGGCCGGCGTCACGGCGGCCGAGGCCACCGCGATGCGCAGTCCCACGGCCACCAGCACGATCGCGAGCCCCGCCCCGAAGAGTCCGAGACGGCGATGCAGCTTCACGTTGCGTGTGGCTACGAGCCAGGGTTGAGCCAGCGCGAGCAACAACCAGATCGTCATCAACGCTCCGTGGGTCAGCACGAGTCCGCGGATCGGCGGCGTGATCTCGCGGCCGGGAGACGCGCGACCATGCAGATAAAAATGGTGGAAACCCGCCACGGTAAGGACGAGCAGGAGCCCGGTGGCGAATGCGTAGAACCGGCGGTCGGCGACGGGCCGGTTTGGTGCGGTGGGAGCGGATTTTTCCATGGCGGCGTTGAACGGGCCGCAGGAGCAAACTCCCGCGACACGACAGTGCTACGAAACGCGGCCTTGGGCGGTTGCAGGCAAGTTGCTCGACGGGAAGCCACCCCACGCGCGCCGGCTTCCGGCGCGGTGCCCTCCGCGGGGATTCTCGCACCGGCCTAGTCCAAACCGAGCGCGAGGCGCGTCTTCTTCGGCAAACCGGCCGCGACCAGCTGATGGCTGCGCCGGATGCGCTCACGCAGCTGCGGCTCGGGCAGCGCGGCGGTGTCGGACAGCTTTACCCAATGGCGCTTGGCGAAGTAGGGCGCCTGCGCGATGCCGTCGATCTCGGTGAGTTCGTCGAACTCGTCCGGCGTGCACTTGAAGCACACGCCTTCGAGCAAGGTGCCGTCGAGGGAAAGCACAAGGAAGACCTTGCCCGCGACCTTGTAGACGAGCCCGCCCCACTGGGCGACGACGGTCACGTGCGGCAGCGCGAGCGTGAAGGCCTGCAGGCGATCGATGAGCATGCGACCGTTTCAGCATGTCCGGCGCGAAGCTGCACGTCGAAACACCGCCCTCCTCGCCGCACCTATTCCCGAACCGGTTCGCATTTCAGCAATGTTCGTAATACGAACATTCATGCCTGAATACACCCCAGCCCGTTTGGCCCACTTGCTTGCGATTGCTGACATTTTGGAATCCGCCGCGCGCGAGCTTGCGCGTGAGACCCGCAAGCGCGTCGAGGCGCGAAAGCCACGCGCGCGACGCGGCGGCACGCTCCGTCCCAGCGTCGAGACGCCGCTCTGGAATGCGCTCGCGTCCGCAGTGAAAAGACGGCTGATCAAGAGAGGGGACCGTGCCCTGCTCGCGCGCGAACTCGATCTCCATCGCGCGCGGATCGGTGAGTATTTCTTCGAGGGGAAGGCGATGCCCGATGCGGAGCGGGCGTTGCAGTTGTTGCTGTGGCTCAGTCGACAGCCCGAGCAATCCGAGATATCGAGCCCGCCGGCCTGATTGTTCGTATTACGAACATTTGGCAGAGGGCGAATGTGGTGTTCGCCAGGGGGTGGGGGCGCGGTTGAAGGCGTGGCGCGAGACGCGGATGCCGCGCCGCAGTGCGCCGGTGCGCGTTCGGTCGCTCGGCGCAAAGCGAGAAGGCGGCTTGATCAGTGCGACCGCTCAGCCGCGGGCTGCGGCGGTTGGTCCGCTGTCGCTCGAAATAGCAGCGCTGTGGTTGCGAAGAGGAAGGCGAAGAAGGCGTTCGCGCCGAAGACGTGCGCGACGGGAATGACGGGCTCCACTTGCCAGACGTAGAGCGCAATTGCCGGCACGAGCAGTTGCGCGGCGGCCATCGCGAAGAAGGTGCGCGCCATGCCGTCGGGCCGGAAACCGGTCGCGAGGGAACCGATGACGCCGATGGCGAGCACGCCGAGATACATCGCGTTGGCCGGATGGCTTTCGCGGCCGACGAGACCGACGGCGAGGTTCACCCACGTCATGAAAAGCGTCGTGCCCACCGCAGCGAGGGCGGCGAGGCGCGCGACGGGATTGCCGGCACGGCGAAAAAGAAAACGGAACGCGAGCCCCGCGCTGGCCAGCACGACGTAGGCGACGACGAAGTCGGAGCCGGTCCACTTCACCTCGTCGGTGAATCGCATGGCAATCAGCGGCACGAGCAAGAGCAGGGCAGGGACGAGGAGTGCAGCGAGCAGAAGTCTGTCTTTGATCATGCGGCGAGTCTGCCGGCCGACCGTGAAACGACGATGAAGCCGACGTGAATTCGTCCGGGAGAATGTCCTTGGAACCGCTCGCGCGACGCCGGTGCGTCACGCATCGGCCGCTGTCGCAATCCGGTTTGTCTTCGCGGCCAGGCAGCCGCGCAGGCGGCAGTCGACGCGCAGGATGTGATGTCGCATCCACGCCGCGGACTCGCGGTGGATATCCTCCACCAGGCTGGGAGTCGGGCCCGAGAGGCAAAGCAGCTGCGTCCAACCGTCCAGCTTGCGCGCGAATTCGCGGTGCGCCGTGCAGTTCTCGATGTGCGCGCCGCAGCCGGCCCGAGCCATGGCGAGCTCCTCGCGTTGGAAATGGGCCAGCGCGTGCTCGTGCAGCAACTGCAACAACTCCGCCGCGCGGTTCGTCGGCGCTCCCGCGGCGAACGCTGCCTTGAGGGCTTCGATGCGGAGGAAAAATTCACGGTGGTCCGCATCGATCTGCGGATCTCCGGTTTCGAATCGCTCACTCCAATCGGTCATGGGGGAAATGGCCACCGGCGGGCCTGCCTGTGGCTACTGTTACATCGGCTCGTTGTCCGGCGGCACCTGCGCATCCGTTGCGAAATCATGCCGGAAATAGTCCTGCCTGCCGCTGCGTCCTAATCGCGCGCGGGCGTAATCCTGCCTTGGCTCGCGGCGTCTTGGGCCACACCACTTTCCGGCCGCCACCGATGGTTTTCCTTCGCATGTGTCTTTCGTTCGCCGCTTTCCTGCGGCCCGCACTGATTGCTGCGGTCGCCGCCCTGTCGTTGCGCGCTGCCGACGAGCCGGTCCGGCCGCTGGCGTTCCCCTCGGCGGAGGGCTACGGGCGTTTTGCCCAAGGCGGTCGCGGCGGGCGCGTCATCGTCGTCACCAATCTCAATGATTCCGGCCCCGGCAGCCTGCGCGCGGCAGTCGAGGCTGTGGGACCGCGCACGGTCGTGTTCGAGGTGTCGGGCCTGATTCGACTGAAATCCAAGCTCGTGGTGCGCGCGGCGAATTCGAACCTCACCATCGCCGGCCAAACCTCGCCGGGCCTCGGCGTCTGCCTGGCGAACTACAACTTCGGCATCCTCGGTGCGCACGACGTCGTCATCCGTTACCTCCGCGTGCGTCCGGGCAACACGTCCGGCACGACACTCGACGGCATGGGCATGGCCAGCGCGAACAACTGCATCATCGACCACTGTTCGATCAGCTGGACGCTCGACGAGGCCTTCAGTTCGCGCGGCGCGCACAACATCACGCTCCAGTGGACGCTCATCTCCGAGGCGCTTAACGACGCCGGCCACAAAAACTACCCGCCCGGCACGCAGCACGGCTACGCTGCGAGCATCGGCGGCGACATTGGCAGCTTTCACCACAACCTCCTCGCGCACTGCGCCGGCCGCAACTGGAGCCTCGCCGGCGGACTCGACCGGGCTCACGGCTACACCTACGCCGGCCGCCTCGATATCCGGAACAACGTCGTCTACAACTGGAAGAACCGCACGACGGACGGCGGCGCGCACGAGGTGAACTTCGTCGCCAATTACTACAAGCCCGGCCCGGCCACGAAATTCTTCCACGCGCTGAATGCGCAATACGGCAACTTCCCCGGCACGCAGCGGTATCACGTTGCCGGCAACGTCATGCCCGGGCACTTCGGCGCCGACGAGCAGGACAAGGCGCGCACCGCCACCACCGAGCGCGGCGGCCGCTTGCCGGAATACTACAGCCCATGGTCTGACACGGATTTCTTCCCGTCGCACGTCCGCACGCAAACGGCCGAGGAAGCCTACGCGGATGTGCTCGCGAACGTGGGCTGCAATTTTCCTGCGCTCGATCCGCACGATCAACGTGTGATCAGCGAGGTCCGCTCCGGCGCCGCGAAGTTCAAGGGCGGCAAGACCGGTTTGCGGGGCTTGCCTGATTCACAGGACGACGTGGGTGGCTGGGACGATTATCCGGAAGTGCATCGCCCTGCCGGCTGGGACACCGACGGCGACGGCATCCCTGACGCTTGGGAGACCGCACACGGCCTCGACCCGAAAAACGCGGGCGACGGCGCCGCCGTTCGCGGCGGATCCGGCTACACGAATCTCGAGGTCTACCTGAATTCGCTCGTCGGCGAATCGGCTGAGTAGGCGCGCGCAGACGTCGATCGTGCGGCGGCGGCGACTGTCGCGCGCGCCCGGCCGCGTGTTGCTGATGCGCGAACATGCGTGACGCTCGTGGCGGCCGACGGCTCCTGCCGGATTCGCCGCGGCCAGCGGGCTACACGCGCAACAATCCGCGGAAGCCGCGGCCGCTGTAGTAGGAATCGGCGCCGTTGTGACCGATGAAGACGCGATTGTAGCGGCGATCGCCGTAGATCGCGCCGCCGAGTTCGCGGATTTCCGACGGCGTCGTCAGCCAGCTCGACGTCTTGGTGTCGAACTCGCCGAGTTTCTGCAGCGCGAAATACTGCGCTTCGTCGAGCAGTTCCACGCCCATCGACTCCGCGAGTTCGGTGACGCAGCCCTTCGGCGGGAATTTCTTGCGCCCGTCCAGCGCCGCGCGGTCGTAGCACAAGCTCTGGCGTCCCGCCGGACTCTGCGGGGCGCAATCGGCGAAGAGGAACTCGCCGGTCTTCGCGTCCTGCCCGATGACGTCCGGCTCGCCGCCGGTCGACTCCATCTGGTGCAGCGCACCGAGCTTGGCGGGTGCGGCGTCGAGGCGTTTCTGCACGGCGGCCCAATCGAGCTTGGCGTGACGGTTCATGTTTTTCGCGAAGCGCGCGGACAACGTTGCGAGCAATTCCTCGCGCTGCTTCGCCGACAATTTCTCGGCCTTCGGGGTTTTCATGGCGTGGAGGAGAGCGTCACGAAATGCGCGGGTGCGCGCGGAGGCAAACGGGAAGTCGGCGTTTAAGTTGCCGCTCGCGGAATAACCGCCCGCTCGCCGCCTCGTATCTCCGATGTCCTCGCGCGACTGGATGCTCCGCCCCCTGACTTCGGCCGACGGCGATGCCGTGCTCCGCTTGAATGCGGAGAATCGTCCGGCGGTGGCCACCATCGAGGCAGGCGATCTGCCGTGGCTCCTGGCGGGCGAGGGGCATCACCTCGTCGCGGTGAATTCGAGCGGACACGTGATTGGCTACCTTCTCTCTTTTCCCCGCGACTCGACCTACGACGACACCGAAATGGCCGAGCTCCGTCGGTTGCTGGCCGAGCCGTTCTACTACATCTGTCAGGTTGCGCTGGCCCGCGAGCAACGCGGGCGCGGCATCGGGCGGGCGTTCTACGCGGCGGTGGCGCAGGTGGCGCGCGAGCGAGGAGCGCGCTTTCTCTGCTGCGACGTGAACCTCGATCCGCCCAATCCCGAGTCGCACGCCTTTCACGAGCGGCTCGGTTTCCGTCGGATCGCGACCGGCGTCGCCTCGAACGGCTTCAAGATCGCTTATCTCGCCTGCGAGGTCTGAGGCGATTGGCCCGACTCGAGTTGTTGCGAAGGGCGGGAAGCGCGCTCGTCGCGGGACGCTGTGATCCTTCAAGTTCGGCGAGCGCGGCTTCGACGGTTCCGGGCCGGAGTTGGAGCGCGGCGCGCCACCGCTCGAGGCGGGGATTCGCGGCGTCCACGAGGACGCACTCGCCCCGCGTAAACTTGTGGAGGCCCCGCCGCGCGCGCCAGGAGCGGACGGAAATTCCCGGCGGAAGTCGCCATGATCTCGCTGCGTTGTTTGCGCGCGTGGTTCCGCAGTCGAGCGAACGTCCGGCCGATTTGTAATATCGCGGCCGCAGAAAATCCGCTACAAGAGCCGCCGTGCAAGTTTTCCTGTTCGTCCTGATCGCGCTCGTCGTCGTCGGACTCATCCTGCTCGGACGTTGGGTCGCGCGGCAGCGCACCGAGGCGATGGCGGCGCTTGCGGCGAAGCTGGGCCTCGACTTCCGCGCCGACGACGATCCCGATCTCGCGGGTCGCCTCGAATTCTTGGACAAGCTCAACCAAGGCTCGAACCGCTACGTCTCCAACTGTCTCGACGGCGAGTATCAGGGCGAGCAGGTGATGGCCTTCGATTACCACTACGAGACGTATTCCCACTCCAAGGGCGGGCGTCACACCCATCATCATCGTTTCTCGGTCGTGCTGCTGGTCTTGCCGCGCACGTTTCCTGAGCTGCTGATCTCTCCGGAAGGTTTGCTCTCGAAGCTCGCACAGGCGGTCGGCTACGAGGACATCGATTTCGAGTCGGCGGAATTCTCCCGCGCGTTTTGCGTGCGCAGTCCCGACAAGAAATTCGCCTACGATGTCTGCCACGGCTTGATGATGGAATTCCTCCTGCGGCACCGCGACCTGTCGATCGAACTCGATGGCAACGTGCTGGCGCTGCTGTTCGATTCACGTCTCGAGCCGGACGAGATCGAGGGGCGCTTGCAAGAGTTGCTCGAAATCCGCCGCCTGTTGCCCGCGTATCTCTTTTCCCAAGCGTCATGAGCGTCCTGCTGTTGTTCCTCGTCGTCGCGCCGCTGCTCTGGGTCGCGGTGCAATACAACTCCCTCGTCAACCTGCGCAACTACGTCGCCAATGCGTGGGCCAACATCGACACCGAGCTGAAACGGCGCTACGATCTCATCCCGAACCTCGTCGAGACAGTGAAAGGCTACGCGGCGCACGAGCGCGCGACGCTCGAGCGCGTGGTCGAGCTGCGCAACCGTTGCGCCGCGAACCACGGGCCGGTCGCCGCGCAGTCGGTAGACGAGGCCGGGCTCGTGGCCGCGCTGCAGCAATTGCTGGTCGTGGTGGAAAATTACCCGCAGCTGAAGTCCGACGAGAATTTCCGCGCGCTGCAGACCGAACTGATCAACACCGAGAATCGCATCCAAGCCGCGCGCCGCTTCTACAACGGCAACGTTCGCGATTTCCGGAACCGCTGCGAGACGTTCCCCAGCAATCTCGTGGCGCGCGCCTTCGGTTTCGAGCCGGGCGATTTCTTCAGCGTGCCGCCGTCGGTCAAGGAAGCGCCGAACGTGCAGTTCTGAGCGGAGTCTTCCCGGCGTCGTGGGAGCGGACGCGGGCGAAAAAAAAGCCCGGCGCGGGGCCGGGCTTTCGGAAAGGCGTCTGCGAATCGCTTCAGCGGCGGCGGCGATAGGCGGCGAAGCCCAAGGCCGCGATGCCGGCGAGCGCGGCGTAGGTGGCGGGCTCCGGGACGGCCGAGGCGGTGTAAAGGTTGGAGATCTGCGTGCCGTTGAGCGCGGTGCTGTAGATTGCCACTTGGTCGAGCAGGCCGGTGTAGTATTTGCTCGGGTGGTTGCCGTCGAAAGCTCCGGAGTCCGCGCCGATGTAGTAGGTGTAGGAAGCATCGCGCGGGTCGGTGCGGTTGACGTTGGTGTAGGTGCTGTCCAACACGCCATCGATGTAGATGTTCATCGTGCCGGAGGTGTCCCACGTGGCGGCGACGAAGACCCAGTTGTTGGTGTTCACCGACGCGTTGGAGATCATGGTCGACCCGGCCTCGCCGAGACCCATGTGCTGGTCGCCGGCTCCGATGCCGAAGGCGATTTTGCCCTGCCAGAGACTCACGCCCCAGTCGGGGTGCGTGCCGGCTTGCTCGGCATCCACCAAACCCGAACCCTCATACCAATTGCCGTTCGGGTCCGTGCCGCCGTAGGAATTCGTCTTCATCCAGAACGAGATGGTCATGCCGGTGGTGAGTCCCGCCGAGCTCGCGGTGAGGTAGCTGCTGCCGTCGAACGATGCGGCGTCGCCATTTTGTCCGGTGGTGAAGCTGACGCCGGTGTTCGCAAACGTGGTGCCGCCGCTGCCGGTGTTCGCCAGCCGATCGCCCGAGTTGTTGAACGTGAGCTCGGTAAGCGCGGTCTGAGCGAAGAGGCCGACCGCGCCGAGCGCGGTGGCAAACATGAGTGTGATGGAACGGAACAGGCGGAACTTAACCATCGGTGTGTGCATGGGAATTCGAGTTCCCATGCTAACGCCGAATGCGATCGGCGCTCTGCGTTTCTTGCACGAAGATTGTGCGGAAGTTGTTCATGGACAAAAGCCAGTCGAGCCCGACAGGGAGACGAAAAAGTGCGCTCTCGATGCGGCAAAAGCGTCAGCGCGGGAAGGCGGCCGCCGCTCGTTCAGTGGCCGGGATGGAACTTGCGCGTGTGCCGAATTCGACGGCGGGAAAAACGGCGGATTGGCGGGCGCGCCGATTTTCCTCGGTGCGCTCGGTGAGCACTCCTGTGGCCGACAGCTCGAGCGATCAGCCGCGTCTTCGCCACGGTTCGCGCGTGGCGTGCGTGGAGCTTCGGGCGCTCAGCTGGTTTGCTGAACCTGCTGGAAATTAATGACGATGAATTCCGCGGGGTGCGAGATGGCGACTTTCACGCTGACATTGATGATGCCGTTCAGGATGTCGTCGGCCGTCATCGTGGTGCCGAGACCGCACGCGACGGAGAACGCTGCGGCCGGCGTCGCGCCAGCGAGGGCGCCTTGCGACCATTGGCTGGTGAGGAAATTGTTTAGCATGCTCGTGATGAGCGACCAGGTGTTGGCGGTGTTGGGCTCGAACATGAGGGGCTGCGCGGCCAACTTCATCGACTGTTCGAGCATGATGACGGTGCGGCGGACGTTCACGTAGCGCCAGTCGTCGCTGTTGCCGTCGAGCGTGCGCGCGCCCCAGATGACGGGGCCCAGAGCGGGGAACACGCGGATGGCGTTGATGGATTTGCCGGTGGCGGCGTCGACGTTGAGCGGCGCCTGCATGGTGTCGTTGATCGCGAGCGTCGTGCCGGTGACAGCCGAGAGGGCGACGTTGGCGGGGGCTTTCCAGACGCCGTTTTGGTTGTCGACGAGCGTGTAGACGCCAGCGACGGCACCGCTCGGCGGGAGGATGTTGGCTTGCGCGAGCATCACGGCCTGAAGCTGCGCGTAGGCGGGGCTCGCGGCGCGGAGCGCGGTGTCGAGCTGCGCAGGCGTCGGCGCACCGGGAGCGGTGGAGCCGATTTGGGCGAGGAGGGTTTTCAGCGGCGCCGTGGCCGCGCTGGGCAGCAACGCGGAGAGGGCTGCGGCGCCTCCGCCCACGTTGCGGTAGTCGAGGTCGGTGGCGGCGAGCACCGTTGTCTGGAGGAACGGGTAGTAAGCGGCGCCGTAGCACAGGGACTGGAGGCCGACGGCCGTGCGGAAGGGCGTGATCGTGTCGTTGAACCACGTCTGCGGATTCGGCGCGGCGCCGCCGATGACGTCGAGGAGCGCGACGCACGTCTGCATGTTGCCGCAATGCGCGAGCGTTTGCTGGGCGAGCGTGGCGTAGTCGGCCGCGGGGAGCAGCGTGGCGTCGGGGATGACGATGAGAGTGACCGCGGGCACTTGCTGGAGCGCAGTGAGCGCGCCGGAGAGGTCGGCGAGGCGGACGTTGGGGTTGGCGAGCGGCGCGGATTTCGAGCTGCCGGCGTTTTGGCGCAGCGGACCGTAAGGGCCGACGGAGACGACGTAGCAGGTGCCGCCGCCGTTTTGGTAGAAGAGCTGCACGCTGTGCCAGAGGTAAAAAAGCGTGCCGGCGTCGGGGCGGACGTCGTAGGCGTGGCCGGCGATGACGAGGTCGGGCGTCGGGGCGGTCGTGGCGGCGGGATAGAAGACCGGCGTCGATTGCTGGTGCGTGGAGAGCGGCTGCGCGGTGGCGGGATCGAGCGCGGCGAAATAGAGCAGGAACTCCTGCCACGAGGAAATGGGCACGGGCAAGCCAGTGTAGGATTTGCCGTTGTAGGAGGCGCGCGGCGTGTAGCCGATGAAAGCCGGGATCGCGGTGGCGACGGGCACGACGGAGTTGGGAAAGGCGTTCAGTTCGTTGATGTAGACGCCGGGCGTGGTGAAGTTCGTGGACATGGGGAAGCGGGGTGGAAGCTGCGCGGATGTTCGTGACGGATGCGCCCGGCGCGAGCGAAAGGTTTTTTCCCTCCCGCGCGTTCGCGGACGGTGCTTCACGCCTTGAAGCCGCCGCAGTGGGTGGCAGGCTACGCGACACTCCCACAGCGCGGGCCGGCCTGCGGGAGCGCGCCTGCAATGCCATGAAATCCTTCTCTCTCGTTGCGTCCTGCTCG
The DNA here is from genome assembly GCA_016217545.1 of Opitutia bacterium. Lineage (NCBI taxonomy): Bacteria > Pseudomonadati > Verrucomicrobiota > Opitutia > Opitutia bacterium. The sequence continues at coordinate 30,945 of JACRHT010000003.1, read as the reverse complement.
TGTCGCTCGCTGGCTCGATCGCCTGACGCAAAAGGTCCGGTCGTATGTGGACACCAGCGGGCGTGAACTCCGGCTGTTCGATGGTTTGAAGACGACGAAGACCGGTTCGCTGGAGGAACGCACGGCGCCGCAGGAGTCGAAGCCCTGACGCGGGCGCGGACTGGCGCGGTTCAGGGATTGGCGCGGACGGGCGCGGCGCAGGTTTGGGCGTCGGCCCACCATCCGACTTGGTTCGCGCGCTTGGCGCGCTCGCGTCGGCTCGTTTGCGACGGCGTGCGGGCTGGACGGCTGGGACCGCGGGAGTGACTCAACGGTCTCCGGGCGCGGCGCTCAGTTGGCTTGGCGGCAGTTGGTGAGCTCGAGGCCGTCGGGACGGATTTCGGTGACGGTGCCGGTGAGTTTAACCCAGTTGCCCTCGGTGAGGGTCGTGAAGAGCCGCGCCTGGTCCTTGGCGAGCGTGCAGTGGATTTGGAAATTCAGGTTGTTGTATTGTCCCTCCTGTTTGATGCCGAGCAGGCCGCGCTTGGGCGTGACGAGGTAGTTGATCTGCATCTCGCCGGTGATCGTGTTGCGGGACACGGTGTAGATTTGGCCGTCGATCTCGTATTTGCGGCCGAGGTATTTGGCCTCCATGGGCGCGAAGGCTTCCTGGTATTCGCCGGAGGTGGCGTAGGTGCCGGTGCCGATAAGGAATTTGCTGAGTTTGCCCTTGGCGGCGGGCGAGCTGAGGACGCTCTTCACCTCGCGGCCGAGGTCGGCGGCGAGTTTCACGGCGTCGGCGGCGATGACGCGTCCCAGTCCGTGGCGTGCGCGCGCGGCGGAGGCGAGGACCTCGCCTTCGGGGCCGGACTTGAGTTTGCCGAGCAGCGTGCAGAACTCGGATTTCACGGCGGCCGCGTCGGTTTTCTGGCCGCGCGCCAGCTTCACGCTGAGAGAGACGTTGCCGGTGCTGTCGGCATCGACCCAGAACACGAGGGCGGGGTTGTTGGACGTTTGGAGGAACGAGAGCCGACCGCTGTCGCCGGTGATGAGTTCGCTGCCGAGTTCGTAGCCGGCGTCGCTCGCGATTTGCTGGAACTGGCCGAGCGCGCTTTGGAGGGTCAGGGCGGTGCGCTGGGTTTTGGCGATGAAGAGAAGGCCGTTGCGTGGATCGCCGACGCTTTGGAAATCGCAGCTGGCGTCCGTGGCCTCGGCCGTGGCGAAGGCGACGCAGAGCAGGGCAACGCGGAAGAGGTGTTTTCTCATGGTGATGCGGTGACGGAGGGAGGTGCGGCGGAAGGTGCTGGATGGCCACGCGGCGCCGCGGCGCGCAGGCGAACGCACCGTCGCAAACGCGCCGTGGGATGGCTCGCGAGATGCGCTGAGAAGTCCTTGTCTGCGCCAGCCGGTTAATCAGCCGCGCCCAATTGTCTATATCGGGCCGCCAAGGCGACGGTTCGGCTGCGGCCAACGTTGCGCCCGGCGGGCCGCGACGGTTGGGCGATCCTCAAGCGATGCGCCAGCGGGCGAGTCCTCTGGCTCCGCTTGGTTTGTCACTGCTCCTGCCGGAGCGAATCCGCGTTGGCGCGTCCCGTTGCCGCGGTCGATTTGTAGAGGCCGGGCCGGCTGATTTCCATGAAGGCGGCGGGGTTCTTCGGTGCCGCGAAGCCATGGCGCGCGTAGAGACCGTGCGCGTCGCGCGTCGCGAGGAGAAAACGCCGCAGGCCGAGGAGATCGGGATGCCGGCCGATCGCGTCCATCATCCACGAGGCGAGGCCGCGCCCCCGGTGGGACTCGAGCACGTAGACGTCGCATAGGTAGGCGAACGTCGCGCGATCGGTCACGACGCGCGCGAACGCGACTTGTGCTCCGCGATCGAAGACGCCGAAGCAGAGCGAATGGGCGAGGCTGCGGCGGACGAGTTCGAGCGGGATGCCCTCGGCCCAATAGGAACGGGTCAGGTAAGCGTGGATGGCGGCCGGTTGCTGGTCAGCCGGGTGGGTGCTGAGGACGAGGTCGTCGCGGGTTTCCTTCATGCGTCGTGCGGGGATCGCGGGCAACCTACCGGCGGAGCCGTTGCGGTCGAGGGCCGGGGCAGATCGCACCGGTGCAGTTCGCGGCAATTTCAAGCGGTGCAAGCGCGGAGCCGCGAACGACGGCGGAGCGTGGTCTGCGTCGCGCGCTCGGGGATCGTGCCTCCGTGACAGAGTAGAGTCACAGAGTGCACCGAGGGATCACAGAGTTGAGGAGGGCTGAGGCGGCTGCGAACGCCGCGAAATTCTCCGTGTGCGCCGGTTTGCCTCGGTGGTCTCTGTGACGAGATCGGGCTTCGTCTGAAAGTTACCGGATGCGGGCTTCGCCCTTGGCGGTGAGGGCGTAGAGTTTATCGGCGCGGCGATGCTCGATGAGGCCTTCCTTGAGCCAGGCGGCGAGCTGCTTCGGGCCCGCGGTGCGGGCGTGGCTCTCGGGGATCTCGCCCAGCGAACCCATGAACAGCGTGCGCAGTTTGAAGGCGTCGGGAGATTTGGAGAGGGGCATGGGTGAGCGGGAGAGGCGCGAGATTGAACGAAGCGAGAGGGTTGATTCAAGACCGCGAACTGCGATGCGGCGCGTGCCGCGGGCCGGCGGTGTTTTGACCACGGATTGGACGGATGAAAACGGATGAGACGGATCCGGCTAATCCGAATCGATCCGTGAAATCCGTGACTAAGAAACGGCGTCGAGCGCGGCGTGCCGCTCGGCCCATGATCCCTTCGGCTCGGTCAGCGGGTGATTAATAGACCTTGTCGAACGACGTGCCGTTGAAGCGGTAGACACTGCCGTCGCCCAAGCCGAACCAGAGCCTGTCTCGTCGGTCGCGATAGATGGTCCACACCATGGCGCCGGTCAGTCCGTCGCGTGGGGTGAAGTGAGTCAGCCGCTCACCGTCGTAGCGCCACACCCCGCTGTCGCGGGTGCCGAACCACAAGTGGCCGGCCGCGTCTTCGGCGATGGAGAACACCCGATTCAAGGATTCCGCCGCGCCCTTGTCCTTGAGATCGAGGCCGTGCTGTTTGGTGAAGTTGGACAGGGATCGACCGTCATACCGCAGCACGCCGAGGCCGTTGTTGCCGATCCACAGCACGCCGCGGCTGTCTTCGAAAACACTGCGGACGTGAAACGGTTCGTCTTCCGCCGTGAGGCCCAAGGTTCGGCCGTCGAGGGTCGTGAAGTTTCGTCCGTCGTAGCCAAACACCGCCGGATACGTCCCGAACCAGATCATCCCGTTGCGCCCGCGGGTGATGGCGGTGACGCGGTAGTCGTCACGGGTGGCGCCATCAGCTGACACCGGGAAGGGCAGAAATTCCATCCTCCGGCCATCCCAGCGATACACGCCTTGGCCGTTGAACGGGGCCGCTGGTTGTCCGCTATCGCCGAGAAACCAGAGATCACCGGCGTCCTTGCGCCAAGTCTGTCCCAGCGCGACGTTCCCGTCGTCCTGATTTCGTCCGACTGGGGTGGTGAACGATTTGCCGTCGAAGCGGCTGATCCCGTGGTCGGTTCCGAACCACAGGTTTCCGGCCGCATCTTCCTGAATCGTGCGGACCTGATTTCCGCTCAAGCCATCGGCCACCGTGAAGTAGGCAAACTCGTGCCCATCCCAACGGCTCACACCCTCGTTGTGGCTGCCGAACCAGAAGCGCCCCTGGCTATCCTCAAAAATCGCGCGAATCCCGGAGGCGAACCGGAGGGACACCCGCGAAGGTTTCGCCTCCGCGACCGTTGCGGGTGATCGGTCAATCTGGGCTTCCTGTCCCTTGGCCTCGGATGCGCCCTGCGCCGATTGAGAGCCCAGCAATAGCAATGCAATCATGACCCAGATTTTCGGGCCATGGATTCGGGCGGTGCGGACAGCAGTTCTGAAGGCGCGGCGCATCGCTGAGTTCGTGACTTTCGTGGGCGGATCGAGGCGTTGCGTCATGCGCGGGGCAAGCGGTGCCGCCAGTAGCCGGGCGCGCGGTGGAGGTGCATCACGGCGAGAATCCAGATACGGTCGGATTGATCGACGTAGATCAGGCCGAAAGGGAAATCGCTGGAGAGCACGCGCCGGGCGGGAGGATGGATGAATCGAAACACTTTCGGCATGGTGCGCGCCTCAGCAACGAGACGGTAAATTTCATCGTAGAACCTATGACCTAGCTCGGGAGTGATGCTGGCATAACGCTCCAGCGCGGCGATGAACTCTGCGTCGGCCTCGGGATGAAAGGCAAACGGCTTCACTTCCGGCCGATGATCTTGCGCGCTCGCGCCATCACTTCCTCGCCCGGGATGAGCTGCACTTTGCCGTCCTCGATTTCCTTGAGGCGGCGCATGACTTCATCGCCCCACGCCTTTTCGACGGCGGGGTCGATGTCCTGCGCGGAGGCGGCGATCAGCTGCTCGATGAGTTCGGCGCGCTCGCCGTAAGGCAGTTGCTTGGCCTCTTCGACGAGTCGCTGGACCTTGCGGCGTGGCATGAGGCGAACGATGTGCGGGCGCGGGAGCGCGTCAAATCTCCAAGTGGAACCGCCGCGCGTGCCGCAGGCGGACGATTTCTTTGACCACGGATATGACGGATTGGGCGGATGAAACGGATCCGGCTAATCCGAATCGATCCGTGAAATCCGTGGCCAAAAAACAGCAGCGAGTGTGGCGCGCAGTTCGACAATAGATAACGGACTGAATCCGTCGAATTGGGCTGCGTCGGATCCCGAACCGGCGCGGAAACGCTGGGACACAGAGGGCACGGAGGAGGCACAGAGCAAAGGGAGGCCGACAGCGGCTACGGGCGCGGCGTCGTGCCCTGTCAGCCGTAGCCTCCGGCGTAGGTTGATCCATGTTCTCCTGTTTGCCTCGGTGCTCTCTGTGACGAGATCGGAATCCGCCCGGAGGATGCCTGACCCTTTCTGGCTGACCCGCCTGCAACAAACGACGGCCTGACCCCGTCGGCTTGGCCGCCGCCACGCGTAAGTGGGCGACTAAGGTAATCCCGCCTCACCGGGCGTGCGTTAGCGTCTCGAACACCAGGTTCCAGCTCGCGCGCTCGGCGCGGGGGCGAATCTGTTCCTCCAACAGGCGGCGCGTGTTCGGCAGGTCGAGCCCGCGGCGGTGATGGTAGTGGTGGTAGCCGAGCTCCCACGTGGCAAAGCGGCTGGAGGTCGGGACATCGTTCGCGCTCACACCCTGCATGGAGCCCGCGAGCAATTGCCCGGCGAGCAGCTCCATCGCCGCCACGTAGCGGGCTTGGTGCTCCGCGTAGACGTCCACGCCCTGATGCCACGCCGTTTCCGCCGCGTTCAGCGCCGACCCGAGGCCGAACTGGCTGTGGTGTCCGTTGTCGCGGCAGGTTTCCTGCGTGAGCCCGTCGACCCAACGCCGCGGTTGAAACCAAAACTTCCGCACGTCGCCGCCGTCGCCGGCAATCGAGGCGGGCAAGGAGCCATCCGTCGCCAGATAAAAATAGGCCACGCTCCGCACGCGCAGCCGTTCCAGCCCACGGCGGAACAGCGGCTCGTCCTCGTTGAAGACCGCGATCGCCAGCAGCGCGTCGATCTGGGTGAGGTCGACATTGCCGTTCCACGTGCTGGCGGGCTCGAGTTGCGGGTAGAAGGCGCGTCGAAACATCGCCGCGAGCCGGGCGGTCCGGTCTGCCGTCCACGCCGGGTGGCCGCGCATGATCTCCGCCGCCGGCGCGAGCACCGCGCCGATCCAGCCCGCCAGCAGGCGGTCCTGCTGCGTGCCCGCTGTGAAGCCTTCCAATTCAGACCAAGCGTCGAGGATCGCCAGCGACCGCGCGGCGTAAACCGGCTCGCCGGTGAAGGTCCACAGCAAGGCCTGCGCGTAGGCGGCGATCGCATCGTCGCGCACGACGTTCTCGTCGGAGGAGGCGGAGTTGACGCGCTTCATCGCGTGGGGTGTCCGGGTCGCAAACGCCGACGCCCGGAGCCGCTCAAGTTCGCCGGTCCACGGTTGGGCGCCGGTCCGGATGCGGCCCTTGACGAAGTCCAGTTCCGCCGCGGCATTGCGCGCGCCGGGGTGAACAAAGGTCATCGCGGTGGCGGCAGGCGTCGCCCAGCAGCCGATCGCGAGGACGAGGAAACAGAAGAACTTCATGCGACGTGTGCCTACCGGTCGCGGCCCCGCACCGCGAGCCGGATCCTCCTCAACGATTGGCGTTCTTAGCCGTGAAAATTCGGTGCGCCGAGCTGATGGGGTCAGGCCGTTGTTTGTTGATTTGAGGAGATGGGTGTTACGGCGATTCGGCGACGATTTTGCCGTCGCGCATGTAGCAGAGCTTGGTGCCGGTGGCTCGGGCGGTCGCACGGGCGGTTTTCGCGGCGCGGCGCATGGCTGCAAGCATGGCTTTCGTGCGGGCGTCGAGTTTGCGGGCCTTCATGGCGAAAGACTGTGCCGCCAGTAGCCGGGCGCGCGGTGGAGGTGCATCACGGCGAGAATCCAGATGCGGTCGGGTTGATCGACGTAGATGATGCCGAACGGAAAATCTTGGGCGAGGACGCGCCGGGCGGGTGGGTGGATAAAGCGAAACACTTTCGGCATCCGGGCGGCTTCAGCCATCAGGCGTTCGATCTCGTCGAAAAACCGTCCGCCGAGGTCAGGCGTGACGGCGGCGTAATATCGGACCGCCTCCTCGTATTCCGCATCGGCCTCAGGGTGGAGGGCGTGTGGTTTCACTCTCGGCCGAGGATCTTCCGCATCTTGGCCGCCACGACCTCGCCGGGAATCATCTGCACTTTGCCGTCTTCGATTTCTTTGAGGCGGCGCATCGCTTCGTCGCCCCAGGCTTGCTCGATCTTGGGGTCGATGTCCTGTGCGGAGGCGGCGATGAGCTGCTCGATGAGTTCCGCGCGTTCGCCGTAGGGGAGTTGCTTGGCCTCCTCGACGAGTTGCTGGAACTTGCGGCGTGGCATGAGGCGAACGATGCGCGGGCGCGGGAGCGCGTCAAATCTCCAAGTGGAAGCGCGGCGCGCGCCGCGGCGACCGGAATTTTTTGACCACGGATTGCGCGGATGGCACGGATGGAGCGCCGAGGGAAGGCGGAGCTGTCGGCCGAAGCCTTGGCGGAGTCTGATCTGTGTGATCCGTGAAATCCGTGGTTCAATCTGGTGCTCGGGAGTTGGGTAGTGAGCCATTGACGCATTCAGATGCGCGCGGTAACGATCCGGTGCGGGCCAAACGCTAAGGAATCTCTATGCCCTCACGTAACTCCGCGATACCCCACATCGTTCGTATCGACGTCGACGAACCGAAGAAGCAGCACTGTTGGGAGGTGAAGATAATCCGAGCCAGCGGTATCTTTCACCGTTCGTTCTCCGACGCGAAATGTGGCGGGAAAGAAAAAGCGCTCGAAAAGGCGATAAAGTGCCGTGACGAGGAATTGAAGAGCCGCCCCGCGCTCAATTCCTACGAGCAGGCAATCCGGCCGAAACGCACGAACCGTTCTGGCATCGTTGGCGTGCGGAAGGGAATGAAGATCGTGATTCGCGGGAAACACCGTTACGAATACCCAGCTTGGATCGTGACCGGCACGCCGGTTTCCGGAGGAAAAACGAAGACTCGCTACTTCGTTATCTCGGTCGTTGGCAGCAATGCGTTGGCAAAAGAAATGGCGATCGAACAACGGCGCGAGTGGGAGGAATCGCTCAAGGCGAGCGTGGAGGCTAAGAACAAGTCTGCTTAATGATGACGGAAACATTTATCGTATCAAAAAATATGAGCACCGACAGCTTACCCCCTTCCGCTCCCTCGGCATCCGCGGAAACTCCTGCGCCAGCCCAAAAAACTAACTCACAGATTATCTTCGACGCTTTGTTTCACAAGAAATGGGAGGAGGCTGAGGAGATATTGAAGAAGCATATCCCACTTTACATCAGTGAAGAATTCGGAAAATCAGGGCTTTCTGGCTACAACCCACTCCTTTTTCTCGATCAATCGAACACGATTGGCGAAGACCACGCAGATCGCATTTACACCTCGGTCTGCAGCTTCAAGAAGCAGCAGAATATTTTACTCATTATCGGCAGCCGAGGTGGTCGTATCGAACCTGCCTACTTGATCAGCAAGAACTGCAAGGCGGTTTCGAAGGAGAAATTTGTTGTTGCTGTGCCGCGACGAGCAAAGTCAGCCGCCACGCTGCTTGCTTTGGGCGCCGATGAAATTCACATGGGTGCCATGAGTGAGCTTGGTCCGATTGACCCGCAACTCGGCCAGATACCGGCGCTTTCCATGACAAATGCGCTTCAAACTTTGGCCAAGATGGTCTCAGAGCATCCGGGCAGTGCCGATATGTTTGCGAAGTATCTGCAGAATAAACTCGATCTGGGAATCTTGGGTTATTTCGAGCGGATTAATGAATCAGCGATACAGTATGCTTCTCGGTTGCTTGCTGGTAAGACCGTGGGTGCGAAGCGAACGCCAAACTCTCTGGCGTCTCACTTGGTCAATCACTACAAGGACCACAGTTTTGTCATCGATAAGGATGAGGCCTTGGAATTGTTCGGAAGCGGAATTCTGAAGGTTCAGTCCAAGGAGTATTCGTTCGCTAACGAAATTGATCAGAGTCTGCGGTGGTTCTCAAAAGTGGCAAAATGGGTCCACGAGAAAGAGGTGACATACGTTGGGTCCTTCGACACCTGCCTTAAGATTAAAGATATCCCTGACAAGGAATGATATCGTCTCGTTACCAGCCCCACGAACGCTTGATCCGCAGCTCGTCGTAGAGGTCGTTCGGGAGTTCGAGCAGGAAGCGTGAGGGTTGCAGCATCCGCCTACGCCGAGGCTACGGCGGGACAAGTCCTGCCGTCGGTTACCAACCCCAACTCCGCTTGATGCGGAGTTCATCATAGAGGTCGTTGGGAAGCTCCAACAGGAACCTCGACGGCTGTAACATCATCCCTCCCGGACCCGCGCGCGTCGCTACTCTCGGGTAGCTGATGTAGAGCTCGTTCTTGGCTCGCGTCACGGCGACGTAGAAGAGGCGGCGCTCTTCTTCCACGTCTCCGTCTTCGATCGAGCGGCGGGTGGGGAACTGGTTGTCGGCGGCGCCGATCACGAAGACGACATCGTATTCAAGGCCTTTGGCTTGGTGCACCGTCGTCAGGCGGATGGCGTCGTCGGTGGGCTCGACTTCCTTTTCGGCGGTCTCGCCGTTGAGGAGCGCGACTTGCGTGAGCATTTCCTGCATCGTCGTGAATTGGGACGCGAAGCCGACGAAGCCCTTCAATTCCTCGAGGCGGTCGAGGTAGTCGGCGTAGGCGCCGCGCATGTAGTCGCCATACCAGCCGTCGATGGCGATGCGCACGGCGTCGGCGGGTTTGCCGGCGTCCATCGCGGCGGCGACTTGCTGGAGCGAGGCGCAAAAGTTGGGCCAGTCGTCCTTGGCGTCCTTCGGGACCTTGGTCTTCACGTCGTCCTCGGCGAGGGCGTCGATGAAGTTTTTCTGGAGGAGCTTCGCGTGGTCGAGCGCGGCGGCGTAGATTTTCTGCGCGCCTTTTTCGCCGACCTTCGGGAGCAGGATGGCGAAGCGTTGCCACGCGAGCGTGTTGCTCGGGTTGTAGACGAATTGGATGAGCGCGATGAGGTCGCGGACGTGCTGGCGCTCGAAGAATTTCACGCCGGACGTGATGACGTAGGGAATGCCGGCGCGGGAGAGCGCGAGCTGCATCTCGAGCGCGATGAAGTGCGAGCGGTAGAGGATCGCGATCTCCTTGGGCGAGACGCCGTCGTCTTGCACGAGCGACTCGATGCGCTTGAGGACGAAGGCGGCTTGCTCGCGGTCGTCCATCGCCTGGATGACGGACGGCTTCGGGCCGTGTTTGCGGGCGGCGCGGAGTTCTTTTTCGAAGTGGCGGCCTTTGGGCGCGGTGTTGAGGACGGCGTTGGCGAAGTCGAGGATCTCGGGTGTCGAGCGGTAGTTGACCTCGATGCGGTGGATGACGGTGCCCGGGTGGCGGTCGGGGAACGTCATGATGTTTTCGAACTCGGCGCCGCGCCACGAGTAGATGCACTGCGCGTCGTCGCCCACGGCCATGACGCGGTGGTGCGAGGCGAGTTTGTCCACGATCTGGGCCTGGATGGTGTTGGTGTCCTGATACTCGTCCACGAGGACGTGGCGGAATCGGTGGTTGAAATACTGCGCGACGTCGGGCGCGTCGGTGAGGAGGCGGAGCCAGAGTTCGAGGAGGTCGTCGTAATCCACGACGGATTGCTCGCGCTTCGCCTTGTCGTAGGCGGCGGCGAATTTCGGGAAGAGGTGCGCGATCTCGCGGTAGTGCGGGAACTGGCGCTCGACGAGGTCCACGACGGAGCACTGCTTGTTGCGCGCGAGGGAAAGGACGCTGAAGAGCGGGCTGGGGCGGGGGTTGGTCTTGTCCTTGAAGAAGAGCTTGTCGATGGACTCGACGCACTGCTTGAGGAGCGATTCGGACTCGTCGGCGTCGAGGATGGAGAAGTTTTTCGGGAGCTTGATGGCGTCGCCGAACATGCGCAGCGCGCGGTTGCCGATGGAGTGGAAGGTGCCGCCCCAGAAGCGCGCGGGCTCGACGCCGGTGAGCTCGTGGACGCGGTGGAGCATCTCCTTCGCGGCCTTGTTGGTGAAGGTGAGGAGGAGGATCTCGCCGGGCTTCACCCCCTGGGAGAGGAGGTAGGCGACGCGGTAGGTGAGCGTGCGGGTCTTGCCGGAGCCGGCGCCGGCGAGGACGAGCAGCGGGCCGGGCTCGGCGGTGACGGCGGTGAACTGCTCGTCGTTGAGCGATGCGCGGAAGTCGATCGCGGGCGCGGAGCCGGCGTGCGGGAAGGGAGAGTCTAGTTCGAAGTCGGGCAAGAGAGCGGAGGACGGAGAACTGAAGACAGAGGACGGAGCGCGGAGAGGGAAGGAAAAAGGCGGGGCGGGAGGCGGAGAATCGTTCTCGTTCTCCTACCCGTTCGCGTTCTCTCGGGAGCGAGAGCGGGAGTTTGTGGGGATCGGGAACTCGAGAACGAGAAAGAGAACGAGGAACGAGAACGAGGCGGATCGGCGGGAAACAAAAAGCCCGCGCGGGTTGCGCGGGCTGATCGAAACAAAAGCTGACAGCTGATCGCTGAGAGCTGACGGCTGGCGCGCGTTGCGCGCGCCTCAGACCGTCATCAGGTCCTTTTCCTTGTGGGCGAGGTGGGCGTCGATGTCCTTGATCGCTTTGTCGGTGGCGACTTGGACCTCCTTTTCGAGGCGCTTCTCGTCGTCTTCGGAAATCTTGCCGTCCTTCTTGAGCTTCTTGGTGGCTTCCATGGCGTCGCGGCGGACGTGGCGGACGGCGACGCGGCCCTCTTCGGCGAGGCGGTGCGCGGTCTTCACGAATTCCTGGCGGCGCTCCTTGGACAGTTCGGGGAAGGGGAGGCGGATGACCTGGCCGTCGACGACGGGGTTGACGCCGATATTGGCCATCTGGAGCGCCTTCTCGATGGCGCGGGTGAGGCCCTTGTCCCACGGCTGGATCTGGATCATGCGCGGGTCGGGCGTCGTGATGGCGGCGCAGCCTTTGAGCGGCATCATCGAACCGTAGGCTTCGACCATCACGGACTCGACCATGGCCGGCGAGGCTTTGCCGGTGTGGATGGTGGAGAATTCGTGGAGCGTGTGGTCGACGGCCTTCTTCATGCGGGCTTGGGCGTCGGCGAGGGTGGCGGAGGTCATGGGAAGAATAGTCTAGAGTTGAGAGCTGAGAGTCTAGAGCTGAGGCGAAAGAGGACTGCGTGCCAAGAGCGGGATTTGGAGCGCTCCAGACTCTGGACTCTTCGCTCTCAGCTCGGCGGCGTCCGCCGCCGTCAGTTGCTGACGAGCGTGCCGACTTTCTCGCCGCGAACGGCTTTGCGGATGGCGTGCTCGTCGTTGAGGTCGAACACGAGGATCGGGACGTTGTTGTCCATGCAGAGCGAGAACGCGGTCGAGTCCATCACGTTGAGGCGCTGCTTGAGGGCGTCGATGAAGGTGAGGGTGTCGTATTTGACGGCGTCGGCGTGCTTCTTCGGGTCCTTGTCGTAGATACCGTCGACCTTGGTGGCCTTCATGATGATGTCGGCGTGCAGCTCGGAGGCGCGGAGGGCGGCGGTGGTGTCGGTCGAGAAATACGGATTGCCCGTGCCGGCGACGAAGATGACGACGCGGCCCTTTTCGAGGTGGCGGATGGCGCGGCGGAGGATGAACGGCTCGGCGATCTGGTTCATCGGGATGGCTGATTGCACGCGCGTGCTGACGCCGAGTTTTTCGAGGCGGTCCATGAGCGCGAGGCCGTTGATGACGGTGGCGAGCATGCCCATGTAGTCGCCGGTGGTGCGGTCGATGCCGCGCTTGGCGCCCTGGAGGCCGCGGAAGATGTTGCCGCCGCCGATGACGATGCAGACCTGCACGCCGAGGTCGTGGATTTCCTTCACCTGGGTGCACATCGCCTCGAGGGTGGCGTCGTCGATCGGCTCGGTGCCGCGCCCGCGGAGGACTTCGCCGCTCAGCTTGAGGACGATGCGCTTGAACTTCAGTTCGGTGTGGCCGGTGGTCTTCGCTCCCATTTGGGAGGTCAGGAAACGCGCCCGCAAAAGGTCCGTCAACCGTGGAGATTTTTTTGCGCCGCTCCGCCTCGGCCGGGCTGCGTCCGGGCGCCGTCATCAGGGAAATTCCGGAAGCGGTCGGCAGGGCCATTTTGCCCCTGACGATGGGCGGCGCATCCATTGCAGTCGCGCGACCGGCATGGCAAATCTCGCGCACATCTACTTTCAGGGTCGGGAAGAGGCCGCGGGTTTCGCCGGGGCGCCCGCGGGCGCGTTGCGGGATCTGCGCGTGCGGTTCCTGCCGGCGGGCGCGGGCACTTTTCCGCGAGAGGGGGAACTCCACGACCCGCTGCTCACGTGGCTGTTGCAGCGGGCCGGGCTCAATGCGCGCGCCTACCGGCCGCACGCGCTCGAGCGACGGCTCGCGGCGGGCCTGCGCCACCTCGGCGTGCCCACGCCCTCGACGGCGCGCGAGGTTTTGGCGGCGCGGCCGGAGCTGGTCGACAGCGTGTTGAGCACCGTGTTGATCGGCGTCACCGATTTTTTTCGCGACCGCGCGGTGTGGGACCAGTTGGCGCGCGAGGCGATCCCGGAGCTGTTGCGCACGCGGTGCGGCCTGCGCGTCTACGCGGCGGGCGTGTCCACGGGCAACGAGCTTTATTCGGTGGCGATGCTGCTGGCCGAGGCGGGCGTGATCGGCGGGAGCGAGCTGTGCGGCGTCGATTGCCGGACGGACGCGATCGCGTCTGCGCGCGTGGGGTGGTTTTCCGAAGCGGCGATGGCGCGCGTGCCGCCGGAGTGGCGCGCGCGGTTTTTCGACGCGGACCGGTCGGGCTATCGTGCGCGCCCGTCGCTCACGCGCGCGATGCGCTGGCAGGCGGCGGACCTCTTCTCGTTCGAGGAAACGGCGGGCTGGGATGTGATCCTGTTCCGCAACGTCGCGATCTACCTCACGGAGGCGCACGCCGCCCGCGCGTGGGAATATCTCTGCGACCAGCTCGCGCCCGGCGGCGTGCTGATGACGGGCAAGGCCGAGAAGCCACCGCACTATCTGCCGTTGCGGCGGCTGGGCCCGGCGCTGTATCAACGTCTGTCCGAGTGATGCGTCCCGCCGACTTCGCCGCCCTCTCCCACGCCCCGCGCCCGCCGAACCGGTTGGTGTCCGTGGCGATCTTCGCGGCGAGCTTCGCGTTGATGTATGCGCTGCGTCTCGTGTGGTTTCGGAACAGCAACATCTCGCTGAGCTACGGCCTGCCGCTCCTGCTTTGCCTGTGGCATCGCGACCGCGCGCTGCTGTGGAGCATGACGGGCGCGTTCCTGCTCCTGGCAACTTACAAGGCCGTCTACGTGCTCGACCCGATCGGCACGCTGAGCCCGCTCGGCGCGCTCCAGCTGGGCATGCAGTGGATCAACACCGTCGTGGTCGCCGTGGCGGTGAACCTGATCCTGAATCTCTTCGACCGGCTGGAGCGCAAGCGGCTGGTGATCGAGCAGGCGAACCACGAATTATCCGCGCGACAGGAGGAGATCGCGCGCCAGAACGAGGAGTTGCACGCGCAGAGCGCGGAGCTCGCGCAGCAGAACGCGCAAATCCAACAGCAGGCGGAGGAACTCCAGCACCAGACCGAGGAACTCGCCGCGCAAACGGAGGAGCTGCAGATCGCGAACCAATCGATCGCGCGCCGCGAGAGCCTCCTGCAGACCCTGCTCGAGTCGCTCCAGCTCGTCGAACAAGGCGACGAACTGCCACAACGCATCTGCGAGCCCGTGCTGCGGCTTTTCAACGAAGCGGCGGCGGCCGTCGCCATCGTCGAGCATTCGGGCGACGATCTCGTCGTGCTTGCGCAGAGCGGCGTCGGCCCGCTCGACCGCATGCGGTGGCCGTTCGCGAAATCGTTCGCCGCCGTCGTCATGGCGCACGATCGCACGGCGTTCGTGGACGATCTCGACGCGCGGCCCGATCTCATCGCGCCCGGCGCGGCGGGCCGGCGCTTCCGCTCGGTGCTCGCGACGCCGTTGCGCATGCGCGGCGCGGTGGTGGGCGCGGTGAAAATCTACTCCGAGCACCCGCGGGCGTGGACCGCCGAGCAGTTTCGCATGATCGAGTGGGTGGCCGCGCAGTGTTCGCTCCTGCTCGAATGCCACCGCCTGCGCAACGAGCTCCAGCGGACCAACGGGCAGCTCGACGCCACCGTGGCCGCGCGCACCGCGGAGTTGCGCGAGCTGGTGCAGGATCTCGAGCACTTCTCCTACACGATCACGCACGACATGCGCGCGCCGCTGCGCGCGATGCACGGCTTCGCGGCGATGCTGGCGGAGGAGTGCTCCGGCCGGCTCAGCGCGGACGGCAAGGAATACCTCCGCCGCATCGGCACCGCCGCGGCCCGCATGGACCGGCTCATCACCGACGCGCTCAGCTACAGCGGCACGGTGCGGCAGGAGTTCGCGCTCGAGCCGATGGACATGGCGCCGCTGTTGCGCGGCATCCTCGATTCCTACCCGAATCTCCAGCCGCCGCTGGCGCGCGTGGAGATGGCGGGCGATTTCCCGCGCGTGCTCGGCAACGAGGCGGCGCTCACCCAGTGTTTCTCCAACCTGCTCGGCAACGCGGTGAAATTCGTCGAGCCCGGCCACGTGCCGCGCGTCATCGTCCGCGCGGAGCGCCGCGGCGACTGGGTGCGCGTGTGGTTCGAGGACGACGGCATCGGCATCCCCGAGGCGATGCTCGGCCGCGTGTTCGGCATGTTCCAGCGGCTGAGCAAGAATTACGAGGGCACCGGCATCGGCCTCGCGCTGGTGAAGAAAGTCGCCGAGCGACTCGGCGGCTCCGTCGGCGTGGAATCCGAACTCGGCCGCGGCAGCCGGTTCTGGCTCGACCTCAAGGCCGCGTGACCATGGCGCAAGACTCCGTTCTCTACGTGGAAGACGAGCCGGACGACGTGCTGTTCATGCACGTCGCCTTCCGCCGCGCCGGCCTGCGCGCGCCGCTGCACTGCGTCTCCGACGGCCAGCAGGCGGTGAACTACCTGCGCGGCGATCCGCCCTACGACGATCGCGTGCTGCATCCGTTCCCGCGCGTCGTGTTGCTCGATTTGAACCTGCCGCTGCTCTCCGGTTTCGAGGTGCTGCGCTGGATTCGCCGCGAGGCGAAGCTCCGCGAACTGACGGTCGTCGTGTTTTCCTCCTCAGGTCGCGCCGATGATCGCCGGCGCGCGCTGGAATTGAACGCGACCGAGTATATCCAGAAGCCCGCCAGCGGCGCGCAATTCGAGGACGTGGCCCGGCGGTTGCAGGAGAACTGGCTGAAGCCCGCGGGCTGAGTTCCGGCCGCCGGCCGGAGTGCGGTGGCGAACGGGGCGAAGGGACGCGCGTCCGATCCTCGGTCAGCGTCGTCGCACGGGTTGCTCGCTTCGCCGCAACGTTGCTGACGCCGTCGCGGGGCCTGCTACGGTCGCGCGGTGGCATTCCCCTCCACGCCTCCGCCCGGAACCGTGCCTTCGCGGCCGGATCCCTTGACCGCCGTCCTGCGGCGCTTCCTCGTCGTGCAACCCTCGGAGTCGCGCGCGCTGGCGTGGGCGTGGCTCTATGTGTTCGCGCTGTTCCTGTCCTACTACGTGCTGCGGCCGATCCGCGACGAGCTCGGCGTCGCCGGCGGGGTGAAGAACCTGCCGTGGCTCTTCACCGGCACGCTGGTGGCTATGCTCGCGGTGAATCCGCTGTTCGGCTGGGCGGTGCGGCGGTGGCGGCGCGATCGCTTCATCGCGCTCACGTATCGGTTCTTCATGGTGAACCTCGTGGCGTTCATGGTGCTGCTCGCGGTCGCGACGCCGGCGCAGCACGTGTGGATCGGCCGCGCGTTCTTCATCTGGGTGTCGGTGTTCAATCTCTTTGTCGTGTCCGTGTTCTGGTCGTTCATCGTCGACGTGTTCGATGCGGAGCAGGGGAAGCGGCTGTTTGGTTTCCTCGCGGCGGGTGCGACGCTCGGCGGCATCGCGGGCTCGGCGCTGACGTCGGGCTTCGTGGAAAAACTCGGGCAGCACTGGCTGTTGTTCGCGGCGATCGCGTTGCTCGAGGTGGCGGTGTTCGCGTCGCGACGACTCGGCGGAGTCTGCGCGGCGTTTCGGCGGCCGGCGCCGGGCGAGGAGGCGGAGCGGCCGGTGGGTGGCAGCGTGCTCGCGGGTCTCACGCACACGTTCCGCTCGCCGTATCTGGCCGGCATCGCGGTGTTCATGCTGCTCTACACGATCACGTCGACGTTCCTTTATTTCCAGCAGGCGACGATCGCGGAGCAGCATTTTCCGGAGCGTGCGGCGCGCACGGCGTTTTTCGCCGACTTGGATTTCTGGGTGAACACGCTGACCCTCGCCTGCCAATTGCTGCTGACCGGACGGCTGATGCCGCGGGCCGGCGTCGTGCTCACGCTCGGCGCGCTGCCGCTGTTGAGCACCGCGGGATTCGGGGCGCTGGCGGTGGCGCCGACGGTGGCGGTTTTCGTCGTCGTGCAGGTGGCGCGGCGCGTGAGCAACTTCGCGTTGGCGCGGCCGGCGCGCGAAGTCCTCTACACCGTCGTGCCACGCGAGGACCGCTACAAGGCGAAGGTTTTCATCGACACGGTGGTGTATCGCGGCGGCGACCAGCTCGCGAGTTGGAGCTACGCGGGGCTGGCGGCGCTAGGTCTCGGGTTCACGGGCATCTCGCTGGTGGCGGTGCCGTTGTCGATGGCGTGGCTGGGGTTGAGCGTCTGGCTGGGAAAACGGCAGGCTGACCGGCAACGCGCCCGCTGAAGCCGAGGCGCCGGGAAGGGGCGAACGGATTGACGATTCCGCCCTTGACCCGCCCCGGTGCGCGCTCTTCTTTCGGCCGCTCCACTGCCTGGTGGTGTAATGGTAGCACAGGCGACTTTGACTCGCCTAGTCATGGTTCGAATCCATGCCGGGCAGCCAACAGCAAGTATCTGTGGCTGAATATCGTTAGGCTATTTATTCCGATAATGGAAATACCCGCCTGCTATGACTTTTTAGCCAGCGGTCGAGCACGCAAAAGGCCCTTGGGCACCGGATTGGGTTCTTCGATGACTGGTTCCGCCAAGAAAAACTCACCGGGCTCGACCGCCAGCACTCGCGCGAGCGCAGCGATTTCGACGTCCGTGATGCAGCGCACTCCGCACTCGATCTTGGCAACTTCCGTCGGCCCAAGTTCGAACCCGCTTTCGCAGCACTTCGAGGCAAGGGCAGCCTGAGTGAGCAGGTGCTTCCGTCGAATGCGCTGAATTGCTGGGCCGATCAGGTTTTGTCTCGGACCTGCTTTTTTCCATCGGCGACTGCGGCGCTGCCATGCCATTGCTTTCGGTCTCCGTAAACGTCACGGTCGCTCACGACTCGACTGTGAGGTTGATTCACTAATCTCCGTATGGCCGAGCGCTAGACTCATCCAAGAATCGCGGGTGTGTTCAGGGGGTAGCGCAAAGCGCGCCGGGTTACCTTTCACGCTCTTGCCGAGTTCTTTTAATAAACCGACGTGAACAAGGTCTTTCACCAACATGCGTGCCCACGTGCCGCGGTCGCGGGTTATCAGCGCGACACCTTGAATAATCTCAGTCTCAGTGAGATTTTGCTTCCCCGACGAAAGTATCCGATGGACCGCGGACAGCTTCTCGTGGTGACGGCGCGCGGTGCGGGGCGTCTCCCCGCCGTTGTATTTGTAGGTCAAACCCTCGTCCTCACGCTCCAAGGAGAAATTATCGAGCTGCGCTGCGTGGCGCGAACTGCACGTGAGCATGACCTCGCGATCTCGGCGCACGCCTTGAAACTTGGTGATGGTAATCGCGAGGTCAGCTTCGGCATGAATTGACGACGCTCCTCGAATCGAGGTGGCAGCGGTAGCTCCGTATGAGCGATCTCCGTATGGTTTTCGTGTATGATGGATGATGACCTTGGCGGGTCTTTGACGCCCACTGGACGTCTCGTAGTTGCATAAGCTATCGAGCTCATGGAGCACATGCCGCATGTCTATGTTCGCATTTTCATCGCAGTCGTGGAGCTGAGATAGTGAATCAAACACGATGACGTCAGGCAGCACTCGGGTGACGATGTCTTGCCAACATTTGCGCGCTGCAGCGTCTAGCGAAACGCCTGATTTTTTGGAGCGGCGCCTGATAGAAAACGATTTTTCTCCGTTGATCTGGAACACATGGAAAAGCGGCAGAGGGCTATGCGCGGCGTTGCGTTTATGCCCCTCACTGGGGCGAGCTTTCGCGAAACCGCGAGCCACCCCCGGTATCTCCAAAATCGAAACTCCAAGCTTCTCAGCCTGTCGGCACAGACGTCCCCACACTGCATCCGGCTCCATTTCTAAAGACACGAAAAGCACGCGCCACCCCGGACGCTCTGATGATGCCGGTTTAATCGCTAGCGCAGGATGCCCAAAGAGATTGCCGCTGCCGCGCAACAATTGGAGGCAAAGCTGCGAAGCCAACAGACTTTTGCCGGATTTGGGTGCGCCCGCGAGAATTACGAGATCTCCGCACGCGATGAAGGAGGAGACCATCTCTCGCCGAGGCTCACCGCCTTCGATCCAGAGACGCTCCGCATCCCATACATCGCTCTCCCCGTCAGACTTCGTTTTGCTGGAATCGGCTGCCATGAATAAATTCCGCCGTGATATGAACGCGGTATTCACCGATAGGCCGCTAGTTCGATTCAAATAACGTTTCTATAGGGACACGTAATGCACGCGCTAACACGCGAAGCTCGAGATCGTTGATTTCTCGCCGACCATTTTCGATCCGCTCGACCACCTTGCGTGTCACGTCCCAACCGCGAATGTGCAGCTTTGCGGCCAATTGCTCACGTGTGAGTCCTTGGGCTTTCCGGAGCCTCAACACGACTTTACCGGCGAGGTTACGACGCGATGATCCTGACTTTGGCATGCCGCGCCATCGTAGGCGAACATCCGCTCGTTTTGGGTCCACCGGTGGACCATTTCTGGTTGACCTTCAGCCGCCTGCGTTAGACCGTAAGTTGATGAAACCGATGACTCACGAGGAGGTCTTGGCAGCGAGCACGGCTTGGATTCGGGCACACCCCAATGCGAAGCTACATGATGTCCCAGATCACCTCCTCGAGGCGTGGATATCGGAGGATCCCTACGCCCCAGAGGGCTTTCACGTTAGGATTTTTTCTTTGGGCTACTTCCAGGAGCAACTGATTCGGAGCAACGGACGGGAGGTCGAAGTCACCACCGTCGCAATGATCGAGCAATTCAAGATTTGGCAGTTGAAACTTGGCCTTCTGCTTCAAGACCGGCAAACCGATCAAAAGATATACCCGATGTCGCTTTTCGAATCTCCTAAGGGTGAAACGATCAAGCTTTGGCGCGCGGATAGTCCCTTGGCAAACACACCCTCTTTGAACGTTTCTTGAAAGAAATTCAGGGGGCGGCGGATCGAACCGCGGTGGCGACTGAGCTGCGAAGAAAATCCGTTACCGGCACCTACTCTCGGCAACAAGGCGCCCCTTGATGTCATGCGCTCCGCTGCTGGGAGGCTAAAGGTGGCGCGTATCCTACGAGCAATCGATCGCGGCGTTTACCTTTAGCGCACACGATGCAACCGCATTGACGCTCACTTTTCCATCAAGCGCAGCGCTATTTTTGAAGAACGGAATCCCATGGACAGCCGAGCGCACGGCGCAGCCGCATGGCAGTCGTCACGAGAACGTTGGTTTCCCCCGCCTCGATTTTTTGGAGCGTGCGGACGTTCAAGTCAGCCAGTTCCGCCAATCGTTCTTGAGTAACCTCCCGCGCCAGTCGCTCCCGACGGAGTTTTGCGCCGAACTTCACGAGATCGCGGCGAATATGGGTTGGCGAAGGCACGCCCCATCATGCCGTGAATTGAGAGTTTTAAGAACGGCACAATATGCCGTAAAATGATGCACACTCGAAAGAATCGTATTGTCGGCCCGATGCAGTTTGGCGCAGTATCCGCATGCCGCGCCGGCCGGGCCACCGGTGCGGTTCAATTTATCTCATGAAAATATCCCTCGGGATGGGGTGGCCTTTCTGTGCGTGCGCGTCTCTACTGCTGGCGTCGCCCGCGGCAGCGCAGACAAGCACGACTGGCGCCAAGCTGACATTCGATGTGCTCGCGCGCAAGGTGGAGAACCACGGCGACCACACGGTTACGTTTGTGCGAGTGAAGCCGCCGATTCTTCCCCATGCCCACGCACCTGCGCCACGGCCCGAACCTACAGTCGAAGAGCAAGCGACCGCCGCGCGCCGCGCGACCAAATCTTACGAGACGATCACAGTCACCGCGAATGTCTACGTTGGGACGCGCACGGTGACAGAACTGTCATGGCAGGAGGAGGGCGTAACCTATCGCGCACTCTCGAACATCGATTTTCGCCTGCTAACGCAGCTAACCGACATCGAGACGAAGGGCGCCGTATTTCTCTGGTTTCCGTTCGTGTGCGCAGTCGATAACGAAGCCCCCACCAACGTTTCAACAGACGGCTTGAAGCACCTCAGCGCTGAACATGCAGACTACGTTCTGCTCGGATCGAACAACGACTCCAAAACTGCGCCCAAAGGCCTCGATCTGCTCGACTACCTTCACGCTTACGCGCAGCTCAACGGCCCCAAACTCAGAAGCGACCTCGTCAAACGGGAAGCCGACGAGTTGGCCGCGGAAGAGAAGCGGAGAAAAGCTCCGCCACCAAGTCCGGTCATAACGTTCTGGTTGGAAACGGAGGCGAAGCGATGAACACGCAGCGCATTCGGTATCTGATTTTTTTTGCTGGCCTAGTCTTCGGCGCGATCCCGTCCGTCTTCTCGCAAACGGTCACCGATCTCAACATGGGGGCGACGATGGCGATTGGCGACACCGACCCGCCGACGTGGCGCTTCAGTTGGTGGGGCCGCTCCGGTCGCCACTATCTCGTCCAGATTTCGCTCGACTTGCAGACCTGGAGTTTTCTTCCCGCGACGAACCCGAGCGGTGCAGATGAGCCCTTCACCGTCGTGACGGCGATTGACTACGATCCGACAAACACGGGGCAGAACACCATCGCGCCGAAACTTTTCTTCCGTGCGATCGAGTTCAACCCGTTCGATTATCCGGCCACCGGCAACCTGCTCTCCGATGAGTGGGAGCGGTTCTATTTTGGCGTCACCGAAGTCGATCAGAAGGCCGATCCCGACGGCGATGGACTGACAAATTTGCAAGAGTATCGCCTTGGCACCAACCCCGTCCTTGCAGACACCGACGGGGACGGCTTGCCCGACGGATGGGAAGTCCACTACGGCCTCGATCCGAAGTCTGCGGCAGCAGCGCCGACCGACACCGACGGCGACGGACGCACCGACCTCGCCGAATACGCTGCGGGCACCGATCCGACCAACCGCGCCGACAGCGCCTCCGCCCTCCCTCCCGGGGGCAACTTGGTTCTCTCCGCACCTGACGCCGTTTATTACAAGGTGAACAAAACCACCGGCGCGATCTCCGCCACTGACGCGCCATGAACCCATCAAACCGTTCCGTCCGGCATTTGTTGGTCTTGTGCTTCGGTCTGGCACTGATCGCCGGACTGTGGCTATGGCAGCGCTCTCAGCATAACGCTCCGCACGAAGCATCCCCGGTCGCACGCAAGACGACCGTCCCTGCCACGTCAGCCATCGCCCAAGTTCAGACGATGCCGCCCGTTGCGCCAAAAACTTCCGAGCCCATCGCATCGGTTGCAGAAGCGCTGGTCACCGAACCAGCGATTGCCAATTCTGCGGACCGCGTCGACCCGAAGCCATCGACGACCGAACCTTCCACGCCTCCGGGCGCTCCTGACGGAACGGACGCTGTTCCCGCGACCGCGTCCGAAGTGCAAGCCACGCGTCGGATGTATGCGGCGCACGCTCCGCTGCGCGCGCCCGAAGTTGCCAACCCCGATTCGACCGCAAATCGCGCCGCCTTGCAGACGATGCTGCAAAAATCTCTTTCCCGCACGCAGTCGAAAGACTCGAGCAAACCGTAGTCTCTTTGGGTCATGCGATCGATCTTCTCACCTTCCCCGCGTCGCTGCGTTGCCATGCTGTCGACGCTGTTGGCAATGTTCGCTGCGTCGGTGGCGCTCGATGCCGCCGATCTGGTCGGCACACTTCCCGGCAGCGTGTCCGTGGACAACCGCGGTGCCGCGAACTACACAATACAGCTCAGGGTTCCTCCGGGGCGGCAAGGGGTGCAGCCGCAACTGGCACTGACCTACAATAGTCAATCGGGAGATGGTCCCCTTGGCGTAGGCTTCTCGATCTCGACGGGTTTCCCTCAAGCCATCACCCGAGGTCGTTCGATTCTGGCCCGCGATAACGAAGTCCGAGGCGTCACCTTCACTGCCGACGATCAACTCTACCTCGAAGGGAAACGTCTCATTCTGACCAGCTCAACGAACACTCATTTCAAACCGGGTAGCACGTATCGCACCGAGGTCGACTCGTTCGTGACCATTTCTGCCAGCGGTGCTGACAACAATGTCGATACTTTTGTCATGGAAGACAAGGAGGGGATGAAGTATACTTTCGGCAAATACTCGAACACCACCGACGGGTTTCAGTCAGCCGGCGGTGAAACTACCGGAGCCGCTTACGCCTACGCCCTGAAGCGTGTTGAGGATCGCACGGGGAATTTCCTCTCTTTCACCTACGCTGATCAAGGTGAGGGCGAACATCTCCTCACGAAGATTGACTACACCGGCGGCAGCGAGTCGATCGATCCACAGGCTTATCTTTCCTTCACCTACGAAGCTCGGACGAACGTTGCACAAAACTATCTGGCGGGACGCCATGTAAACAGCACGAAACGGTTGGCTTCGATCGAGGGTTACATAAAAGTCGGTTCGAGCGACAAGCTGGCCACGAAATATTCGCTCGCCTATGAGGACGCCGCTACCGCAGGGCGCACCCATCTCAAATCCATCACCCCCGCGTTCGCCAACCCGCAGAGCGCGAACTACGATTTGCAATCAGCACCGGGAACGGTGGTGACTTGGGGAGCAGCTCCCACAGTGCTATCCGCCCCCGGCGCTGCATTCGAACCATCGAGCAGCCACACGTTGCGAGCGAACTGGCAAGGCGACTTTAATGGCGATGGACGCAGCGACGTCCTTTTCCTCGAGGGAACCAACTATGTCGTCGCGACGCCAAACGGAGACGGATCTTGGAGCAGCTACACGGCCCCCGTTGGAACTTGGGGTGTCTTTGGCTGGGGCCCCGGGCCGGTGGCCGTCGGTGATTTCAACGGAGACGGAAAATCGGATTTGGTGTGGCACAACTACGGCACCTCCAATCCCGCGCAGAATCAAGGATGGTATCTGGCATTGTCGACCGGCACCGGATTCGCCGATCGGGTGCCCATGAGCACAAAAGGCGGAGTCGTCAGTTATTTGGACCTGGAAAATCGCGGCCTGCCTGGGTCTGCGGTAGTGGTGGACTTGGACGGCGATGGAATCGACGAGTTGATCTATCAGGAGATGGCTGTGCAGAGTATCGCGGGTTTCGGTCTACCTCCTCCGATTATCACCATCGACGGCTTTGAATCCGCTTACAGGTGGGCGGAAAACCAAATGACCGGGAGCGCGGGAACCATATCGGTCAATACCGCCAACGGCACCTTGCATTGGGTGCAGCCGATTCTTTCCGGCGCCAACATAACGTTCACAGATACGGAACTCCCAAATCTGCCGCTGCCGGACCCTGGATTGGGACGAGGCTACACGTTGCAGAGATGCGATCTCGATGGGGATGGACGTTCGGACCTCATTGCCACGCAAAACGAACTCGATGCCAGTGACCCCTATCATCCGAGCGTTTTTCTATCCATGCATGCCCTTCGCAACACCGGCAATGGGACGTTTGGTTTCGTTGAGACGATCGGAAATTTTGGCCAAAGTTACGGCGGGACCGACGGCTCCGGTGGCTTCCGTTCCCTTGTGGGCGATATCAACGGAGACGGCTTGGACGATGTCCTCTGTTTCCAAGCCACTCGGTATGCAGGAGGGCAGTTCGATGCGCAGTCGGGTTGGCGGGTTGCGCTCTCCAAGGGCGACGGGCATTTTGACTCTACTGCCTTTGCCACACTACCTGCGGCCATCTCAGTGGACGGTAGTGTGGTCGACACGTTTATCCAGCGATCCGGCACGGTCGACGTTCTCGTCGAGAATTTCGAAACAACGACCGAGACATTTCAGAGTGTTAAGGGATTCGATATTAGCGCGGTTCTGCTCCTGGATCGGAACGCCGACGGCAGGAAGGATTTCGCGTGGTATTCGCCGACCAAAGGTTGGCGTTGCGTCCTCGCAAAGGCAGGAGGATTCGACACGGCCAATCCAATTGCCCTGATTGATTCCAGCAGCGACAGCACGGAATACAACGTCGCCGGCGATTTCGGCTGGGATGTCGCGGCCATCGATGGCCAAGGAAACGGGGCCGAGAGCATCCTTCTGCTACGGCGGAATTCCACCATTTTCGAGCTTCCGGAAGCGTGCGCAATTGCCGCCGCTGCGCATACCGACAATCACCGCATCGTCGATATCGCCAATGGGCTGGGTGCACAAACGGCGCTTATCTACGCACCAATCTCGTCCGACGCCATCTATACCTCCGGTGCGACAGTAGCCTATCCCATTCGCGAGAGCCGTCGCCAAGTAGTTGTGGCGGATTTGTATCGGGACAATGGCGGCAATTTCGCCGGCGATGAGCGCCAGCATCTCAGCTACCAATACGCTGGCAATCGCGTGGATCTTTCCGGCCGCGGCAGCCTTGGTTTCCACGCCTTCGTCACTCTCGACCAACAAACCAAACTCTTCAAATATCAGTTCCTCGCGCAGTCGTTTCCGATGACGGGTCTGACCGCTCGTGAGGAGACCTATCGCTACTGGGAAGGACCGGTCGAGGGAGCCGAGGCGAACGGCACCAAAGCTCAATTCCGCATCCTCTCCTCGCACGACAACACTGTTGTCTTCGATGAGGTCGTGAAATCCAAAGACGACCCGACCGCGTGGGGCACGGTCTGGCCCTACATCTCACGCGCGACGGAATACCGCTGGGAAGATTCAACCACCGCCCACTTCACGCTGAACCTCGCCTCGCCTTCATCTCAGCCAGAGGCGCTGTTCCCGCGGACCAAGGAAAGCGGCGAATATATCAAAATCACCGCCGAGTCTTTGTTCGATGAGGAGACATCGGTGCATACGGCCTTGCCGGAGTCGTTCAATTCATCGGACACGACGTCGACCGGAGCGAATGCCGTCACGGGAGTCATGACGTTTTCGACAATTTCTGGTCATCTTCCGCGCAAAATCACCTACGGGAATCTCACGACGCTCACGACAGACTATGGCGACGATTACGGCGAGAAAGTCGTCACCAGTTATCATCCTGCCTCTGGTGGGCTAACCGGTCTGGTGAAGGACGTGCAGACTTTCGTGTGGGGCGGCGGCTACGGCACAAGCGCCGCGCCCGAGGCGTCGCCCAAGAAAACTTTCGGCTATTGGATCGACGGTGTCGTGCAGACTCCGCTGGTGGAGACCGAGACGATCGACGCCGACGAGACCGACCTCGATCTCACCACCACTTACTCGCGCGACACGCGGGGCCGCGTGTATAAAACCGAGATCGCCAACACGACTGCCACCGGCCTTCAGACCATTGGCAGCTACTCCACCTCGTCTGTCCCGTTCAAGGCCGGCTCCGAGACCGACTACGATTTCGACGCGACGTTCGATTTGCCGAAGACGGTCCAGAACGCCGCCCCTTACCTGCATGCGACCAAAATCGTTTACGATCCGATTCTCGGTCTGCCCACGAACGTCACCGATCCCAACGCCGCCGAAACCACCACGATCTACGACGCCCTTGGTCGCGTCACGCAGGTCCAGGACGTGCTCAAGAGTCTCCAAACTGACACCACCTATTCGCTGGACTCCAGCGCCAGCGTTTCACCGCCGACCGGAGTTACCGGTCTTGCGCTCACGTCGGTCTACAAAGTCCAAGTGACGGCCACAGGCCAGCCGACGGTCACCACGTATTTTGATCGCTTGGGACGAGCGATCCGAGTCGTGAAAGAGGGT
Source organism: Opitutia bacterium (assembly GCA_016217545.1). Classification (NCBI taxonomy): domain Bacteria; kingdom Pseudomonadati; phylum Verrucomicrobiota; class Opitutia; species Opitutia bacterium. The sequence goes on along the minus strand of JACRHT010000003.1, from coordinate 4,300 downwards.
TACGCCTCGCAGACCTCCACCACCGATACCGCCTACAATTCTCTCGGGCAGATCGTCGCCGTCTCGAATGCCTACACCTCGGAAACTACGGACACCAACAAGCTCTGGACGAAAACCACCTACGACGCGCTCGGGCGCGTCAGCACTGTAACCGCTCCCAATGGCACCGTCACCTCGACCACCTACAACGGCCGAACGACAACGGTCTCAGTCGATGCGGACACTCTCGGCGGGGTGAATCCGGAAGCGCAAGCCACCACGACCCTCGTTGACGCCAAGGGACGCACCGTGAAGGTGTGGAACGCCGACAATTCGCCGGGCACGATCAGCGCCACCACCGGCGGCAGCAGCACCGCTTCGCTCGAGTTCAAGCTCGATGGCTTCGGCCGGATGCGAGAGACGATCCTCAAGGGGCAGACGCAAAAAATTACCGCCACTTACGACGCGCTCGGACGACAGGCGACGCTCACCGACCCCGACAAAGGCGCTTGGACCTACACCAACAACGCTCTCGGCCAGGTCGTTAGCCAGAAAGATGCAAACAAAGCTGTCACCGAATCCGCGTTCGATCACTTAGGTCGGCCGCAAACCCGCACCACTACCCAGTTCGGCACTGGCGCGCCTGTGGAAGCAGCATCGTGGTTTTACTACGATGTCGCGGCGACCAAAGGTTGGATTGGTTCTCTCGCCCGCGAAGAACACGCTCTCAGCAATGCCCCCGGCTACACCGACCCCGGAAGCACGAAATATTTCTATTACGATTCGAAGGGACGCCCGGAAATCGTGCTCACAACGATCGACGGCAAATGGTTCTACACACATACCAAATACGACAGCGTCAGTCGTCCTGCGACGGTTCGCTACTATTGGCGACCTGCGGCGCACGAAGCGCCCGGCGATTATCCCTACCTCTGGGAAAACTTCGGCTTCACCTACAGCTACGACGACCAGAGTCACGTCACGCAAATCGCCGACACGGCGGCGCGCGTCTGGTGGCAGGCAGCCGCCACCGATGGCTATGATCACCTCGACCGCCCCGTCAAAATCCAGAAGGGCTCCGGACATTGGACGATGCGCGCCTATCGCGCCAGCGACGGGGTGCTCACCTCGATCAAAACCGGCCCGGCCGCGGGCGACACCGACATCCAGAATCTCGGCGTCACCTTCGACGGCCTCGGCAATTTGCGTAAACGCACGAGCGGCGACCTCACCGAAACCCTAGGTTACGATTCACTCAATCGCCTGACCAGTTCGACGACGCAAGGTGACACCACCTATGAAGCCAACGGCAACATCGCGACGAAGAAGAGCGTCGCCGGCGCGGACAGCGACACCTACATCTACAGCACAACGAAGCCTCACGCCGTCACCAGCGCCTTCGGCTACACGATGGGTTACGACGCCAACGGCAACCTCGAGACGCGGACCAAGGGCACCGAAGGGAATACCGACTGGCAGAAATGGTCGTTGAAATGGACCGGCTTCGACAAACCCCGCTGGATGGCCAAGACCGTCGGTTCGGTCACCACCGGCAGCGAATTTCTCTACGACGCGCACCGCTCGCGCGTGGCACACTTGGAGTTCGACGCCATGAGCGGCGGCGCCAGCTCTGCGCCTTCACACTACACGCGCAAAAAGCTCTACGCCGTCGGTGCGGCGATGGAAGTCGACTACGTCAACACCGCCGCCACCGGCGCGCCAGTGTGGCAGCAAAAGACCGTGCGCCTCTACGTGTCCGCGCCCGAGGGCACCGTCGGCGCCGTCGAGATTCCTTCGCTCAACCAAGGCGGCACTCCCGAGACCTGGGTTTACCATCACGATCATCTCGGCTCCATCGAGAGCATCACGCGCTACGGCGACGCCAGCGCGGTCACCGCCCGCAGCGCGAGCGGCCAGAGCGGCCGCTACAGCGAAGACGCCTGGGGCCAGCGCCGCGATCCCGCAACATGGAACGGCACACCTTCGACGTCAACCTACGACCTGAACACCCTCACGCCCCGTGGGTTTACCGGCCATGAGATGATGGACGGCTTGGAGTTGGTGAATATGAACGGGCGCATCTACGATCCCCTCTTGGGTCGAATGCTGTCTGCCGACATCGTAGTGCAGGCTCCGGGAAACTTGCAGAGCTACAACCGGTATAGCTACGTCGCCAACAATCCGCTGACTTTTACGGACAGATCAGGCTTTAGTATCGACGATCCAAACGACAATGGGCTGTTGAGAAAATCGAAAGCAAACACGGCAGCGGGTAACAATTGGAAAGCGATGGGGTATGGGCTCGCTGCGCTTCCGAAACTAGCGTTCGACTCGACGGTTCACGTTTTCCGAAATGCGCTGCCGCAGAGTATCGCAGCAGCAAAGCAGGACTTGGCTGCAAAGAATGCATCGGGGAAACTGGGAGGCTATGAAACGACTGTCGGGAGGCTTGCCTTGGCTTCTGTTGAAGTTGGCACAGGAGCACCCAGTCTAGTAGCGAACGTCGATCGCATTCCGAAAATCGTCTCTGGATTTCCGGGCAAAATCACGGGAGATGTGAAAGCGGCGATCAAGAATCCGACGGTTAGCAACGTGGCCAACGTCGCGGAAGATGCAGCAATAGTTTACGGTGGCGTTAAGCTAACCCAAGGACTTGCTGGTGGCATCAAAGGCGCGTTAGCGTCTGGCGAATCCAGTGTCGCAGCGGCGCAGATTGCCAACCCTGTTCCTCAAACAGTGGCGCGAGTCATTCCGAATGGACTGAAGACAACTACGCTGGGGGCCCCTTCAGCGCCTGATGTCTTCGTGGCAGATGCGGCACAATTGAAAGGACTGAACGCGCAACAGGTCGCCACCGTGCTAACCATTCCTGAGAGCCCAACTGGGTTCAAAGTCATCGAGTTTCCTACGCCAGAAGGGCTGGCTACGCCAATAAATCGAACAAATCCAGGTTTTGTCGGAAAAGGGCAGACCGCCGGAAAGGCTAGTGAATTTGTCGTTCCAAATGGGCCAATCCCGGAAAAGGCAACGATCACCGAGGTCCACTAAAAGCATATCTATGAAACTACAGCCGAACGAGCACGATCTTTCGGGCGCTTGGATACAGAAAGACAACACATTGCAGGCAGATGCCGTCTCTGCGCGCATTGAATGGTTGACCTCGCATCACCTTAAAAAGATTGCTTCCAGCAAGCAATGGGGGGACTGGGAAGTCCTCTACCAAGATCCCGATGACGGACGCTATTGGGAGCGCACTTTCCCTCAGGGAGAATTGCAGGGCGGAGGGCCACCCCGATTGGCGATAGTCGACCTAGAGCGGGTCCGTTCAAAATACCAGATCCCGCTATGAATTGGGAGGCACCTCGCACGCCGTCGTCTCTGCGACCCGCGCCGCGCTCCGCGCCTACGGTCACGTTATGGCGTCGCAAAAACAGAGATCAACCAAGAGCGGGCGCACGCCATCCTATGGCCGAGGCTGAGTGCGAAGCTGCTTTTATGTGGATCATCACAACACACGGATTCTTCGCCATGGTTCGGCAGACATTAATACGATCCTGGTCCAGCTCTCCGGAACAGGATGAACTCTAACATCTCCGCCGGCATGATGAAACCGAATACGAAAAACACGTCTGAGCGACCGGAGGCACCGCCAAAGGTCTTCGGCCTGCTCACCCCAAGCGAAAGGCGTCGCCTCGACGCAAGTCTGGTGGCTGAAATCCGCAGGCTCGAGCACTGCCGCAGGCAAATTGGCCGAATCGATCGGGAGGTGTTTTTGGCAGGCATTTCCTGCTTCGAATCGGCGTCTGTCTTGGCGCGCTGGCTCTGCGAGCCGGCGGTTGGCTTGGGAGGCAAAGTGCCGCTACGGGTCATGCGCACGGAGAAGGGCCGAAAGGATGTGGCGAATCTTCTCAGACGGATTGACTACGGCGTCTATTGAGGAAGGCCTTTTTTGCTATTCAGGCGAACAGTGACCATTCAAAAGCGCGACGAGTGTCCGAACGTCCATCTGTTCTTCACGATCGCTGACGCACAGCATAAGACTGAAGCGTGGCGCACAGACTATAACCTTCTTTGTCCGCACGGTGCTCTGGCTTCGCTGCCTCCGGCAGACTTGGCCAGAGCACTGTGCGAATTACCGAAAACCGACCACATCAGCCGAGAAACTAGAGCCTCCGCTGTCCGTAAGTGTCCGGTCGGCGTCCCCGTAGGCGGCGCGGAGTTTCCGCGGTAGAGTGTCGCGATGGGAACGATTGTTGCGGAGGTGATCGATACGGGGAATCGCGATGCGAGTGGGCGGCGCCGGGTATCGGCGATGCAGCGC